>JBIOUY010000259.1:0-15434 GCA_044867445.1 Gemmatimonadales bacterium
GCGCCGCTCCGGCTCGAGGGAAAGCTGTTCAACTGCGCGGTGACGGTGTACCGCGGCCGGGTGCTGGGCATCGTGCCCAAGAGCTATCTGCCGAACTATCGGGAGTTCTACGAGCGGCGGCAGTTCACTCCGGCCGGCGCCGCGGTGAGCCGGGAGGTGCGGTTCGCGGGCGAGGTCGTCCCCTTCGGCAATGACCTGGTCTTCGATGCCGTCAACGTCGACAATTTCACGCTCTTCGTCGAGATCTGCGAGGACTTGTGGGTGCCGATCCCACCCAGCACCTGGGGTGCGCTGGCCGGCGCTACTATCCTGGCTAACCTGTCGGCCAGTAACATCACCATCGGCAAGGCCGACTATCGCCGGCGCCTCTGCGCCGGACAGTCCGCCAAGTGCATTGCCGCCTATCTGTACTCGGCTGCGGGCGCGGGCGAGTCCACCACCGACCTCGCGTGGGACGGCCACGCGCTGATCTACGAGAACAACGATCTGCTGGCCGAGTCGCAGCGGTTCGCCCCGGAGGAGCAAATCATAGCGGCCGACGTCGATCTCGAGCGCTTGGCGCAGGAGCGCGCACGCACGACCAGCTTCAACGACGCGTCAGTCGACTACGTCGAACGGGCGCGGCGGCTGCGCAAGGTGTCATTCGAGCTCCGGATCCCGGAAGGCCTGCGCGGCTTGCGTCGGGGCGTCGAGCGCTTTCCCTACGTGCCGAGCGATCCGCGCGATCGGGATGCCCGGTGCTTCGAGGCCTACAATATCCAGGTTCACGGGCTGGTGAAGCGGCTGGTGAGTACGGGGATCGAGAAGCTGGTGATCGGCGTCTCGGGCGGGCTCGACTCGACCCAGGCGCTCATCGTCGCCGCGCGCACCATGGACCAGCTCGGCCTGCCCCGCGGCAATATCTTGGGCTATTCGCTGCCGGGTTTCGCGACCAGCGAGCGGACCCGCGCCAACGCGCAACGCCTCATGGGGGCGCTCAAGGTTACGGCCAACGAGATCGACATCCGGCCATCGGCGATGCAGATGTTCCGGGACATCGGACATCCGTATGCCCGAGGCGAACCGGTGCACGATGTCACCTTCGAGAACGTCCAGGCCGGGGAGCGCACCTCGCACCTCTTCCGTCTCGCCAACCTGCATCGCGCACTGGTGGTGGGGACAGGCGACCTCAGCGAGCTGGCTCTGGGATGGGCGACCTACGGTGTGGGCGATCAGATGTCACACTATCACGTGAACGCCTCGGTCCCAAAGACGCTGATCCAGTATCTCATTCGATGGGTGGTCGACTCTGGCGAGCTGGATCCGGAGGCGAATGAGATCTTGCTCTCGATTGTGGAGACGGAGATCTCACCCGAGTTGTTGCCGGCCGGCGGTGACGAGCCCGAGCGGATCCAGAGCACGGAGGAGGTCATCGGGCCATTCGAGCTGCAGGACTTCCATCTCTACTACCTCACCCGCTTCGGCTTTCGGCCCAGTAAGGTCGCCTACCTGGCCCACCACGCCTGGGGCGACCGGGAACGCGGCGTCTGGCCCGACCTGATCCCGGTCGAGCGGCGGCACGAGTACGACCTGACCACGATCAAGAAGTGGCTGGGGGTCTTCCTTCAGCGGTTCTTCCAAACCAGCCAGTTCAAGCGGTCGGCGATGCCCAACGCGCCCAAGGTGGGCTCGGGTGGCTCGCTCTCGCCGCGCAGCGACTGGCGCGCGCCGAGCGATGCCGAGGCGACGGTCTGGCTGAACGAGCTCCGGCGCAACGTGCCGGAGGAGTGAAGCCTTACTGCTTCGCGCTGAGCTCGACGCACTCCTCGCACAGGCTCGCTTTCTCTCGAGGATGATCGGGTTTGCCGACAAGTACCCCTTTTGACAAGTACTACCTTCTTGACAGAAAATACTGTCGGCAGCATCTTGGCTCCATGGCTCACCCGCTTCCCCTCGAGGTCATCCGCCGGCCCGATACCGCCGCGGCCCTCCTCCACCCCACCCGCCAGAAACTCGTGGCGCACCTGAAGCAACCCGACTCGGCCAGCGGGCTCGCCCGCCGGCTGCGGCTTCCCCGGCAACGGATCAACTACCATCTCCGGGAGCTGGAACGCGCCGGACTGGTGGAGCTGGTCGAGGAGCGCCGCAAGGGCAACTGTCTCGAGCGGGTGATGCGAGCCACCGCTCGCGCGTTCCTCATCAGCCCCGAGGCGCTGGGCCCGCTGGACCCCACGGCCGAAATGGCGGCCGATCGCCTGAGCAGCGCCTACCTCATCGCAGCGGCCGGGCGGACGATCCGCGAGCTCGCCTCGCTGGAAGCGCGGGCCCGCAAGGCGGGAAAGCGGATCGCCACACTGACACTCGAGGCCGACGTCCGGTTCGCGAGCACCCAGTCGCGCGCTGCCTTCGCTGCGGAGCTGACCGATGCGCTCGCGCGGCTCACGGCCAAATACCATAACGACCGGGCGCCGGGCGGACGCCGCTTTCGCTTGCTCGCGGCCATCCATCCGACGCCCAGCGAAGGGGGATCCCATGCCAAAGACGGTGAATGAAGCGGCTCAACCCACGCGCGCATTCCAGATGTCTCTCGACATCGACGCCTCGCCGGAGGACGTGTGGCGGGCGCTGACTGAGGCCGGAGAGCTGGTCCGCTGGTTTCCGATAGATGCGCGGGTGACGCCCGGAGTGGGCGGCTCGATGGCGTGGTCGTGGGGCGAAGGCTGGGATTGGGAGACGCGGATTGATGCGTGGGAGCCGGGACGGCTCTTGCGCCTGGTTCAGGAGGATGCGCGACCCTACGACACTCAGGGCCGACCGCTGTCTCCCGGTGAGGCAGAGCCGGCGCGCATCGCGATGGAGTTCATCCTGGAGACGCACCAGGGCAAGACCCGGCTCAAGCTGGTGCATTCGGGCTTCGGCCATGGAGCCGCCTGGGACAACGAGCTGGAAGGGATCACCGAAGGATGGCAGGCGGAGCTCAGAAGCCTCCGACATTACCTCCATCGTCACCGCGGCCGCGATCGCCACTTCGGACGGGCCTGGCTCACCACCACGACGCCCCGCGATACGGCGTGGGACAGGCTCCTCGGCCCGGGCGGATTCCGGGTGAGCCCCACCCAGCCGGCGGAAGGTCAGGCCTACGAGGTGACCACGCCGGGAGGCCAGCGGTTCACCGGCACCGTCGAGCTTTATCTCCCGCGGGAGACGCTTGCCGGCACAGTGCGCGAGCTGGATGACGGGTGGTTCCGATTGCTCACCTGGACGGACGGCAAGGGCGACACCGGGGTGTGGGCCTGGGTCGCGACCTACACCGGTGATGACCCGCGAGTCCGGGAGTTTCGAGACCAGGGACAGCAGGCACTGAAGCGACTGTTTCCGGCTTAACTCACCCTGCTGGGGACGACATGCCGCGGGCAGTATCCCGGATTCGGACTGTCCGCTCCAGCTCGTCCATGTGCTGCAGCACCTTTCGGCGAAGATCCGGGGGAATGCGCGGGTGCTCCTCGAGGTAGCGCCGAACAACACTCAGCGCGGAGTCCCCGGTCTGGCCTCGCAGAAACGCGGCGAGCCAGGTCTCCAGGAAGAAGATGCGCCGGTTGGCCTGGATGAAGGGAAGGGAATCGAGCGCGGGCGCGAGATAGGGAAAGGTAAGCGCCTGATGCTCGAGGGCATTGAACGGGCCCAGGCTTCCTGTGGCCCAATCCTCGTTGAGCGCCGAGTCGGCGAAGTAGCGGGTGAAGTACCGTCGCTTGGTGTCCGCACTGGGCTCGCCGGCGCCGGCGATGAATCGCAGACGGCGGCCGTCCGCCGTGGTGTCCCGCTTCGCCTGCTGGGCGAGCCGAGCGCTGGCCTGTGGGGCATTCAGCTCGAGCAGGCGGGTGACGATGTCCCAGCGAGTTGGATCGCGGAGCGGCTCGCCGGCGACCGAGTCGGCCGAGAGAAGAGCGTTGAGCTTGGCGACACCATCGGCCGACGTGGCCAGCCCGATGAACCCATCCACGTACGCCTTCCGAACGCCATACGACACCGCCGCGTTACCTGCGCCTTCCCAGAGCACCCGTTCCACCTCCGCCTGGATCTGGTCCCGCGCGTCGGGACGGAGGTAAGCGGCCACCGCGCGCTCGACGCGCGCGAGCACCACGGGCACGAGCTGCTCATCGGTCTCGCGGGGCAGCTCGCGGAGTGCGAGTCTCACGAACCGATCCGGCTTCATTCGATATCCGCGTACCTGATCCCAGAGCGCGCCCCACAGCATCGCGCGAAGGAAGGAGTCGTCGACCCGACCCAGTGCACCGCCCTCGAGCGCCTGCACGCTGGTCGAGTCGAGCAGCAGGAGGAAGTATCCGTAGTCGCGGGTGTTGGCGAACACGAAATCGGGTGCCGGCCGGCCGCGCGCCGGAATCACCTCAGTGACGCGCCCACGAAGCTCGACCGGAATGCGCACCGGCGGGCGGTCGTGGTAGGCGAGGAGCACCTCGGTACGCTCGGTCCAGGTTAGGGCCTTGTCACCCTGAGCCCGTTCGCTGCGCTCAGGGTAAACTCCGCGAAGAGGGCATGACTTGAGGCATGGCCGCCTCGCTTCGCTCAGCGTGACAACCCTATCACACGCGGGGTTGGCTGGCCGCTGTTCTAATTCAAGCTTGGCGATCCGCCCACCCCGCACGATCAGCCGCTGCTCCACCACCGGCATGCCGGCACGCAGCATGAACTCCTGTCCGAAACCGTCCAGCGAGCGCCCTGCGGCCTGGCCGATGGCGCCGAGCAAGTCGCGCCAGGTGGCATTGGCGTAGGCGTACCGGTTCAGAAAGCGACGAACACCGCCCTGGAACGCCATGTTGCCCACCAGGTATTCCAGCTGCTTCAGCACTGAAGGCGCCTTGTTGTAGACGATCGCGCCGTAGTTGCTCTTTGCCTGATCGAGGTTGTCGAGCTCCTGCCATAGCGGACGAGTGCCGGCGGTCTGGTCCACGGCATAGGCCTGAGGCTTGTTGCCGAGATAGAAGGTCTTCCACGCATCGGCGGACGGGTCGATGTCGGCGAGCGCCTTGGCCGCCATGAACGTGGCGAAGCCTTCTTTGAGCCAGAGGTCGTCGAACCATCGCATAGTCACGAGATCGCCGAACCACTGGTGTGCTACCTCATGCAGGATGGTAGAGAAACGCGCCAGCCGTTGTGGCAGCGTAGGGCGCTCCCGGAAGATGAACCGGTCCTCGTTATAGAAGACCGCGCCTGGATGCTCCATCCCGCCGAAAGGAAAGGCCGGGGCGAGGACGAAGTCGAACTTCTCGAACGGAAACGCTCGCCCGAAGTAGCGTTCCATCCAGTCGAGGGCCCGCTGGTTGAGCACGAGTAGGGTATCGAGATCGGCCTCGGTCGCACGGGAGCGGCGAACGTACGCGGTGATCGTGCGGCCCTCGCGGCTCGCGCTGGCGTGGTGCCAGGGACCGGCAGCGAAGGCGATGAGATAGGTGCTCAGCGGCTTGGTCTCGTCAAATCTCGTGGTGACCCGATTGCCGGTCGTATCGGACCGAGCGACGGAGCCGTTCGCGACGACGGACCAGGCCGCGGGCGCGGCGAGCGTAAGGCGCAGGCGGGCCTTCAGGTCTGGTTGATCGAAGCAGGGGAAGAGCTGGTTGGCGTCGGAGGGGACGAGCAGGGTGTAGAGGTAATCGCTCCCATCGGTCGGATCGTGGGCCCGGATGATGCTTGCCCCGCTGGGAGCGATGTCGGCCACGAAATCGAAGGAGAGAACGTTGTCTCCGGCGACCAGCAGCTGAGCCGGAACGACCACGTGACCGTTCCTTGCAGCAATGCCTGGAGTCGCCTGGCCGTTCGCGACGGTCCGAGTGAGCCGACGGCCACGGAAATCGATGATCACATCAGAGCTGTCTGACCGGTGAAAGCTGAGGGTCACTCGGCCCACTGCGCTGTCCAGGGCAGTGATGTCGAGCGTCAAGTCATAGCGGACATCGCGGATGGTGGCGGCACGATGCCGAGCGAGTGCCTGGGAAATGCCACGGGAGAGTAAGGCCGTGGCCGAGTCCCCGGGCGTGGTCTGAGCGACCATGCTCGCTGGGGGCACCGCTGTGAGCAGGAGGGTTATGATACGGATCATCTGCGTCGTTGCGTCCTCTGCGTCTTCTGCGTCTTCTGCGTCCTCTGCGTCCTCTTCGTCCTCTGCGTCTTCTGCGTCCTCTGCGTCGTCTGCGTCCTCTGATAAGCTAGCCTGCCGGGTGTTGCGGAGATTAGCCCCGGGTATAGCTTGAGGCGGACAACCCACACCTCCCAACTGGACTCACAGCCATGAAGACACAGCTACAGCTCATAGCGATCGCGGCCTGTTGCCTTGCCGCTACCGGCGCCGCGCCGAACCCCCCGTCGCCGGTTTCCGACGCCCTACGTTCTATTGCGCAGCGCAGCTCAAAGAACCTCATCGCGGCGGCGGAGGAGATGCCGGCCGATAAGTACGGGTTCAAGCCCACTCCGGCACAGATGAGTTTCGGAAAGGTCATTGGCCATCTGTCGGGCGGGAACGACTTCCTCTGCTCATCGATCGGCGGTGCGGAGGCGCCCAAGCGCCCCGAGCTGGCTGAGGGAGCGCCCAAGGACAAACTCGTCGCTCGGCTACGGGAGACCTTTCAATTCTGCGAATCGGTGCTCACGAAGCTGAACGACTCGGATCTCAATGGGAAGGTGCCGTTCTTCGGCCACGGCGAGGTCTCCCGTGCGGAAGCGATGTTCGCCGCCGCTGAAGACTGGGCCGACCATTACAGCCAGCTCGCCATCTATCTCAGACTGAACGGATTGCTGCCGCCGACCGCAAAGCGGGCGCAGTCCTAGGCCGAGCGCACCCTGCGAGTGTGCGCGAAGGGGACCTGCCTCCTGTAGCGCTGCGCCGCTCAGTGATGGCCCGGCGGCGTCGCCACGAACATCAGGATCGCGCCGGTCGCCGCGTCGCGCACCCGTCCGGTGATCTGTCCGGCATCGTTGATGTCCTGAGCCGATTGCAGCACATCCGGCGCGATGTCCACCAGGTCGTTCAGATCCCTCAGTACCCCGTCCTGCCACACGAAGGCACGGGCGCCGTTTGGGCCGCCGAACGACACGCCCACCACCTGCCCTCGCGAGTTGATGGCAAAGGCCTCGCTGAAGGCATCGCCATCCAACACGCCGATGTCTACCGCTTCGTCGCTGTGCTTGTTCCAGTAGAACGCATGGGCGATGAACTCGCCCTCCGGGTCGCCCGGGCCGGGTGGATTGGAAAAGCCCACCACGTCGCCCCGTTCATTGATGTCCATGGGTGTGTGCCAGGTCGTGCCTCCCAGGTTGGGAATCTCGGCCGGCGTACCATGATCCCAGAGCACTGCGTGCAGCGCGCTGAAGCGACCCACTGCCTGATCGCACCTGCCCGAGATGCCCACCGCCTGGCCCGAGTCGTTGATCGCCGTGGCGGCGGAGGCGGAATCGCCGGGCAGCGGAGGAAGCTCCTGCTTGGTGCCCTTCTTGGGCTCCCACATGACCGCCCGGAACTGGAGCACCTGGACACCGACGCAAGTGGGATCGTGCACCAGGGTCTCCGCCCACCCGACGATCTGACCCCGGCTGTTGACCTCGGTGGCGAATCCGTGGGTGCCACCGAGCGTGGGCAGCTCGTGCATGGCGCCGTTTTCCCACCAGAACCCGCGACAGGCGAGGTTGGTGGTCGTCGGGATGAATCCCCCGGCCTCGCAGCTCCAGTCCTCGTCCAACAAGTCCACCTGCTGGGTGAGCGAGATGCCGACCACAATCCCGTTGTGGTTGATCCCCGGCCAGGCCACGGTGCTGCCGGGCCCGCCGAGGGTGCCGAGGTCAGTGATGGCGCCCTCTCTCCAGAGAGCCGCGTGACGAGTGCCGTCCGCCAGGTTGGAGAAACCGGCCACCAGCCCCTGGTTGTTGATGGCCGTGCCTCGACTCGTCGTGCCGCCGAGTGAGGAGGTGTACGTGACGACGGTGTATGAGGTGGGACCGATGCTCTGGGCTTCGGGGCCGAGGGATGGGGTTGTCTCCGATTCGTTGCCGCAGCCCCACGCGGCAGCGATGAGGAGGGCAGCGGCGGCGGACGCGAGTTGTCGCATGGGAGTCTCCGAGGTTGGAACGGCTGTGAGCGCCCGCGAGCCCGCGAGGAGGAGGGAGGAGCGCTCTCCGTTTTCAACACCCTAGCGTGCCGGCAGCGTCATTTGCTGGCCGCATTCGGACCTGGAATCGTTCTGCAACGGAGGTGGCCGGATTCGGACGTCGAATCCGCCGCGGTGTAGATTTCAGTCCGTGAACCCAGGTAGGAAGCGAATCGATTTGCGGGTGTCTCGGGCAGCCCTGCCGGGCCTGAGCGCCGCGCTTCTGGTGAGCTGCGCGCCGGCGATCAACCTGCTCAATCCCACGAGCCCTCGCTTCGTGGGCGAGTACGCCGCGCCCAGCCCGCAGGCCGCGGCAACGCCCACGGTCCGGATCGTCACCTTCAACATCAAGCTGGCCCGCCGGATCGACCGAGCCATCGAGGTTCTCCGGAGCGACAGCCTGCGCGGTGCGGACATCGTCGCCCTGGAGGAGATGGACAACACCGGCGTGGACCGCATCGCCCGAGCGCTCCGGCTCAACTACGCGTACTACCCCGCATCAATCCACCCGACCGATCACAAGTATTTCGGTCCCGCGATCCTCTCTCGCTGGCCCATCGAGCAAAGCTGGAAGCTGCTGCTCCCCCATGAGGCCCGGTTCAGGCACCAGCGGCGAACCGCGACCGGGGCCATTGTACGAGTGCGCGAGCAGCGGGTCAGAGTGTATGCCGTGCACCTGGAGACACCGGTCCGGATCTCGGAGGCCGGACGAGAGGACCAGGTGCAGGCGGTCTTGTCCGATGCCTCCGATTTCGATGGCCCGGTCGTGATCGCGGGGGACTTCAACAGCTACGGGGTCGGCCCTTTTCTAGTGGGGCAGGGATACCGATGGCTTACTTCCAGAGTGGGCTCCAGCATCTCTTTCTTCTCCTGGGATCACATCTTTGTGCGGGAGCTATCTCCCGCGAGACCCGCCAGCGCCGGCGTGGTGCGGGAGGTGCGCGGCGCCAGCGACCATCACCCGGTGTGGGCCGTCGCGACGCCCGAGCCTAGGGGCCTGGCCAGTCTGCCTGCTGCGAGATAAGTCAGTGGTGGAGTGACTCTCGTAGGGAGCCGCCGCCATGGGTGGAAAGCGCTCGACAGCACGACCGTCGCGGGCCTGGGCAGACTGGTGGAAGCGACTCCGGGCCGCACGGGTTGCGGCGGCGGTGCTGGTGGGACTCCTTCTGGTGCTGATCCTCCTCTACGTCAATCTCGCCAGCTCTGAGCGCAAGGTCGCGCACCCGATTCCCCACCGATATGGCACCGGGGATTCCCAGTTCGTCCGAACCATGGGAAACCTGCTCGGGCCCGCTTTCCTGCCGGGGAATCGGGTCACCGGCCTCCTCAATGGGGACCAGGTCTTTCCCGCCATGCTGCAGGAGATCCGCTCGGCCAAGCGGACCATCACCTTCGAGAATTACATCTTCTGGTCCTCTGACGTGGGCAAGGAGTTCGCCGGCGCCCTGTCAGAGCGGGCCCGCGCCGGGGTTCATACCCACCTGCTGCTCGACTGGGTGGGTTCGGAAAAAATCGACCAGAAGTTTCTGCAGCAGATGCGTCAGGCCGGGGTCGAGCTGGTCGAGTACCGTCCGCTGCACTGGTACAACCTCGATCGGCTCAACCACAGAGACCACCGGAAAATCCTGGTGGTGGACGGGCGAGTCGGCTTCACCGGAGGAGTGGGAGTCGCGGACAAATGGCTGGGCCATGCACAGGACAAGGACCACTGGCGCGACTCACACTTTCAAGTTGAAGGCCCGGTGGTGGCCCAACTGCAGGCTGCTTTCATGGACAATTGGTTCGAGACCAAAGGCGTGATCCTGGATGGCCCCGGCTACTTTCCCGACCTGGACTCGGTCGGCCCCGAGCGGGCGCAGGCCTTCCGGAGCTCACCCTCGGGCGGGAGTGAGAGTGTGCGGCTGATGTATCTCCTGGCGATCGCGTCGGCCTCGCACAGCATCCTCATCGCCAATTCTTATTTCGTTCCCGACCGGGTGACCGTGGACATGCTGGTGCAGGCACGCCGGCGGGGCGTGGAGGTCGAGATTATCGTGCCCGGGCCGATCCTGGACGCGCAGGTGGTCCGCCGGGCGTCGCGCCGGATGTGGGGGCCGTTGCTCGAGGCAGGCGTTCGGATCTACGAGTACCAGCCGACGATGTACCATACCAAGGTGATGGTGGTGGATAATCTCTGGGTCTCTGTCGGGTCTACCAACTTCGACGAGCGCTCCTTCCGGCTCAACCAGGAGGTCAATATCAACGTGCTGGACGCCAAGTTTGCGGCCGAGCAGGCGCGGGTGTTTGCCGAGGACCGGGAGCACTCGAAGCGGATTACGCTGAAGGAGTGGCGTCACCGGCCGGTGTGGGAGCGGTTGGAGGAGTTTGTGGCGGGGCGAATCCGCGGGCAGCTGTGAGGTGACAGGTGAGAGGTGAGAAGAAGTGAGAAGTAAGAAGTAAGGAGTGCGGAGTCAGGAGTGATGCGTAAGGAGTGAGCACTAAGAAGTGAGCACTAAGGAGGTTCGTCATCCCGAGCGAAAGCGAGGGACCTTATCCCCGGGCATCGAAAGCCGGGCGAGTAGGTCCCTCGGTCGCTTGCGCTCTCTCGGGATCACGAGATCTCAACTGCCCTACTCCTTACTCCTCACTTCTTCTTACTTCTTACTTCTTACTGGCTAAGTGCCACCATTCGGTAGTCACTTGAGTGACAGCATTCGGTAGTCACTGTCCTCCCCGAATTGCCCGTTGGGTTGCCCTCTTTTCAGAGGGCAAGGGCGACGTTTTGCGCCTATCGGGCTGCGGGAGCAGCTGTCACGAATTCACCCCGAGACTGACTACCGATTGTTGACACCTGCCCAGTAAGAAGTAAGAAGCGAGCAGAAGTAAGCAGTGAGAAGTAAGAGGTGAGAGGGAGCAGGAGGCAGAGGATCAGAAGACTGTCACCCTGGCGCGAGCCCGAAGGGCGAGCGAAAGGGGCCGGAGCTCAAGCAAAGCGTTGGCCCCCCTCGCTGCGCTCTGGGCAGGCTCTTCCGCTTCGCTCCAGGGTGACAGATACTGCTCAGTCCTTACTTCTTACTTCTCACTGCTCCCTTCTCACTTCTTCCTTCTCACTGCTCCCTTCTCCCTTCTCACTTCACCGCGGCCAGCCGGTTGACATGCGCCTCGGCGATCTGCGTCAGCTTGGCATCAGTGGCCTTCTCCTCCTCCAGCGTCGGCGCGAGGACCTCGGCACAGTCGGTACGGCCCAGCTGCTTGGCCCAGGCCATCAACGTCCCGTAGCGCGCGATCTCGTAATGCTCCACCGCCTGTGCGGCTGCGAGCGCGGCGGCGTCAAGCACCTCCTGATCGCTCGCATCGCCCAGAATCTCGTCGGCTTCCGCGATGATGCCGTCGATCGCGGGGCAGTTGACCGCCTTGGGCGACTCACCATGCATCTGGAAGACCCGCTCGAGCCGCTTGATATGGTCGCGGGTCTCGCCCAGATGGACCTCGAACCCTTTCTTGAGCTGGGGGTCGGATACCTTGGTGATCATCTTGGGAAGGGCCTTGGTGATCTGCTGCTCGGCGTAGTACAGGTCTTGCAGGTGGTGGACGAACAGATCGTCCAGCGTCTTGATTGGCTTGGAAAGCAATCCCATGGTTCACTCTCCTATATGGCTCACTCTCCTACAATGGAAGCGCTGACCGGTCGATGGCCGGCGCGCGGGTCTCGAGGGTGCATTCTGGCCCCGAAGAGGAGTGCAAACCGTGACCCGTATCACCGAATCATCCGCAAATAATCAAAGGAAGAGATCCATGGCCCGAGTCACCGGAATCGGCGGCATCTTCTTCAAACCACGCGACCCCGACGCCCTGCGCGACTGGTATCGCCGGCATCTCGACCTGGACTTTCAGGAATGGGGTGGCGTCACCTTTCGCAGCCCTTCTGGGCCAAATGAGCGTGAGGCGGTCACGGTGTGGAGCATCTTTCCCAGCACGTCCAACTAGTTTGCTCCCGGGTCGGCCGAGTTCATGATCAACTACCGGGTGGACAATCTGGCCGAGATGCTGGCAACCCTGCGCAGCCAGGGCTGTACCGTGGACGAGCGGATCGACGAATCGGAATTCGGTAAATTCGGCTGGGCCCAGGATCCGGAGGGCAACCGACTCGAGCTGTGGGAACCGCCGGCCGGCCGGTTCCCAGGCTAGAGCCCATTAGCTTTTCGCCATGGCTACCATCGTCACAGAGTCCCCCCGACCAAGCCAGGTGCATGCCGACGCGGGGTCGGCACCAGCCGGGATACCCACGCCGCTACTCAGCGTGTTGGTGTCCTCCGCCGGCATCGTCGTCGGCGTCCTCTGGGACATCTCCTGGCACAAGACCATCGGGCGGGATTCCTTCTGGACCCTGCCGCACATCTTGGAGCAGCTGGGCGCCATCATCGCCGGGGTAAGCTGCGGCTGGTTGGTACTCCACACCACCTTCGCAGGCTCCACAGAGCAGCGGGACGCATCGGTGCGGTTCTGGGGATTCCGCGGACCGCTGGGCGCGTGGGTCACCATCTGGGGCACGTTCGTGATGCTCACGTCGGCGCCCTTCGACAACTGGTGGCACAACGCCTACGGGCTCGACGTCAAGATCGTGAGCCCTCCACACATGGTGCTGGCCCTCGGCATGATCTCGGTCGAGGTCGGCGCGATGCTCATGGTGCTCGCGGCGCAGAACCGGGCAATTGATCCGCGGCAGGTGAAAAGGCTGGCGTGGGCGTTCGCTTTTGCCGGCGGTCTGCTCCTGGTCATGGTGGCGACTATGATCTCGGAGTACTCCAGCAGGCCCAACGATATGCACCGGCCCCTCTTCTATCAGGTGGCCGCGGGTTCGTTTCCCATCTTCCTCGCAGCCTTCTCCCGCTCCGGACGGCTCCGCTTTCCCGCGACGGTGAGCGCCGCTCTGTACATGGGCGTCATCCTCGCGATGCTGTGGACGCTCCAGCTCTTTCCCGCACAAGCCAGGCTGGCGCCGATCTATACCGCGGTCACTCACATGGTACCGCCGGAGTTCCCCTTGCTGCTGGTGCTCCCCGCTCTCGCCATCGACCTCCTGCTTCAGAGGACGGGGCATGGTCACGATTGGCTGCTGGCGGCAGCAGCCGGCCTCAGTTTCCTGGCGGTGCTCTTTGTCGTGCAGTGGTTTTTCGGTGAGTTCCTGCTCTCTCCAGCGGCGCGGAACTTCTTCTTCGCCTCCGACCAGTGGCCGTACATGGTGCAGCCGGGTCCCTGGCAGCACCGCTTCTGGGGTGTCCCGAAGGATGCAGCCGGCAATCCGGACCTGGCGGCCATGGTCCGGGGACTCGCCGTTGCGGCGTTCATCGCAGTGGGATCGACCAGGGTGGGCTTGTGGTGGGGGAGCGGCATGTCCCGCGTCATGAGATGAGACTGCCGCTCGGTCGGCTTGCCGGCATTGCGGGCCTGGTTGCGCTCTGCACAGCTCACGTGGGCAGCCCCGACGTGTGGTACGAGGGTGCGGCGGGCCCCTATCACATCGTCGTTAACGTGCAGTTGCCGGGCGTGATCCCCGGGATCGCCGACATCAAGGTTCAGGTCGCAGGCGACCCGCCGGATCAGGTCACGGCGATGGTAAACCTGTTCAACGCCAACGCGGGCACGCCACCGCCGGACGTCGCCAAGCCGGTCGAGGGAAGTGGGGGCTGGTTCGCCACCCGGCTCTGGGTCATGGCGCCGGGGTCGAACAGCGTCACGGTCGGCGTCCGCGGGAGCAAAGGGACCGGATCGGTCATTGTCCCGGTCGCCGCGGTCCCCAACCGACGGCTGCCGCTCCATCGATCCTTGGGGATAATCCTCGGGGTACTTGGGGTGTTCCTCTTTGCCGGGATCGTGACCATTGCCGGCGCGGCCGTGCGGGAGAGCGTGCTGCCACCAGGCGAGTCACCCAGCGGAACACGCATCTGGGGTGCGCGGGGAGCGATGGCCGGTACGGCGGTCTTTGTCGGCCTGCTCCTGTTCGGCGGGTGGGCCTGGTGGGGTGGCGAAGACCAAGGCTTTCAGCAGCGGATGTACCGGCCGTTCAGCGCTGCCGCTTCCGTGGCTCGCGATGGCGGCCGGATGGCGCTTCGATTCGAGATCACCGACTCCGCATGGGCCAAACGGGGCGACTCCGTCTGGCTGAGCCAGCACCACCAGCGCGCCTGGTCGCCGCTGGTGACCGATCATGGCAAGCTGATGCATCTTTTTCTTATTAGTGAATCCGACATGAGGGCCTTCGCCCACGTCCATCCCGAGACGAAGGACTCAGTCCATTTCACCGCCCCGCTCCCGCCGCTTCCTCCCGGACGGTATCGCGTTTTCGCCGACATCGTGCACGAGACCGGATTCGCCAAGACGCTGGTGACGCGGGTCGAGCTGCCCGGTGGCGCCCAGCCGAACGGCGGTGGCCTGGCTCCGGATGATGGGATCTACCTGGGTCCGGCTGCGGCGGGCGATCGGGCGACCCTGCCCGACGGTGCCACGATCGTGTGGGAGCGTGGCACTTCGCCCCTGGTCGAGGGCGCACCGGCGCCGCTCAGTTTTTCGGTGCGCGAGACGGACGGACGGCCAGCCCCTCTCGAGCCCTACCTTGGCATGGCGGCGCACGCCGTAGTGGCTCGAGATGACGGCGGCGTCTTCATTCACCTGCATCCCATGGGGACCATCTCAGTTGCCTCACAGGAGGCTTTCACCCTCCAACAGCAGGGTGACACCGGGGCGGGGCTGATCGGATCGCGGATTGCGGCGATCGACTCGATGATAGCGGCCATGACGCACTCGTTCCCCTCCGGCCGGGTCTCCTTCCCCTATGCCTTTCCGCAGCCAGGACGCTATCGGATCTGGATTCAGGTGAGGCGAGGCGGGTCGGTGGAGACGGCGGCGTTTGATGCCCAGGTTGCTGCAGCAGCCGCCTCCCGGTGAGCCCAACCACCCAGCCGACACCACGGAGGCACGGAGGACACAGAGGGCACACGGAGAACTGCGTGGGGTAACAGCACACCGAGGAACGTCACCGGCTCAGCTAGGGCACTAGCCAAGACGAGCCGGTGACGTCGGTAAGCGAAGCGATGACTACTTGAGGAAGCTGAGCAGCTCGGCGTTCACCTTGTCGGCGTGGGTCCAGGTGAGCCCGTGAGGGGCCCCCTCCAGCACCACCAGCCGGCTTCCCTTCACCAACTCGTGGGTGCGCCGCCCGCTGGCATCGATCGGGACGATCCGGTCGGCATCACCGTGGATCACCAAGGCCGGCACGTCCACCTTGGGGAGGTCCTTCCGGAAATCGGTGTACCACGCGGTGAC
>JBIOUY010000260.1:0-6968 GCA_044867445.1 Gemmatimonadales bacterium
GACGCGGGTCTCCGTGGCATTGCTGATGACTCTCCAGCTATTCGTGGCCACGTCGTAGACTCTGGTGGCGGCCCCGCTACCTCCCTCCCCATTGGTCCCCCCGAAGACGTAGGCCTTGGACAATCCAGCCACGTTAGGGACGACGCCGACAGCCGGCCCCTGGCCGTTCTGTCCCGGCATTGGGGCTATCGGGCTCCAACTGTTCGATATCGCGGCCAAGGGGGCGGTCAGAGATGGATCGAGGGCGTTCGACGGCTGGGTGGGAGTGTCCTCGCCACAGGCGGACAGGACCAGGCTCAGAGCGAGCGCCAATTGCAGCGGCACAGGACGGCACATGGATCCTCCTCAGGGAGCATCGCGCAAGATGGGATCTACTCTGTTCGACGCGCAGCCTATTGGGGACCTGTCAAGCCAAGATCAAGAGCGGATCTTCTCCCTCGTCTCCAGCATGCGGATAAACTCCTGGATCCTCCTGGCCCGGGTCTCAGGCCGCTTGGCGGTCTGAATCCGCCAGAGAATGGCGTATCGGTTGGCTCGGTCGAGGATCGCGAAGAAACTCTTGGCCTTGCGGCTGTGGTTCAACGCCGTCTGAAAGTCGCCGGGGACCGCGGCCCGGCTGGGCGAGTCGTAGGCCGACTCCCTGAAGCCAGGAGGCCTGACCATGCGCCCGCTTCTGCCCGTCAATCCAGCCGTAACACAGCGCGACCTCGAGCGCCTCCGCATAGGTGAGTGACTCGAGGCCGGAGCCCTTCTTCCCAATCCGCAGCCAGACGCCGGGTGACGCCTTGTGGTGCTCGTCGAGCCACGACGCCCATTCCTTCTGATCTTTAAAGACCAGGAGAGGTGCTTCGTCCTTGGTCGCGGACTTCAACGTCTTGGTTGCCATAGAGGATGCCGCCGAGGAATGTACGGCACATCGCTCAACCAGACGAGCGGCCGCTCAAGCCGCCTTGGCGAATGCGGTCTTGAGCACCACCTTGACGCACTCCTCCTGCTTGTGCTTGAAGATCTCGTACCCCAGCGGGGCGTCCTCCAGCGCCAGGCGATGGGTGACGATGAAAGCGGGATCGATCTCGCCCGTGAGAATTCGCTCCAGCAGCAGGCGCATGTAGTGCTGCACATGGGTCTGACCGGTCCGAATGGTGATGGACCGATTCATGACCGAGCCGAACGGTACCTTATCGAGGAACCCACCATAGACCCCGGGTACCGATAGCACACCACCGTTGCGGCAGGTGAGCATCGCCTGCCGGAGCACCGGTGGACGGTCGGTCTCCAGCATGGCCCTCTGTTTGGCCCGATCGTAGGCCCCTGCCACTCCCGGCCAGTGAGCCTCCATTCCCACGGCATCGATGCAGGAGTCCGGCCCCCGTCCGCCAGTCATCTCCTGGACCGCATCGAAGACATCCACCTCGTCGTAGTTGAGGGTGATCGCGCCGGCCCGCTCTGCCGCCATGCGGAGCCGATAGGGAAAGCGATCGATCGCGATGACCCGCTCGGCCCCGAGCAGGTACGCGCTCTTGATGGCAAAGAGGCCCACCGGACCACAGCCCCAGACGGCGACGGTATCCCCCGGCTTGATCTCGCAGTTTTCGGCGGCCATGTAACCGGTGGGCAGGATGTCCGAGAGAAATAGAACCTGCTCGTCGGGAACGCCGTTGGGAATCCGGAGCGGCCCAACATCGGCAAAGGGCACCCGCACATACTCGGCCTGGCCTCCAGGGTAGCCACCCAGCATGTGGGAATACCCGAACAAGCCGGCCGGCGAATGTCCCCATAACTTCTCGGCCATCCAGGCATTGGGGTTGGAGTTCTCGCAGAGCGAGAACAGCTCCCGCTGACAACTCCAGCAGTTGCCGCACGCGATGGGGAACGGCACAACCACTCGATCTCCGGCCTTCAAGCTCTTGATCGCCCGGCCCACCTCGACAATCTCGCCCATGAACTCGTGACCCAGAACATCGCCTTTCATCATCGTCGGCACGAACCCGTTATAGAGATGCAGGTCGGAGCCACAGATGGCGGTCGAGGTGACCCGCACGATGGCGTCTCTCGGGTTCAGGATCTTGGGATCAGGGACCTCTTCCACTCGCACCTTGTACGTGCCGAGCCAGCAGTTGGCTTTCATGGTCCGCTCCGGGCGATCTCACCGGTCTCCATCACCGACTTGAAGCTGCGCAGGTCGGCCTGGATCTGTTGCTCTGGTTCCTCGCCGAAGAGCTTGGCCAGGGTGGATCCGAGGCGCCCCGCCGGCGGTGCATAGCGCAGCTCCACGCGGACCTCGGTTCCCCGATTCCCGGGCGCGGGCTGAAAGCGCACCAATCCGCTGTGGTCGATGCCCGAGCCGGCAACCGTCTCCCAGGCGATGCGCTCGTTCGGCTGATCGTCGACGATGATCGCGTCCCACTCCACGGTTCGTCCAGCAGGCGCCTTCGCCTTCCAGTGAGATCGGCCTTGGCCGGTGATCTCCACCGACTCGAGATGGGTCATGAAGCGCGCGAGGTTCTCGAAGTCGTGCCAGAAGGCGTAGACCTCGTCGGGTTGACGGTTGACGGTGATGGTCTTTCTGACCTCGAGGATTCTCTTCCTGGCTACCGTTCGGGGTATTACCCCTCTCAGCTCCCTCCCGGAGAGCAGGTCCAGGACAGCCACACCGAGAACGGCAGCGGTCGCGGCGGCGAGGCGATTCAATCGCCTGGGTGCCACCAGCTCCGCCAGCCCCACGCCGATGCTGAACCATCCCAGGACTCGGGCGAGCTGCACGGCCTTGGAGCGCCTATCGCTCTGGCGCAGGGCTGCCGGCAGTGGCGGCGCTTGCCCGGCAGCCTGGTGCGCCACGTATTCCGCTTGCGTCACGGCCATCGTAGTGTGCCTCGTCTACGCTGTAAGGGTGAGACCCTGGTACCTCGTACTCCATCTCCCTGGCTGGATGTCAGGAGACGGCACTCAGCTTCACTTGCGCGGAGGATTTCGAAGCGGGTGGGACGAGGCACCGGGACCGATCAGTTGCGTGGTGAGACTCCTTCGGCTCACGCAGCAAAATGATGGAATGGACGAGGTGAATAGGTGACGGGTATCACCTGAGATGAGGGCGAGTGATCATGCTCACGGTTAGGCCCCCGGATGGGCCGATACACTCCTTTCGCGGGACCTGCCTCTCGGCGGGTCCCCCTGACCCTGTTCCCGTTCCGGGAGGGACGTATGCTCCGGTGGTCGCTGATCTTTCTGATTATTGCACTGGTTGCCGCGGCGCTGGGGTTTGGCGGCATCGCGGCAGCAGCAGCCGGGATCGCGAAGATTCTGTTCTACATCTTCCTCGTCCTGTTCCTGATCACGCTGATCGCGGGGCTCGCGATCGGGCGGCGAATCACCAGCTGAGCGGGATGAGATAATCGCCTCGAGGATCCGGCCGGGCCTGGGTAACCACCCGGTCGCCTTCCTTGAGGAACACTCGCCGGCCGCCGACCTGAACTTCAACCAGCGCCGCGTGGCGTGGAATCAGGACCTGGAAGCGGGTAGAGTCGCTTCGGCTATCGACCTGCAAGCGGTCCAGATCGGACGTGAAGCTGGCTTGACCCTGAAGCGTCCGAACTTCCACGTCCGTATCATCAGTGAGCGAGACGGTGGCGAGGCCGCCGCTCTTGGGGGTCGAGAAGAGAATCACCAGCCGATCGCCGGCGGTTACCGCAATCCCCCGCCCAGGAGCGTCGACCCGTGAAGGAGAGGCGGCCGGCTGATTCGGCGCGGGATTCTGAGCAACCCATTCGACCAGACGCTGGAAAATCCTGGGAAGCGGCCCTCCCGACGCGGCGTAGGCGGCACCCGCCGCCAGAATTCCAACAGCGATCGAAGCGGCCAAGCGTCCCCACTTCGGACCCCGTGGGGATCGAACCGGGGAGACATCATCGTGGATTTTCGGCAGGGGATGGTCCAGCTCCCGAAGCAGACCGAGTATTCGGGTCTCCTCCCCCTGAGCGGCGTCTACTCGTGACCGGCAGGCAGCACACCCGGCCAGGTGGCTGCGCACCTCCTGACCCGCCGCAGGCGTGAGCTCGGCATGGAGTGCTCGCTGAATCTGCTCTTCATCAAGGTGCATCGGATGCGTCCTGATAGACATCGCTGAAGGCCCGTTTGGCGCGGGCGAGGA
The DNA here is from genome assembly GCA_044867445.1 of Gemmatimonadales bacterium. Taxonomy (GTDB): domain Bacteria; phylum Gemmatimonadota; class Gemmatimonadetes; order Gemmatimonadales; family GWC2-71-9; genus CAVVWJ01. Next base: position 4,148 of record JBIOUY010000260.1, read on the forward strand.
GGGTGCCGATGCTGGCCTCATTCAGGTCCAATGCCGTGGCGATGTCCCGATAGCTGTAGCCCTCGGCACGAAGCAGCAGCAACCGCTGGTCCCGCTCGGATAACTGGTCGATCGCGTTCCGCACCCGGCCACGTAACTCCTTCGCTTCCGCCGACTGTCCCGGCAGCGGCGGAGGATCCGAGAGGACCGATTCGGCGCGAGCGATGGTGAGCAGGCGGTGGCGCCGTGCCCGGGTGGACTTCACGTTCCGGAACAGGTTCAGGGCAACGGTCACTAACCATGCCTCCGGCTGATCCGGGAGAGAGCCTCTCCCGTACAACTTGACGAATGCCTCCTGGGCCAGATCGGCCGCAAGCTCCGGCTCGCCCGACAGCCGGTCGAGGTAGCGGAACAGCCGGGGGAAGTTGGTCTCGAACAGCGCCACCACGCTGTCGTGGAACGGCGGCGTCTCCACAGTGATGGAGCCGACAAACCGGGGCCTTTGTGACACGAGAAGGGAAACCTCAGAACCGCCAGTCGAGCCCAACCACGAGCGGCGCGCGGGGGCGCATCTCCACCGCTGTCGGGGTACCAGCTGCCCCGGCGGGGGCAAGGGTCAACACATTCTTGCGCCCCAGCAGATTGGTGAGCGTGCCGAAAAGGGCGAGCTGAACGTCACGACCACCCACCTCCACATGCCAATGCTTCCGGAGGCCGAGATCGAGGCGGACGTAGGCCGGAAGGCTGGTTGCACCGAGCTGGTCGGTGTGATACCGAGGGTTGCCGCCGAACTCACATCCCTGATCCAGAAGGTTACAGGCCTCCCACTCGACGCCGCTGTCGTGTGAAGTGCCCCGGCGGCCGATCGCTCCGGTGGCGCCTAGACGGATTGATGAAGTTGCAGAGGGAAAGAGGATCACGCCGGCTTCGATGCTCTGCACGGCACCATAGTTGGGAATGTACCGGGAGTGACCATCGTCCAGGCGAAGATGTTGCCATCCGTAGCTCGCGATCAGGCCGTAGCGAGAACCGCTCACCGAGGCATCGAACGAGAAGCCCCGAGCTGCGCCGGAACCGGTCGCGAAACTGGCGGTGGCGAATGGTTCCCCCGTCCGGGTGGCCACGAGCAGGAGGCCATCGAGACCGCGGAGATAGACCTGCCCGGACAAGCGTACGCCTGTCAGAGGGTGGTACTCGGCGGCCAGGACGCCCAGGTCGCTCCGGGCCACCGGTACGTCCGAGCCTCTGGTGCCGACGTACACGTCAGCCGGGAAGATGTTATCGACCACCGACTCCGAGTTCCGCAGCGATTGGGCGAATTGATGCGACCGAGCGTAACTGCCCGAGATGATTAGCTCCCGGACCGGTGCCCAGCTGATCCTGGCCTGGGGACTCAGATAGATAGCTCCAGCCGCCGCGGCGGAGAGTCCCACGCTGGCTGATACGCCACGGCCGAGCGCCTGGACCTGTTGGAGAAAGAGGGCGATGGTGGGTGAGCTAACATCGAACGAAAGCGACGCAGCCCCACCGGCTCGAGAAGCCGCGCGATAAGAGGTGTGACTCTGCTGGACCCGCACGCCCGCAGTAGTCGCCCCGGTCGTGGTATTCCGCTGTATCTCCGCGACCAGGCCATAGTCTCGTCGCGCCGCGGCCATGGCGATGGCTTCGCCCAACGGATCCCAGAGCACGTCCGCATCACTCCCGGCATGCCAGCCCTGGAAACGCAGGCCCAGCTTTCCGAGCCGCCGTCTCCACTCGGCCCCAAATGAGCGGCTGCTCCACTCGAAGGCGTTCCGCACGCTGTCGGGGGTCGCCGTCGCACTGATTTCGTTGTTGCTGTCGTAGCCCAGAAGCCGGACTCGGCCGCCAAAGGCCGGTAGCTCCAGCTTGCCTAGCAGGTCACCAGTCTCGCCTCTGAGATAGCTGGGGTCCTCCTCCGGAGCGGTGAGGTCGGGGAGTCCGGAACGCAGGCTCAGCAGATACCCCGCACCGGCGGCGGTCGGCCCGTCGAGTGTCAGGCGCGCCTGCGTGGTGCTGAAACTTCCCTGCGCGTTGAGCCTCAATCCGGGAGTTCGAGTCGTGCCGGTCACGCTGCCGGAGAGCGCCTCGGGGAACACAGGGGACGGAGTGGTCGAGCCGAGCTGGAGATGGTCGAGGGCGTCCGGATTCCACGCGCTGAACAGACCGGCGACATGGTAGGGACTGAAAATGGGAACGCCGTCCAGCAGATAGGCGGTCTGGTCCGATGCGCCACCTCGAACATGAATTCCGCTGGGCGACTCCGGCATAATGGCGATCTCGCCACCACCGAGAGCCATGAATCCGTCGGGCTCCGCCAGGAGGGGATGATTGCGGACGGCTTCGAGGGAGAGGCCGCGATCGGGATATGCCGTACTGTCGCCGCTCTCGACCCCTCTCACGGCCACGGCGGAGTGCACCTCGATCGCCGGCAGTCGGTGCGGCTCGGCATGCAGGGCGATGTTGATCTCCACCGCGCCTTCACGGGGAACCAGCGCGTGTAGCGTGCGAGGCCCATAGCCGATCCGACGGACGGCGATGTGCTGAGGACCCGGAGGGACCGAGGAGAATGCGTAATGCCCTCGGGCGTCCGATACGACGATCCGATCGATGTCAGTGAGGGAGATGACCGCGTTGGTGAGCGGCTCGCCGGTTCTCCCGTCTACGATCGTGCCGAGGACGGATGGATCGGTCCCCTGCACGAGGAGGAGAAGCTTCGCTGCGCCGAGTAGCCAGGACACGGGGCCGCCAGGCTGGGCCAGATTCAAGATGGCGGCCGAACCGACAACTAGGCAAGACGGCGCTACCTGAAGGCCTCCTTGAC
>JBIOUY010000261.1:0-11718 GCA_044867445.1 Gemmatimonadales bacterium
GAGCCTCCTGGCTCAGCACCACTTCTCCGAGGCGTTGCAGGCAGCGCAGCAGCTGGTGCAGTACGACTCGTCCTCGATCAGCGCGCGAGGATTGCTCGGCGAGACTCAGCTGGAGCTGGGCCGGTACGACGAAGCCCGCCGGAGCCTCGGCGCTCTGGCCAGCTACCGGCGAGATCTGAGTGTTGCCCCACGGATCGCTCGGTGGGAGGAGCTGCAGGGGCATCCCGAAGCAGCCCGACGGTTGCTGCGAGAAGCCCGCGACGAGGCTGCACGGCAGCACGGCATCCCTCGGGAACAGCTGGCCTGGTTTTATCTGCGCTTGGGCGACCTGGCGCTCCGCAACGGTCACGCCCGTGAGGCTGAGCGCGAGCTCCGCGCCGGACTGAAGATCGCTGCCAGCGACTATCGCCTTCTGGGCACCATGGCGCGCCTGGAGGCGGTGCAACATCACTGGGAGAACTCTATCCGTTACGGCGAAGAGGCCATCGCCCAGGCGCTCGATCCGGCAACGCTCGGGTTGCTCGGCGATGCCTACGCGGCCCTGGGCGACAGAACCAAGTCGCAGGGGTACCACCACGCCATGGAGGTGACGGTACTCCATCAGCCGGGACCCTTCCACCGGGCCTGGAGTCTCTTCCTGCTGGATCATGGTCGCGAGGTCCCCGCGGTGCTGGCCAAGGTCAGCGCGGAGATCGAGACCCGCCGCGACATCTACGGGTACGATCTCCTGGCGTGGGCCCTGCATCGATCGGGGCGGGACGCCGAAGCGCGAGCCCCGATGATGCGAGCTCTCGCTCTAGGCACCAAGGACGCGATGCTGTTCTATCACGCGGGAATGATCGAGCACGCCCTGGGGGATGACCCCGCGGCACAGCGGAACCTGGCCCTGGCGCTAAGTACCAACCCGATCTGGCATCCGACTCAGCCGCGCGAGGCCCGGGCGCTGCTGGATTCCCTCGCCGCACGCTGAGGAGCCGACCGTGTCAGAGCTCTCGACCTTCGTGCACCTGGGATTCCGCCACATTGTCAATCCTGAGGCTCTGGACCACATCCTGTTTCTCCTCGCGCTCGCGGCCATCTACCGCCGCACCGACTGGCGAGACAGTCTCTGGGTCATCACTGCCTTCACCATCGGACACTCCATCACGCTCGCTCTGGCGGTGACCGGCGAGCTGCGTCTTCCCACCCCGCTGATCGAATTCCTGATTCCGCTCACCATCGTGGCGACTGGGATTGAGAACATCGTGATTCGGAACCGGGCCCATGCCCCCCTCGGCGGGCGCTACCGACCGATCTTTGCCGGCGGGTTCGGTCTGGTGCACGGAGCCGGATTCGCCAACTATCTCCAGAGCCTGTTTGTGGGCTCCATTGCTGTGCCCCTCTTCGGCTTCAACCTGGGCATCGAGCTGGGTCAACTATTGATGCTGGCGCTCTCCGGCCTCCTCCTCGCCGGACTCGATCGCCTGCTCGCGGCCGCGCGCTCACCGGGAGGTACGCCCACACCCTATCGGCTCCGGGTGCTGGCGGTCTCACTCGTCGTGGTTGTGGTGGCGACCCAGATGGCCGCGGCTCGGCGGCCCTGGTAAATGCGGGTTCCGCTCTTGCTCCTGGCACTCCTGCCGCCCGCAGGAGCAACCGCCGAGACCGGGCCCAAGGTCGGCCGGGTGCATCCCATGCACACGGCGGTTGTGGAGATCGCCTACCAGGCCACGGGCGGTCTTGCCGCAATCCAAATCCGCGTCTTCCGCGATGACTTCGGGGCGGCGGTCGCACTCGTCCCAAGCGAGGCCCCAGCCGACTCCGCTATGGCGCGCTACGTACGGGGCGCGTTCCATCTCACTGACCGCGCCGGCCGAACGCTGCCGCTCCGCTGGGACGGTGTGGAGCAGTCGGGAGATGTCATGGTGCTTCGGTTGACCGCGGCGGCGCCGGAGGGACTGCACGGCGCACAAGTGCTGAGCGCCCTGCTCTGCGAGCGGTTCGAGGATCAGGTCAACATCGTGCGGGCATTGTATGAGGGACGCACGAGCACCTTGCTCTTCACCCGCGGCGACCGCGCCAAGGCGCTTCCATGACCGCGCTGGCTGCTTGTGAACTGCCGAGATTGGTATGTAGACTGAGGGACGTCAGTCAGGCCCCTGGTCCGTCCAGGAGCTTCCTCGAGCCATGGTTCATGCCTAGCCAAACGCCGATCCCGACGCCGTCCGCCGATCGCGACCTCGTAGCCCAGGCCGCAGCTGGTGACGAGAAGGCGATCTCCGCCCTCTACGATCGCTACGGTGAGGTGCTGTATGCCGTCGCCTATCGTATCGTGGGTCAGCGCGCGGATGCGGAAGAAGTCGTTATCGAAGCTTTTGCCCAGGCCTGGCGGGAGGCGCCGCGCTTCGAAGCGGCGCGGGGCTCGGTTGCGGGCTGGCTCACTACGATCGCCCGGAGCCGGGCGCTGGATCTGGTGCGGGCGCGCGTCCGCCGGGAACGAATCACCGCCTCCGCCGCGGCAGATCGCCCAGAGGGGTCGCCGGCCATGGGCGGTTGGCAGGGAGATCCGGGCAGCTCACTGGAACAGACGGAGCGGCGGCATCAGGTCCGGCTCGCGTTGGAGATCTTGTCTCCGCCCCAGCGCAAGGCGATCGAGTTGGCATTCTTTGAAGGGCTGTCCCAATCGGAAATCGCCGAGCGCCTGCAGGAGCCGCTCGGGACAATCAAGACCCGGGTCCGACTGGGCATGAAGAAACTGAGGGAGTGTCTGCGGCCCTTCTACTTCGAGCGTGGCACATGAGCCATCCCGAGCGGGACTCCCCCCAGGATCTCGCGGCCGCATACGCGCTGGGAGCGCTGGAGCCCGATGAAGCTCGGCGATTCGAGGCATTCCTCGCCGGCTCGCCGGAAGCCCAGCGCGAGGTCGCCGAATTCCGCGAGGTGGCCGCTCTGCTGGCTCTGGGAGAGGCGGAGACCGTCCCGGGTCCCGGTCTCCGTGATCGAGTGCTCGCCCGCGTGGACAGTGAGAAGACCCGCTCCCTGCCGGTGGGTGGACAGCCGAGCCGGCGGCGCATCCCGTTGGCAATGTGGGCCGCCCTTGCGGCGTGCATGATGTTGGCGGTGGGGTTAGGCGCCGAGTTGGTTTCCCAGCGGCAGGACCTGGCCGATCTCAGGGGCGAAGTTGCCAATCGAGACCAGATCCTGGCCCAGCGGCTGCTGGACCTCCAGCGGCGTGAGGCCACGCTCAACGCCCTCATGGAGCCCAGTGTCGAGCTCTACCAGCTGACCGCGAGCGGAGATCCTGAGCCCGGCATCCAACTCTTCTGGAACCGGGAGAAGAACGTGGCCATCGTCCACGGATTCCGGCTCAAGCCCGTGCCCAGTGGACGTGCCTACCAGCTCTGGTTCATCGAGGACGGCAAGCCGGTGCCTTCGGTGACCTTCAAGCCCGAACCTTCCGGTCACGCCAAGGTCGAAGGCGTAACGGTCCCCACCGCAGGGGAATTGAGCGCCGCGGCAATCACCGTGGAGCCGGAGGGCGGCTCGCCTCAGCCGACCTCGCCCATCCTCCTGGTAGGGTCACTGCAGAAGAAGTCGTGATCGGCTGGTTCAGCTCCGCGGTAGTGCTAGCCGCCTGCGCAGCTCTCGTCGCCCCGCTCGCGTCTCAGACGCCGGCCGATCTTACGCGCGAGCGCGATGCATTCGCCGGTTGGCTCCGCTCCGCAGCCATCTCACCCTTCGCAGCGCTGGTACGCGAGCCCATCGGCGAGGGACTGACCTTGGGCCCGGGCGACGCCGACATCCCCCTTACTGGGCTGAAGCCACATCGCGTCCTCGAGCGTCATGGGTTGGTGACTCTCGAGTCGCCCAGCGATGCCCGCCCAACACCGCGGGGCAGGCCCATCCGAATCGGGGATTACACGCTTGTGGTGGATGGCCCAGCAGATCGTGGGGTGCTCACGGTGTTCGGCCCCCTACGGGCCCGAGCAACGCCGCAGTACTTCCCCTATCAGCGCGGACTGGTCTATGAAGGTGGACTGAGGCCTCCTGAGCACAGTGGCCAGGTCCGCATTCTGGCGTTGGATGGCACCGAGGTGGACGCCAGCGAGGCCGGGAGCATAGACCTTCCGGTCGGCGGGATGAAGGCGCGCCTCCGGGTGCTCCGGATCCCGCTGGGAGCGGGAGAAGAATCTGATTTGGAGATTTTCTTTCGCGACGGCACGAACGGTCAGGAAACTTACCCCGCGGGTCGATTCGTGTCGCTGCTGCCGCTCGGCGGCGGACGGTACCGGTTGGATTTCAATCGGGCGCGAAATCCCTTCTGCGCGTACAACTCCGCCTATCCCTGTCCGGCACCCTGGAAAGGCAACACGATTGCAGCGCCGATCCGTGCTGGGGAGCGCTATGCCGGAGAAGGACTGAGCGCTCCTCCGGTCGAGGGTGCCAGGTGAGGTGGACGGCGGTGTTAGCGATGCTGGCGCTCTCGGGGGCGTCGCCCGAGCCTGCCGGCCAGTGGCGGGCGGCCCTCGATCTGTCCGGCGGTGAGCTACGCTTTGGGCTCTCCCTTCAACGCGCCGGAGCAGGCTGGCGGGGAGAGCTCTGCAATGGATCCCGCTGCGAGCCGCTCTCCGCCGTGCGGTTTGAACGGGACAGCGCCGCCTTGGAGATGGCCGATTACGACGCCGTCATCGTGGCGGAGCTGCGGGGCGGGGGCGATTCCCTCACTGGCGAGTACCGCAATGTCGGGAGTCGGGGCCCGCGGGTGATTCCCTTCCGCGCCGCACGGGGCCGCTGGCCCCTCAGTCGCGCGCCAGCCGGGCTCCTGGGGCGTTGGGATGCGACTTTCCTGCAGGACTGGGGAACCAGCCCTCGGGTGTTTGAGCTGCGCAACGGCAAAGCCGGCCTGGAAGGCACCATCATCTCCAACACCGGCGACTACGGTCACTTCGCCGGGCGAGCGGCGGGGGACAGCTTTGCCATTGCGCACTTCGACGGCTCCTTCGTGTATCTGCTCGACGGTGCGCTTCACGGCGACACGCTGCGCGGTGTGTTCCACGCCGGTCTACGTACCGAGATCCCCTGGATTGCGGTTCGGAGCACCGGACGGGCTCACCTGAAGTCGCCCTCCGAAGTCACGGGGGCGGACACTACCGAGCCGTTTCACTTCGAGTTTCCCGAGCTCGACGGGCGAACCATCAACGAGCGAGATCAGCGCTTTCGGGGGAAGGTGGTGCTGGTAGACATTTTCGGCAGCTGGTGCCCTACTTGCCACGACGCCGCCCCGGAACTCATCCGGCTGTACCACCGCTACCACGACCGCGGTCTCGAGATGGTCGGACTGGCCTATGAGGTCACGGGCGACACCGCCATCGACGGCCGCCTGGTTCGCCGGTTTCGCGACAAGTTCGGCATTCCCTTTCCCCTGCTGCTGGCCGGCATCAGCGATGTGGAGTCCGCCGCAGCCACGTTGCCGCAGTTGCATGGCTTCACGGCCTTCCCGACGACCGTGTTGTTGGGGCGAGATGGCAAGGTGCGACGAGTGCACGCGGGCTTTTATGGACCAGCGACCGGAGCACAGCACAAGCGGCTGATCCAGCAGTGGCAGCGAGAGATCGAGGCACTCCTGGCGGAACGGCCCGGCTGAGCGGTAGCTTGATCCCCTGACTACATCCTTGATCCCCAATCCTTATCGAGGAGGGGTGCGATGGCGGGATTGCTCTCCAGAGAACGCATCATCGCCCGGCCCGGCTTCAATCGTTGGCTGGTCCCTCCCGCCGCCCTTGCCATTCACCTCTCTATCGGAATGGCCTACGGATTTAGCGTCTTCTGGCTCCCCCTTAGCCGCGCCATCGGCATCTCCGAGCCGGTCCCCTGCCCCAACACGATGAGCTTCATCTCGCAAGTCTTCGCCACTAACTGCGATTGGAAGATCAGCACGTTGGGCTGGATGTACACCTTGTTCTTCGTCTTCCTCGGGTCCTCAGCCGCGATCTTCGGCCGGTGGCTTGAACACGCCGGCCCTCGGAAGGCCGGTGTGGTCGCGGCCTTCTGCTGGGGCGGCGGTTTCCTGATCTCCGCTCTCGGCGTTCATCTTCACCAGATCTGGATGCTGTGGCTGGGCTCTGGGGTCATCGGCGGGTGCGGACTCGGGTTGGGATACATCTCCCCGGTTTCCACCCTGATCAAGTGGTTTCCGGATCACCGTGGTATGGCGACGGGTATGGCGATCATGGGATTTGGTGGGGGCGCGATGATCGGAGCGCCTCTGGCCGACATCCTGATGAAGCACTATGCCACTCCCTCCTCGGTCGGGGTGGAGCAGACCTTCATCACCATGGGGGCGATCTACTTCATCGCCATGATGAGCGGCGCCTTCGGCTACCGGCTCCCGCCACCGGATTGGAAGCCGGCCGGGTGGTCACCGTCGGTGCGGCAGGGCGGCCTGGTGACCACCCGCCACGTTCATGTGGATCTCGCCTGGAAGACTCCGCAGTTCTGGTTGCTCTGGGGAGTGCTGTGGATGAACGTGAGCGCCGGGATCGGGGTGATCGGGATCGCCTCGCCTATGATCCAGGAGGTCTTCGGCGGGCGCTTGATCGATCTTCCGGGAGTGCCGCTCAAGGCGCTTACCGGATCGCAGAAGGCCCTGACCGCCACTCTGGGCGCCGCCTTCGCGGCCCTGCTCAGCCTCTTCAACATCGCCGGCCGGATCAGCTGGGCCTCGGCGTCCGACTACCTGGGCCGCAAGCGAACCTATTTCATCTTCTTCGCGCTGGGCTTTCTGCTGTACGCCTCAGTCCCTTTCACAGCGCGCATCGGGAGCGTGTTGCTGTTCGTCGCCCTCTTCTGCGTGATCCTCACCATGTACGGAGGCGGTTTCGCCACGATTCCTGCCTATCTCGCCGACATCTTCGGGACCCAATTCGTCGGCGCCGTTCACGGCCGCCTTCTCACCGCCTGGTCAGCAGCCGGGATTCTGGGACCGGTGCTGGTGAACTACATCCGGGAGTACCAGCTCGGTCGCGGCATACCGGCGGCGCAGGCCTACAACGTCACCATGTATGTCCTGGCCGGTCTCCTGGTGGTTGGGTTTTTCTGCAATCTCGCGGTCCGGCCGGTGGCCGAGCGGCATTACATGTCCGACCAGGAGGTGGCGCGGGAGGTGGCGGGCGGCCCCGGGCTGCGCCGGACCGGGTGAGGCGTTTGCATAAAATCCGGCGAGTCTGAATATTGTTTCAGGTAGTCACGGGCGGGACCCTGAGGAGGTGCCGATGGCGGAGACGGGCGAGTTGTCGGAGTCACGACCCGGTCGGTGGGGCCTGGTGGCCGTTGCCTGGTTGCTGGTGGGGATCCCACTCGGGTGGGGCATCTGGAACACTTTGCTCAAGGCGGCGGCGCTTTTCCGGTAGCCTGGTTTGGACGGACGGGTGTCTTTGGTCACTCACGCAACTTCTTGCACTCCTTGAAGTTGAGGAATTTCCTGGTGGGCTCCGACCAGAATCGTCGGAATTCAGGGGACTTGACGCCGGGACGGTTGAAGCCAGATTGTAACCCGTCAAGAACTTAGGACATCTGACCCAGCGGCGCTTCGCAGCGCCCTCTCCGCGGCTTCGAGGCCGCTCAACCACGTTACCGCGATCCCGAGCAGCGGGATCCCCGCCGTCGTTGGCATAGACGGCACCAGCCCCGTGGCGCCACCCAAGCCGGTCAGGCGGCGACACGATCGAACCGAAGGCAGGTCGGTGAAGCCAGCCGACCACACCGAGCCGGGCCCATCGGTCTCCAATCGGGTCCTCGCCGCCCGGAGCGGCCACACGCACTTGGATCCTCCTGTCAGACGAGGAGTGGTCATGCTCAAGAGTTCGCGTTGGTCGACGGCCTCCAACAGTTCCGGTTTGAATCTCCAGCCGAGCGCAGCGCTCGGTAACGCGGCGTTGGTGTTCGGCCGGTCGGCCGAACTCGCCGCAATGACAAACTGAGATTTTCGGATGTGACCGGCAGGTATCCCGTGAACGGGACACTTGCCGGTCTGTTGTTTTGGAGGGCTTGGGTGCGGCAGGACCATTACTTCGAAGTTGCGCCGCTGCGGCAGATTCCGGTTCCCCTTCGGCGCCAACGAGTACGCGAGCCGGATCAGCGACGTCCACTGGTGGGAATTCGCCGGCCGCATTCTCACCCGGTACGCGTTTTGGGAGGTGAACGCATCGCTCACTTGCCCCACAACTGATGCCGCGCGCTGATGCCGCGGTCACGTCTGTTGGTACAGGCTTTCGTCCCGAAGTTTGGCTGTCGTTGGCGGTCATCCTTACTCTGAGGGAGAAGCACCTATGAAGCGAGTCGCACTGTTGTGCTTGGGTCTGGCGTTAGGAGCGGCCAATGCCGCCGAAGCTCAGCTGACGATGCAGATGTCGAACGGCTGGAGCTTTACCTTCGCCGGTAACGTGAACGCGTTCCTGGTGTACGATGACGTGAGTGCTGGCGGGACGCCGGCCATTCCCGGCGGCCTCGTACCGCAGGCCGATCCGCTGGGCGGCAAAGGCGCCTCGGGCATCCGGACTGGCTTGCTTCCGGCCTTCGCGGTGTTCGATGCCAAGGGCAAAGAGGGCGAAACCGATCTCGGGGTACACTTCGGCTTCGCGCCCCAGATTCAGTGCTCCTACGCCACCGCTGGCCAGGGCGCGAGCGCAGGCGGCCAAGGCCACGATTGCTTCGGAGCCCAGATCGACATGCGTCAGGTGTTCCTGACCGTCGGCGGAACCTGGGGCCAGATCCTCGCCGGCCGCGAGCTCGGCCTCTTCCAGCGGCAGAACATCCTCAATGACCAGACTCTGTTCGGCATCGGCGGCACCGGCGGCGCGGCCGGCGGTGGCACGACCCTTGGTCGTATCGGCTTCGGCTACATCTATCCGAACTTCAAGGCGCAGATGACCTACTCCAGTCCGGCAGGACGTCCAACCCAGATCTCCATCGGCCTTTTCCAGCCGGCCACCAACCCCCCCTTCGAGACGGTACAGGTCCCCCGGCTCGAGGCGGAAGGCGTCTGGACCTCGGGAAGCAACAAGGTCTGGGTCAGCGGGCTGGCGCAGGCAAACAAGACGCCCGAGGTCGGCGGCGCCAGTGAGACCGGGTTCGCCTGGGGCGGCTCGGCGGGATTCCGGGTGGGCAGCCCGATGTGGTCGGCGACGGCATCCGGCTACTACGGCAAGGGCCTCGGGACCACGCTGATGTTCCTCAACGGCGCAACCGATGCAGAAGGTGGCGCAGGCGGCAGTGACGATCTGCGCAAGTCTTACGGTGGCTATGGCCAGCTCACGGTGACGCCGGCCAACAGCAAGGTCACCATCGCCGGGAGCTGGGGCATCAGCATCCTCAAGCCGTCCAGCTTTGAGGAGGACGCTGGGGTCACCGACAAGACCAAGAACTGGTTGGCCTCGGGCGGTATCTACTATCAGGCCACCAAGTCCCTCAAGGTCGTGGGTGAGTTCAACTACGCCGTCACCGCAGATGCCGTCGACGCGACCGACGACAACAAGGAAATCGCGCCGGCGTTCGGCTTCATGCTGTTCTTCTAAACCGACACCTGCGACCTGCTGAACACCGGCGGCTTCCTCTCGGGGGCCGCCGGTTCTTCTTGCTCCTGGCCCATGGTAGATTCCACGCCGCCACTCACTCCCCTTTGCTGACGAGGCTCCACCGATGCGCTTCCCCGCGTCTCTCGTGACACTTGGCGTGCTTGCCGGCTGTGCCAGCGGCAGCATGGACTCCACCCTCACGGCTGCGAGCCCCTCGCCCGTGCCCGACGTCTTCGCCTGCGCAAAGCAACAGGTCAAGGCGCTGGACTTCGACCAGACCTCCCTGGACGTCAAGGATTACCGCCTTACGGCCAAGCGCTACGACGAGACGGTGACCCGACCGGACGTGCGATTTCACCGGCTGGTGAACCGCCTGGAGATCGAGGCCGTGCCGGCGAGTGAGAGCGGGGCGCTGACCAAGCTCACGGTCACAGCAAGGACCTTTGCCGACCTTGCCACTCATCGGGGACCCACGGAGGAGCAGGAGCGCCCGTCGGAGACGGTGCGGAACGCGGCCCAGAAGATCGTGGAGCGCTGTGGGGGCGAGGTGGCCCCGGCTCCCGATGCGGGCTAGGTTTCCGCGAATCGCGTCAAGCTTCCGTTCGCTGGGAGAGTGCAGTGGCAGTTCCGTTGGTGCAGCTGACCCGTTCGGACAATCCGCGGGCCCTCCATCCGATCGTGAGTCCCCTCACGCCTGCCCGCAAGCCCGGGTGGCTCAAGGTAAAAGCGCCCGGCGGCCCCAATTACGTGCAGCTCAAGGCCCTCATGCGCGAGCTTGGGCTGCACACCGTGTGCGAAGAGGCCCAGTGCCCCAACATCGGGGAGTGCTGGGAGCACCGCGCAGCCACGTTCATGATCCTGGGCGATGTCTGCACTCGCAACTGCACCTATTGCGCGGTCGCCCATGGCACGCCACAGAGCTTCGACCCGCTCGAGCCGGTCAGGCTCGCCGAGGCCGTCGAACGCATGGCTCTCGAGCACGTGGTGATCACTTCAGTGGATCGCGATGATCTCCCCAACGGTGGGGCGGAGGCCTTCGCCGGTTGCGTTCGGGAAATCCGGCGGCGGCTCCCCGACACTTCGGTCGAGGTGCTCATCCCTGATTTCAAGGGTTCGGAGCAGGCGCTGCAGCTGGTGATGGATGCGCGGCCCGACATACTCAATCACAATCTCGAGACCACTGAGCGGTTGTACCGGATGGCTCGGCCCGGGGGACGCTACGACCGGGCGCTGCGCCTTCTGGCCAACGCGCGGCGGATGGTGCCTGATGGGCTCACCAAGTCGGGCATCATCCTGGGCATGGGTGAGGAGTGGGACGAGATCCTGCGGTGCATGCGCGACCTGCGGCGGAGCGACGTCAACATCCTCACCGTCGGGCAATATCTCCGACCCTCGAGCAGTCACCTGCCGGTGGCCCGCTATTACACGCCCGACGAGTTCGCCGAGCTGCGCGAGCTCGGCCTCAGCCTGGGCTTCGACCACGTCGAGTCGAGCCCGCTGACCCGGTCGTCGTACCATGCCTGGGAGCAAGTGACGGCTGCGAAAGGCAGCCGTCATCCCGAGCACCGCGAGGGACCTTCAGCGCGTCCCGAGCCACGCGAGGGATCTCCTGCGAAAGGCACCCGTCATCCCGAGCACCGCGAGGGACCATCAGCGCCCTTCGCTGGCGCTCAGGGTAAACTCTGCGAGGAATCTCCCGCCCGATGACCGGCTCGACTGCCGCGCGCACTCGAGCCAGGTCCCGCCGGCTCGATTCGGCTCAGGCCGACCAATACCGCGGCTGGCTGCGGCAGATGATGCTCATTCGCCGGTTCGAGGAGAAGGCTGGTGAGGCCTACAGCCTGGGTAAGATCGGTGGGTTCTGCCATCTCTATATCGGCCAGGAGGCCGTGGCCGTCGGCAGCCTCGCCGCTCTTGGCCCCGATGACTACATCACCTGCTCCTACCGGGAGCACGGCCACGCACTGGCGCGCGGTATTCCCACCCGTGCGGTGATGGCGGAGCTCTTCGGCAAGGCGGCCGGCTGTACCGGAGGCAAGGGAGGCTCGATGCACCTGTTCGATGCCTCGCTTGGCTTCCTCGGCGGCCATGCGATCGTCGGCGCCCACATCCCCCTCGCCACCGGCATGGCGTTCGCCGCCAAGTACCGCAAGACCCAGCAAGTGGC
>JBIOUY010000262.1:0-2743 GCA_044867445.1 Gemmatimonadales bacterium
TCCGCTGGCAGGAGGAGAACGCGGACCGGGGCATCGACCTGTCGATCGACGCGAGGGGCCGCGAGGGAACCCGGGCGTTCGGGACGGCCAGGCTGTTGAACGGCCGCACCGGCGAGCCCTACGAGGGTCGGGTGACGGTCGGCAACATGTACATCCTGAAGCTGCTCCACCTGGTCGACGACAAGATCCACGCGCGCTCGACCGGGCCCTACTCGCTGGTCACCCAGCAGCCGCTGGGCGGCAAGGCGCAGTTCGGCGGCCAGCGCTTCGGCGAGATGGAGGTATGGGCTCTGGAGGCCTACGGGGCGGCCTACACACTCCAGGAGATGCTGACCGTGAAGTCCGACGACACGGTCGGCCGGGTGAAGGCCTACGAGGCGATCGTCAAGTCGGAGAACATCCCCGAGCCCTCGGTCCCCGAGTCATTCAAGGTCCTGCTGAAGGAGATTCAGAGCCTCGGCCTGGATGTCAACCTGGTCGCCGAGGAGGGCGCGGTGGACCTGGGCGAGGAGGACGACGAGCTTCTGCGCGCGGCCGAGGAGCTCGGCATCGATCTCTCCGGCGTGCGCGCCGAGGGGGGCGACGGCGTCGGGGCGGCCGACGAGCGCGAGGAGCAGGTGGTCGCCGAGGGGGAGGGCGGGAGCACGAATGGCGCCGGGGCCGAAGAGGAGACGAAGGTAGAGGAATAGGGACCAGAAAGGCAGATGGACATCAATAACTTCGATGCCATAGAGATCGGCCTCGCTTCCTCAAAGAAGATCCGCAGCTGGAGCCATGGCGAGGTCACGAAGCCGGAGACGATCAACTACCGGACGCTGAAGCCCGAAAAGGATGGGCTGTTCTGCGAGCGCATCTTCGGTCCGACCAAGGACTGGGAGTGCTACTGCGGCAAGTACAAGCGGGTCCGCTACAAGGGGATCGTCTGCGAGCGCTGCGGCGTCGAGGTGACCCGCTCCAAGGTCCGCCGCGAGCGCATGGGCCACGTCGACCTCGCCGCTCCTGTCTCCCATATCTGGTTCTTCAAGGGCGTGCCGAGCCGGATCGGCTACCTGATCGACATGGCACCGAAGGAGCTCGAGAAGGTTCTCTACTTCGCCGCTTCGCTGGTCACGTGGATCGATGTCGAGGCGCGCGAGAAGGACCTCCCAGCACTCAAGAAGAAGGTCGATAAGGAGATCGAAACGCTGGTAGGCCAGCGTGATGAACGGATCCAGGAGCTTGAGGCTGCGCTAGAGCGCCGGGTCGCTTGGCTCGAGGGTGTCCAGGCAAACGCAGCTTTCGACAATCAGGATCGTCAGTGGGCGCGCGGGCTCGAGGAGCCGCCAGCAGTGCTCAGCCAGGCAGCCGCAAAGAAACTGACCGGCTCTACTCAAGAGAGCATCGAATCCGAGATTGCGGGCGTTGAGAAAGAAATCGAGACGCTGCAGAAGGGCCGCAAGGATGAGAAGGACAAGAGCCCCCAGGCAGAGGTCAAGAAGCTGGAAAAGAGCATTGCTGAGCTTCGGTCCCGAGGCGATCGACGTCTCGCATGGATCCTAGGAGAGGCAGGACGCGCGGCATTCGACGAAGAGGATGAGCTCTGGTTCGAGGCACTCGGTTCGGATCCGTCTGGCATCGACGATCAAGAGTTCAAGAAGCTTCTGAAGGAGACAAGGAAGTCTTTGGAGACGGAGATCGAAGACACCGAGGCCTACTTCAACGATGCGATCACGCGGTTGGAGGAGGTCTGGGAAACGTTCCAGGCCATGAGTGTCAAGCAGGTGGTCAATGACGAGGGCGTTTTCCGCGAGCTCAAGGATCGCTTCGGCTCCCCGTTCGGGTGGGGCGATTACTTCCGCGGCGGGATGGGCGCCGAGTCGGTCCGCGACCTGCTCGAGCAAGTCGACCTCGAGGCCGAGTGCGAGGAGCTCGAGCAGACGATCAACACCTCCAAGGGCCAGAAACAGGCCCGAGCCGTGAAGCGTCTCAAGGTGGCCTCGGCCTTCCTGAACTCGAGCAACCGGCCGGAGTGGATGATCCTCGACTGCGTCCCTGTCATCCCTCCGGAGCTGCGCCCGATGGTCCAGCTCGACGGGGGGCGATTCGCAACCTCCGATCTCAATGACCTCTACCGCCGGGTGATCAACCGCAACAACCGCCTCAAGCGGCTGCTCGACCTGGGCGCGCCCGAGATCATCGTCAACAACGAGAAGCGGATGCTTCAGGAGGCGGTCGACGCCCTGTTCGACAACGGGCGCCGCGGCCGCCCCGTGACCGGCCCCGGCAACCGGGCGTTGAAGTCGCTCTCCGACATGCTCAAGGGCAAGCAGGGCCGGTTCCGCCAGAACCTGCTGGGCAAGCGGGTCGACTACTCGGGGCGGTCGGTGATCGTCTCCGGGCCGAGTCTGAAGCTGCACCAGTGCGGCCTGCCGAAGCTGATGGCGCTCGAGCTCTTCAAGCCGTTCATCATGGCTCGCCTCGTCGAGCGCAAGGCCGTCCAGAACATCAAGGCGGCGAAGAAGATGGTGGACTCGATGATCCCCGAGGTCTGGGACGTGCTCGAGGAGGTCATCCACGAGCACCCGGTGCTGCTCAACCGCGCCCCGACTCTGCACCGCCTCGGCATCCAGGCCTTCGAGCCGGTGCTGGTCGAGGGCAAGGCAGTGCAGATTCACCCACTGGTCTGCCACGCCTTCAACGCCGACTTCGACGGTGACCAGATGGCGGTCCACGTGCCGCTCTCGGCTGAGGCCCAGGCGGAGGC
>JBIOUY010000263.1:0-30639 GCA_044867445.1 Gemmatimonadales bacterium
TGTTGGCCAGGAACGACAGCACGATCGTATGGGATTCAGTCCTGGTCGCGTTGGCCCGCACCGATCCGCTGGCCGCTTCCAAGCTGGTGGATGGTCTTCGAGGTCAACCGAAGAGCTCTCCCGCTACGCTCGCCCGGCGACTCTTGGAAGACGGCATTCGGCTGGCGTCGGTCGATTCCGCCCGCGCGACCCAACGATTACTCGAGGCAAGCCGGGTGGGTGCAGGAACCGAGAGCGGCGAGCGCGCTCAGCTTCACGTCATTCGGCTCGACCTCGCTCGGGTTCGGCAGCCGGCTGAGTTGTCGCCGGTGGATAGCGGCCTACGGCGCCTGGCCCGCGCCGGCACTGGGGTTGCGTCCGAGGCGAGACAACTGCAGTTCCTGGTGGGACGGGTCCGATCCCAGTCCGCCAGCGTTCAGCCGGGCTCCCCCGAAGGCGATCTGCGCCTGTTCCTGACCGCGGAGACTGCCCGTGACTCCTTGGGGGCGCCGCTGCTCGCCGTGGGACTCTTCCGCCGGATCGCCGAGGGGTGGCCGGAGTCGCCCTACGCGCCCAAGGCACTCTTGGCAGCGCAGCAACTGGATTCTGCCTGGGCCGATACCGCCCGAGTGCTCCTCTCCGAGCACTACTCCGATAGTCCCTATCTGGCCTTCGTGAGAGGTGAAGACGCACCGGCCTTCCGGCAATTGGAGGATTCGCTGCGCGCCTTCGCCGCCGCCGAGCCGGCACGGGCCCAGCCGGGTGCCGCGCCGGTCCCCGGTGAGAATCCCATCCGTCCTGGCGGTCGCCGCAGACCGCAGGAGCCGAACGACACCCCCGGTGCTCGCCGCCGGGTCGAGCCGTGAGCGGAGCCCGATCCGATCTCTCGCGGATGGTCTTCGGCCTCCACTTTCAGAATCCCATTCTTCTTGCCGCCGGCACCGCCGGTTTCGGGCGCGAGCTCCAGGGCATTGTAGACCTGGATCGTTTGGGCGGACTGGTCACCAAGGCCGTCTCCCGCGAGCCTCGCGCGGGAAATCCGCCACCCCGAGTTGCCGAGTTCCGCGGTGGTATGCTCAACTCGGTGGGGCTCGCCAACCCCGGCCTCGAACGGGTACGCGGCGAGTACCTCCCCTGGCTGACGACGCACCTCTCCCGCGCGCAGGTCCTGGTTAATGTGGTCGGCTCGACCGTGGAGGAGTACGCCGATGTGGTGAGCGGGCTGGACGGCGTCCCCGGCCTCGGGGGATTCGAGCTCAACCTTTCCTGTCCCAACACCAGCGCCGGCGGAATCGAATTTGGCGCCGATCCGACTTGCGTCGAGCGCATCGTATCACTCTGCCGGAGCCGCACCAAGCGCCCACTCGTGGCCAAGCTCTCGCCGGTGCTGCCCGATATCGGCCGCATGGCGCTGACCGCGCGCGATGCCGGAGCGGATGGGATCACCGTGGTGAACACCTTGCCTGGCCTCCTCTTTGCGTCGGAGGGGCGGACCCGGCTCGGCGCCGGCAATGGTGGGGTCAGCGGGCCAGTGCTTCTCCCCATCGGGGTTCTGGCGGTGGCCCGAGTGCTCGAGCGCACCGGTGCAATGGTGGTGATTGGCGTCGGTGGCGTCCGCTCGGCTGCTGATGTGAAGCAGTACCTGCGGGTCGGTGCGTCGCTGGTTGGGATCGGGACCGCCGCTCTGGCGGACCCGCGGCTTCCCGAGCGAATCGTCCGAGACCTGGAGCGTGGTGATGGCTGAGGTGATCGTCGCGCTGGATCTACCCCAGGGGTCGGATGCACTCCGGCTGCTCGATCGGCTGCCTCAGGCGCGCTGGGTCAAGATCGGGCCGGTCATGATGACGCGGGAAGGCGCCCGATTCGTGGGAACCCTGATTGGTCGTGGGTTGCGAGTGTTCCTGGATCTCAAGTGGCACGACATTCCCAACACCGTGGCCGAAGCCGTCACCGCTGCTCAGGAGTTGGGAGTGAGCATGGCCACAGTTCACACTCTCGGCGGATCGACGATGATGGAGGCTGCTGCCGCTGCCGCGGGCCGTGATCTGGACCTCGTGGGGGTCACCGTGCTCACGTCCCACGATGCCGGCTCCTATGCCCGGTTGCTGGGGCGCACCCAGGTCGACCTGTCCCTGGAAGCGACCCGATTGGCGGAGACAGCGGTCCAGGCCGGACTGCGCGGCGTGGTATGCTCGGCGCATGAGGTCTCTTCCATCCGCCGCCAGGTGGGCAGTGATCCCCTCATTGTCGTCCCGGGCATTCGACGGCTCTCCGATGCCTTGGCGGATCAGGTCCGGGTGGCCACTGCAAAGGACGCCGCAGCTTCGGGAGCGACCCACCTGGTGGTTGGTCGTCCGATCCTGCAGGCCCCCGATCCCGCGGCGGCGTTTCAAGAGTTGGTCGAGGAGGCCCGGTGCGTTCATTCCTGATGGCCATGCTGCTCGCCTTAGCAGGCCTCCCGGTTCTGGCGCAGAGCCAGGGACTGCCCGAAGCTGCGGAACAGGCCCGCCGCGCCTGGTCTGCTCATGATGTTGCGGGCCTGGTAGCAAACAGCCCGCGCTTGCTGGTTCAATTACCCGGTGCTGATCCTTCCGCGGCGTTGGGCCGGGAGCAAGCCGCCGCTCTGCTCAGGGACTTCCTGTCCTCGGCTCAGGAGGTAGAGACCGTCGTCCGCGCTGCCCGCGAGGTCGAGCCTGGCCGGGGGTACGTGGAGCTCCAGCGCCGTTATCGAGTGGCGGGAACCCAGCAGGTGCGAGTCCAGAGCCTGCTGCTCGGCTATCGGCAGGCGCGTACCGGTTGGATGCTGGTAGAGCTCCGGGTGGTGGGCTAGTCCACCTTCATTTGGCGGGTGGTACCGTCAACATGATCCGATGACTAGGTTCCCTCATGCCCAAACACCCCCGCAAGCCCAAGCGCGAGGATCTCAACAAGGCGGCCTTCCGAGTCGTGCGGGAGTCGACAAAGGAACCCCCGCAAGAGCCCCCCGACCGACATGCTGACTGGACCGCTCCTACCGAAGAAGAGACTCCGCCCCCCAAGATTCCATAGACCTCCAACTTGCCCTCCTTGCATGACTTCGCAGCCGTCAGTATATTGGACAGCTAGCCCTTAATCAGGCCTGGAGAATCGTGTGAAGGTTCGTTCGAGCGTCAAGCCGATTTGCGAGCACTGCAAGGTCGTCAAGCGACAGGGCGTGACCCGCATCATCTGCAAGCGCAATCCAAAACACAAGCAACGGCAAGGCTGATCATGGCCCGTATCGCGGGCGTCGACCTGCCGCGCGAAAAGCGCGTCGAGGTGGCGCTGACCTACATCTTCGGCATCGGGCGCCCAACCAGCAGCCGCATTCTGGGTGAAACCGGCGTCAATCCGGACACTCGAGTGCGCGACCTGTCGGACGCCGAAGTCGCCCGGCTCCGGCAGATGATCGAGCGCTCGGTCAAGGTCGAAGGCGCGCTCCGTACCGAAGTCGCCATGAATATCAAGCGGCTGATGGATATCGGCAGCTATCGCGGGATCCGCCATCGGCGCGGACTGCCGGTCCGGGGTCAGCGTACCCACACCAACGCCCGAACCAAGAAGGGACCGCGGCGCGCCATCGCGGGCAAGAAGAAAGTGACTAAGAAGTAAGATGACAGCTCCCGCTCCAGCCAAAGCGCCCGGCGCCAAGCGCGCCAAGAAGGTGGTCGAGTCCGAGGGCATCGCCCACATCTCGGCGACCTTCAATAACCTGCTGATCACCATCACCGATCTGCGCGGCAACACCCTCGCCTGGGGCTCCGCCGGTAAGGCGGGCTTCAAGGGGTCCAAGAAATCCACCCCGTTCGCGGCCACTGTCGCTGCCGAAAACTGCGGTCGGGAAGCCATGAACCTGGGGCTCCGCCGGGTGCACGTGCGGGTTCAGGGCCCCGGCAGCGGACGTGAGTCGGCCATCCAGGCGTTGGCCTCGGTCGGTCTACGAGTGGTCTCGATCCGCGATGTCACCCCCATTCCTCACAACGGGTGCCGTCCCCCGAAGAAGCGGCGGGTCTGAGCCATGTCGAGATACGTCGGACCGAGCTGCCGCCTCTGCCGCCGGGAAACCACCAAGCTGTTCCTCAAGGGCACCAAGTGCCTGACCGAGAAGTGCCCGGTCGAGCGTCGCGCCTATCCGGCCGGCCAACACGGGCAGAGCGGCGGTCGGCAGCGCAAGGCGTCGGAGTACGCCAAGCAGTTGCGCGAAAAGCAGAAGGTCAAGCGGATGTACGGCCTCTCCGAGCGGCAGTTCCGCAACACCTTCGAGGACGTGACCCGCGAGCCCGGCGTCAAGGGCACCAACCTCCTGGTCGCGCTCGAGAGCCGGCTGGACAACATCGTCTACCGGATGGGATTCGCCTCCAGCCGCAAGGCGGCCCGCCAGCTCATCTCGCACGGCCACATCGAAGTCAATGGCCACCGGGTGGACGTTCCCGCTTACCGGGTCGTGCCAGGTGAGGAAGTCCGGGTTGCGCCGTCGAGCCGGGAGATCGTGCCCGTCAAGATGGCCCAGGAGAGCGCCGCACGAGGCCAGCCGGTTTCCTGGATCTCGGTAGACAACGAAAAGGCCGCCGGTCGGGTAACCGAGCGGCCCACACGCGAGGCCATCCCGATCAACGCCCAAGAACAGCTCATCGTCGAGCTCTACTCGAAGTGACCATGACCATTGATCTGACCGGGTTGGTGCGTCCCCATCTCGTCGAGATGACCAAGCGGGACGACAACCCTAATGCGGCAGAGTTCCGGCTCCAGCCTCTGGAGCGGGGCTTCGGTTATACCCTGGGCAACTCGCTTCGCCGGCTGCTCCTCTCTTCGCTGCGCGGCAGCGCGGTGTGGGGCTTCCGGCTCGACGGCGTAGTCCACGAACATCAGACGGTGCAGGGTGTGTTGGAAGATGTCCACCAGATCGTGCAGCGGCTCAAGGCCCTCACGCTGGTTCTGGCCGACGACGTGGACGACGCCGTCCTGCACATCCGTCGCGAGGGCGCGGGTCCCGTCTACGCGCGCGACATCCAGGAACATGGATCGGTGACCATCAAGAATCCCGATCACCTCCTCTTTACGCTCCAGGACGATCGCGACGTCAGCATGGAGCTCTACGCCAATAAGGGGCGGGGCTACGTCGAGGCCGAGATGCATCCGGCCGATCGGTCGCTGCCGGTCGATCTGGTTCGCGTCGACGCGATCTACAATCCGGTCCGCCGGGCCAACTTCACGGTGGCCGAAACCCGCGTGGGTCAACGGACTGACTACGACCGGCTCACCGTCTCGGTCGAGACCAACGGGACCATCACGCCGGAAGACGCCATCGCCTATGCCGCCGCGCTGGCGCAGGTCCACTTCCAGTACTTCGTGGATTTCGGCAAGGTCCCAACCATGCGCGATGCCGGGCTGGCCACCGGCGCGGGCAGCGGGGTCAACCTGCGGCAGCGGCTCAGCCGCCCCATCGACGACTTCGGTCTCTCGGTGCGGTCGCTCAACTCTCTGAAGAACTCCAATATCCGGACCCTCAAGGATCTGGTGGAGTTCTCCGAGGACGATCTCCTCAAAGTCAAGAACGTCGGCGAAAAGGCCCTGAGCGAGATCGCGGAGCTGTTGCAGCGCGAGGGACTCAATTTCGGGATGGCGTTCGAGGAAACCGACGGCGAGCTCCGGGTCATTCGGCCTGGCGTGCCGCCCATCGCGCAGCCCTCGACCGGCGGAGATGCGGCCTGATGCGCCACCGTGCCAAGGGACGCCAGCTCTCCCGCACCTCGAGCCACCGCCGTGCCTTGCTCAACAACATGGCGACCAGTCTGTTCGACCATGGCAGGGTCATCACCACCGAGGCCAAGGCCAAGGAGCTCCGGCCGTTCGCCGAGAAGCTCATTACGCTGGCTCGGCGGGGAGACCTGCACGCGCGGCGGCTTGTCGAACGCCGGATCAAGAACCGGGAAACCCTCTCCCGGCTGTTCGCCGAGATCGGACCACGCTTCGCGGCGCGGCCCGGTGGCTACACCCGGATTCTCAAATTGGGGCACCGCGAGGGAGACGGCGCGGACATCGCGCGAATCGAGTTGCTGGCCGAATGAGGCCCCGAACAACTCGCCGACACGAAAAAGGGGACCCTCGGGTCCCCTTTTTTAAGGCTGTCAATCGGCGTGTCAACTGGCCTTCTTGATCCTGTTACTCTTCAGGCACTGAGTGCATACTCGCACTCGCCTCGGAGATCCATCGACGAGGACCCGGACCGTCTGCAGGTTGGGATACCACCGGCGCTTGGTCCGGTTGTTGGCATGACTCACATTATTGCCGGTGACCGGCCCCTTGGCGCACACGGAACATACCCGTGCCATAAGCTCTACCCCTGTGAAGTCGTCGCTGGACGCCGCAAGCTCACAAAGCTAATGAGCCAGACCGGATGACACAACCTTCTGCGATGCACGCACATGCCTAAGGCCCTCATCACCGGCGTCACCGGCCAGGACGGCTCCTATCTGGCCGAGCTGCTGCTCTCCAAGGGGTACGAGGTCGTGGGGGTCGTGCGCCGGACCAGTCACCATAGCTACGAGCGTATCGAACATCTGCTCGATCGCATCGAGATCGTCGCGGCCGATCTTCTCGACCAGCACTCGCTGACTGTGGTGCTCCAGGAAACCAGGCCTGACGAGGTCTACAATCTGGCGGCCCAATCCTACGTTCCCACCTCCTGGAGCCAGCCGGTACTCACCGGCGAGTTCACCGCACTCGGGGTGACCCGGATCCTCGAAGCGATCCGGCTGGTTCATCCCTCGGCCAAGTTCTACCAGGCCAGCTCCTCGGAGATGTTCGGCAAGGCCACCGAGACTCCCCAACGGGAGACGACCTCGTTCTATCCCCGGTCGCCTTACGGAGTGGCCAAGGTCTACGGCCACTGGATCACGGTCAACTACCGCGAGTCGTACGGGATTTACGCGGTAAGTGGCATCCTGTTCAATCACGAATCGCCTCGACGCGGGATCGAGTTCGTCACCCGTAAGGTGACCGACGGCGTCGCCCGCATCAAACTGGGACTGGCCAAGGAGCTTCGGCTCGGTAACCTCGACGCCCGGCGGGACTGGGGGTTTGCCGGGGACTATGTCGAGGCGATGTGGCGCATGCTGCAGCAGCCCAACCCGCGGGACTATGTCGTCGGCAGCGGAGAGACCCACAGCGTCCGGGAGCTGGTGGAACTCGCCTTTGACCATGTCGGGCTCGATTGGCACAGCCACGTGGTCAATGATGCGAGGTTCCACCGGCCCGCCGAGGTCGATCTCCTCCTCGCCGACCCTGCCAAGGCGCGGCGCGAGCTGGGCTGGACCCCGCTGGTCGGTTTCCAGGAGCTGATCGCCATGATGGTGGATGCTGACCTCGAGCGGCTGAGCACCCGGCGATGATGGTGCTGGTCACCGGAGCCGATGGCTTCGTTGGGCGGCATCTGGTGAGTGAGTTGTTGAAGGAAGGACACGAAGTACTGGCCGGGTGTCAGTCGCCGGATCGCAGCCGATGGCACGGGGGCGGGTCCGGTTCGCGGCTGCACCCGATTCACCTGGAAATCACCGACGACGACTCGATCAAGTCCGCGCTGGAGCACGTCCCCGATGGCGTGGTGCATCTGGCGGCGGTGGCCTCGGTACGGGAAGCGCAACACGATCCCGGCACCGCATGGAACGTGAACGCCACGGGAACGGCGCGGCTCGCGGCCGGAGTGGCGGCGCTTCGAGAGAGCGGTCGGGCCGATCCCGTGTTGCTCTTGGCCTCCACCGCCGAGGTATACGGCGCCGGCGGCGGCGTGGCCAGATTGGAGACCGATGCGTTGCTCCCCCAGTCACCCTACGCTGCCAGTAAGGTCGGTGCCGAGGTGGCCGTGCTCGAGGCCTGGCGCCGCGCGGGTGTTCGGTCTGTGATTGCCCGCGCCTTTCCTCATACCGGGCCGGGGCAGAGCACCCGCTACGTGGTTCCGGCCTTCGTCGAGCGGCTCCGTGCTGCCAAGGCTTCGGGAGACCGGACGGTGCCCACCGGGAATCTCACGCCGATACGCGATCTGCTCGACGTGCGGGACGTGGTCGCGGCGTATCGGATGCTGCTGGCCCAGGGAGCAGCGGGGCAGGCGTACAACGTCGCTCGAGGCGAGGGTGTGGCACTGTCCGAAGTCTTTCACCGGCTGGCGGCGCTGCTAGGGGTGCAGGCCGAACCGAAGCCTGACCCTGCGCTTCATCGTGCGGCGGACATTCCCCACTTGGTGGGCGATTCGACTAAACTCCGGCGCGCCACCGGATGGGCGCCGAACATCTCGTTGGAACAGACCCTGCGGGGATTGGTGGATGCCCAAACGCACTGACCTCAAGACCATCCTGCTTATCGGCTCGGGTCCGATCGTGATCGGTCAGGGCGCCGAGTTCGACTACTCAGGCACTCAGGCGGTTCGCGCCCTGAAGGAGGAGCAGTACCGGGTGGTCCTGGTCAACTCGAATCCGGCCACCATCATGACCGACCCTGAGTTGGCCGACCGGACCTACATCGAGCCGGTGACCCCGGAGTGGGTGGCGAGAGTGATCGAGCGGGAGCGCCCTGAGGCGCTGCTGCCGACGATGGGCGGCCAGACCGCGCTCAATGTGGCCATGGCACTGCAGCGTGAGGGCGTGCTCGATCGATTCGGAGTCGAGCTCATCGGCGCCAACGAGCGAGCCATCCGCCTGGCCGAAGATCGGCAGGAGTTTTCCCAGGCTATGAAGCGGATCGGGCTGGCCACGCCCCAGGGCCGCACCGTGAGGACTCTCGATGAAGCGAACGCTGCGGTAGAGGAGATCGGGTATCCCGCGATTCTGCGGCCCTCATTTACCCTTGGCGGCACCGGGGGCGGGATTGCCTATAACCCCGACGAGTTCGAGATCCTGATCCGCCGCGGTCTCGAGCTCTCCCCCGTCAGGTCGGTGCTGGTCGAGCGGAGCATCATCGGGTGGAAGGAATTCGAGCTCGAGGTGATGCGGGATGGTGCGGACAACGTCGTCATCGTCTGCTCGATCGAGAACCTCGATCCAATGGGAGTGCATACCGGGGACTCCATCACAGTAGCGCCTGCCATGACGCTCACCGATCGTGAATACCAGGTCATGCGCGATGCTGCGATCCGGGTCATCCGCGAGATCGGGGTGGCCGCCGGCGGGTGCAACATTCAGTTCGCGGTGAATCCCGCCACGGGCGAACAGCTGGTCATCGAGATGAACCCGCGGGTGTCCCGATCCTCGGCGCTGGCATCCAAGGCCACCGGGTTTCCCATCGCTCGTATCGGGACCAAGGTGGCAGTAGGGTATCGGCTCGACGAGCTGCCCAACGATATTACCAAGACCACGCCGGCCTCTTTCGAGCCGGTGCTGGACTACGTGGTCGTTAAGATTCCCCGGTTCGCCTTCGAGAAGTTCCCCACAGCGGATCCAACGCTCACGACCCAGATGAAGTCGGTCGGCGAAGTGATGGCCATTGGCCGCACCTTTAAGGAAGCCTTTCAGAAGGGACTGCGCAGCCTCGAGGCTGATCGCAGTGGGTGGGTCGTCGGCTCGACTCCAACCGAAGATCGGCTGGCGAACGAAACTCTGGAAACCGTGCTCACCGCTCTTCGCACACCCACGCCGGAACGAGTGTTTCAGATCAAGCGGGCCCTCCTCCTGGGCGCCTCAGTTGCCAGCATCGCCGAACGTTCGGGAATCGATCCGTGGTTCCTGCATCAGTTGTCGGAGCTGGTCGACGCCGAGCGACAGTGGACCGCCGAGCCATGTGGCACGGGTGGCGACGAGGGCCGCGCGCTGCTCCGGCGCATGAAGCGCATGGGGTTTTCCGACCGGCAGCTTGCCGATCTGCGCGCTACCCCCGAGGAGGCGATTCGGCAGGAACGGCACCGCCTCGGCATCCGTCCGGCCTATAAAATGGTGGACACCTGCGCCGGCGAATTCCCCTCCGCGACCCCCTATCTCTACTCCTCGTACGACGAGGAGAGTGAGGCCCAGCGGTCCGGCGAACGGACCGTGCTGATCTTGGGGAGTGGGCCCAATCGCATCGGGCAGGGAGTGGAGTTCGACTATTGCTGCGTCCGTGCCGCGCTGGCCTTCCGCGAGATGGGCTATCGGACCATCATGGTCAATTCCAATCCGGAGACGGTATCCACTGATTTCGACATCTCCGACGTGCTCTACTTTGAGCCGCTCACGCTGGAGGATGTGCTCGAGATCGTCGCCGTCGAGTGTCCCATCGGCGTCGTGGTGCAACTCGGCGGGCAGACGCCGCTCCGGCTGGCTCGCGCGCTGGAGCGGGAAGGAGTGCCGATTCTCGGCACCTCTCCTGAGGCCATCGACACGGCGGAGGACCGCGGCCGATTCGAGCGCCTGGCCCGCGAGCTCGGCGTGGCACAGCCGGCGAGCGGCGTGGCCTATTCGGTGGACGAGGCTCTGGGAGTGGCGGCCCGGGTCGGGTATCCCGTTCTGGTCCGGCCATCCTACGTGCTCGGTGGTCGAGCCATGGAGATCGTGTACGACGACGCGTCCTTGCGGGCCTACTTTGGTAGGGCCGTACGGGTGGCGCCCGAACACCCGGTGCTGATTGACAGTTTCCTGGAGGATGCCTTCGAGGCTGACGTGGACGCGATCGCGGACGGCACCCGCTGCGTGATCGGTGGCGTAATGCAGCACATCGAAGATGCCGGCATTCACTCTGGCGACTCGGCTTGCGTGCTGCCGCCCTATCTCATTACCGAGGCACAGGTCGACGAGATGCGACGGCACACGCGTGCCTTCGCCGAACGATTGGGCGTCGTTGGGCTGCTGAACGTGCAGTACGCGATCAAGAACGGTGTGGTCTACGTGCTGGAGGTGAACCCCCGCGGGTCACGGACGGTGCCGTTTGTGTCTAAGACGACCGGCGTACCGCTGGCGAGCCTGGCAGCTGCGATCATGGTCGGCCGCACCCTGGATGATCTTGGGTTACACGATGATGTCCTGCAGCCGTACGTCGCGGTGAAGGAAGCCGTTTTCCCCTTCAGCAAGCTGCACGGGGTGGACCTCGTTTTGGGGCCGGAGATGCGCTCCACCGGAGAGGTCATGGGCATCGCCGATTCGTTCGGGATAGCCTTTGCCAAAGCTCAGATCGCCGCCGACGGCGCCCTGCCGCTTGCGGGAGGGGTGTTCGTCACCGTCAACGATCACGATAAGTCCAACTTGGTCCCGATCGCCCGGCGGTTTCACGCACTCGGTTTTAAGGTGTTCGGCACCGATGGCACAGCGCGCTATCTTCGCGCGCGCGGGATCCCCACTGAGCGCGTGCTCAAGGTGCACGAGGGCCGACCCAACGCCATCGATCTGCTGCTCTCCGGCCGTATCCAGCTGCTGATCAACACGCCGCTGGGCAAGCTCACCCAGCAGGACGACTACGCGATCCGACAGGCGGCACTGCAGCACCGGGTTCCCTACACCACAACCCTCTCAGCCGCCTCGGCTGCCTGCGAAGCAATCATCGCCCTCCGGAGCCGCGCCGGCCAGGTGCGCTCGTTGCAGGAGTGGCATACGCTGGCTCGCGAGATCTCCCCCGAATGGACCGGCTGAGCGCACGGATACCGGCGTTCGCGAAGATGTTGCGGGAGCGGCTCAGGGGAGAGGTACGGGAAGCCGAACCGCTGGCGCGCTACTCGACCTACCGCATCGGCGGCCCCGCCACAGTGGTGCTTCCGGCAGGGCCGGAGGATGTCGGGACCGCTCTGCGCACTGCGCACGAATCGGGGATTCCCTGGTTCGCGCTCGGACTCGGCTCCAACATTCTCCTGCCGGATGACGGATTGGATGCCCTGGTGATCCGGATCGGCAAGGGACTCGATTACCTAGGGCAACAGGGGAACGGGGAAGAGAACCGCTGGACCGTGGGCGCGGGACTGCCGGCGCCACTGGCCGCCAGGCGAACCGCCGCTGCTGGATTCGCCGGCCTGCACATCTTCGTGGGCGTTCCGGGAACGGTGGGGGGTGGGGTATACATGAACGCCGGCTGCCATGGCGGCGATTGGTCGGAGGTCGTGGAGAGCCTCACGGTCGTGGACCAGACCGGCTGTGTGACCACGCTTCCCAGGGCGGAAGTACCGTTTACCTACCGGTGGAGCGGGCTGGATGCCAGGGTGGTACTGGAGGCAGTTGTGCGCCTCCGCCAGGAAGAGCAAGTCCGGCTCGAGGAACAGATCGCCGAGATGTTCGAGTGGCGGCAGAACGGGACGCCGTTCAATCAGCCGTGCTGCGGCAGCGTCTTCAAGAACCCGGCGGGGCCAAGCTGGAAGCGCGAGAGCGGACCGCGAACCGCGGGGCAGCTGATCGAGGCTGCCGGGCTCAAGGGCTTTCGGGTCGGTGGCGCGGAGGTATCGCCGATGCACGCGAACTATTTCGTGAACGCCCAGGGCGCAACGGCGGCCGATGTCCGTGGTCTGATCGAGCGAGTGCAGGGTGCCGTGGCCGACCGGTTCGGCGTTCGACTGGAGCTAGAGGTGAAGCTGATCGGAAGATGGGGGGAGTACTTGAACAGCGGTGAAAGGTGAACGGTGAAGGGTGAAAGGGCCGCCGCCCGTCCCTTACGATACCGTCCCGCACCCCTTTCACCGTTCACCTTTCACCGTTCACCGCATGTCCGACTACTTCGTTCACCCATCCAGCTTCATCGACGACGGCGCTGTGATCGGCCGCGGCACCAAGATCTGGCATTTCTGCCACATCATGGGCGGTGCCGTCATCGGGGAGCGGTGCAACCTGGGGCAGAATGTCGTGGTGATGCCCGGCACTCGACTGGGCAACAACGTCAAGGTCCAGAACAACGTCTCCATTTACCAGGGGGTCATCCTGGAAGACGACGTGTTCTGCGGCCCGAGCTGCGTCTTCACCAATGTGACCAACCCGCGGAGCCATATCTCCCGAAAGTCCGAATTCCAGCAGACGCTGGTCCGGCGGGGGGCTTCGATCGGAGCCAATGCCACGATCGTTTGCGGGGCGACCCTGGGCGAATACAGCTTCATCGGCGCCGGCGCTGTGGTCCGAGGTGAGGTGCCGGCCTATGCCCTGATGGTCGGGGTACCGGCCCGGCGGGTGGGATGGATCTGCCAGTGCGGCGTGCGGCTCCGGCTACTGGACGGCGCGGGTCGCTGTACTGCATGCGGCGCTTCGTATCGCGAGGAGGGGGGCGCGCTTCGCCAGATTGACCCGCCTGGTGCCCACGGCTAACTTCCACGGCTGCCGACGGTTCCGCGTTTAGGCGCGCCCGTCGCTCGGCTGTTCGTGGCCGATGCGCGGGCGCTTTCA
The DNA here is from genome assembly GCA_044867445.1 of Gemmatimonadales bacterium. GTDB lineage: Bacteria > Gemmatimonadota > Gemmatimonadetes > Gemmatimonadales > GWC2-71-9 > CAVVWJ01. Next base: position 13,308 of record JBIOUY010000263.1, read on the forward strand.
CATGATCCTCCTGGGAGGGGCGCCGGGAGGAGGAGACATGGGCTGATCCGGTGAGTGTACCCCTTCTCGACTTGGTCGCGCAGTACCAGAACATCAAAGATGAAGTGCTTGCGGCCATGATGGCCGTGATCGAGCGGCAGAGCTTCATCATGGGCCCGGAGGTCGGTCAGCTCGAGACCCGGATCGCACAGCTCTCCCATGCTCGGCATGGCATCGGTTGCGCGAGCGGCACCGACGCCCTCCTCCTTCCGCTGAAGGCGTTGGATCTTCGCCCCGGCGATGAGGTGATCACGACCCCGTTCACCTTCTTCGCCACCGCCGGGGCCATCCACAACGCCGGCGGCACGCCCGTGTTCGTGGATATCGACCCGGGTACCTTCAACATCTCTCCCGCCGCGGTCGAGTCGGCCATCACCCCCCGGACCCGGGCCATGGTAGTGGTGCATCTGTTCGGGCAGATGGCACCAATGGAAGATCTGTTCCCCATCGCTCAGCGCCACGATCTCGCGCTGATCGAGGATGCTGCCCAGGCCATCGGCGCCCGACGCCAGGTCAACGGGCAGTGGCGGATGGCAGGAGAGCTCGGCACCGTCGGCACTTTTTCATTCTTCCCCAGCAAGAACCTCGGCGGGTGGGGCGATGGCGGCATGATGGTAACCCAGGATGACGAGCTTGCCACCCGGCTTCGGCGGCTGCGGCTCCATGGCGGCGACCGGCAGTACCATCATGACGAGGTCGGATTCAACAGCCGGCTGGATACCCTGCAGGCCGCGGTGCTGCTGGCCAAGCTTCCCCACCTGGAGAGGTGGAGCCAGGCGCGAGCCTGCCACGCCCAGCGCTACACCGAGGCGTTTTCCGGTCACCCGGCCGTGTGCCCGCCTCGGATCGATCCGGCCAACCAGCACATCTTTCATCAGTACACCATCCGGGTGCCTCAACGGGACGAGCTACAAGCAAGGCTCCGGGAGCGAGGCATTGGAAACTCGATCTATTACCCCCTGGCGCTCCATTTGCAGCCTTGTTTCTACCATCTGGGATACGTCCGCGGCAGTTTTCCGGCCGCCGAGGCGGCCACGGACTCGGTGATCTCGCTCCCAATCTACCCCGAGTTGACCCGGCAGCAGCAGGACGAGGTGATTGACGGCGTTCTCTCGTTTTATGCCTGAGCCAACGCCGCACCTCGCTGGAGAAGATGGAGAAGGCTTGATGGACATTGCGCAGGATCTGATCAGAAAGGCCGAAGGCCGCCAGGCACTCTTCGGCATCGTCGGCCTGGGATATGTAGGGCTTCCCCTGGCTTGCGAGCTGGCCAGCGCCGGGTACCGGGTGCTGGGCTTCGATGTGAACGAAAAGGTCGTGGACGGCCTCAACGGGGGGCACTCCCACGTGAAAGACGTGAGCGATGCCCAACTCCAGGCAGCGCTTCAGGCCGGCCGCTTCAGTGCTACGACGGACATGGCCCGACTGGGCGAGCCAGACGCGGTCTCCATCTGCGTCCCCACACCGCTCTCGAAGTTCAAGGACCCCGATGTGAGCTTCATCGTGGCTGCCACCGAGGCCGTCAAGCGGACCCTGCGTCGGGGCCAGATCATCATTCTGGAGAGCACCACGTATCCCGGCACCACCCGAGAGATTCTCCTGCCCGCGCTGGAAAGCACCGGCCTCACGGTCGGGGAAGACTTCTTCCTTGCCTTCAGCCCCGAGCGGGTCGATCCGGGCAACCCGACCTACGGCACCCGCAACACACCCAAGGTGGTTGGCGGGATTACCGAGGATTGCCGCCGCGTCGCCGTTGCCCTGTATCAGCCGGCGATCGATACCCTGGTGCCGGTGTCCACCACCGAAGCGGCCGAGCTGGTGAAGTTGTTGGAGAACACCTTTCGCAGCGTCAATATCGGGCTGGTGAACGAGATGGCCATCGTCTGCGACAAGCTCGGGGTCGACGTCTGGGAGGTGATCGACGCCGCCTCGACCAAGCCCTTCGGCTTCATGAAATTTCTCCCCGGCCCTGGGCTTGGTGGTCATTGCATCCCGATCGATCCGCACTATCTCGCCTGGAAAATGCGGGGCCTCAATTACAAGACTCGGTTCATCGATCTGGCCGGCGAGCTCAATACCGAGATGCCCCTCTTCTGGGTTCGCAAGCTGTCTGAGGCCCTGAACGCAGAAGGCAAGGCCGTGCGTGGTGCCCACGTGTTGGTCCTGGGCGTGGCGTACAAGCGAGACATCGACGATCTCCGGGAGAGTCCCGCACTCGATATCATCCGGCTGCTCGAGGGGCAGGGCGCCACGGTCAGCTACTTCGATCCTCATGTGCCCTGCTTCGCCGAGAACGGCCACGAGTTCCGCAGCGTGAGCCTCTCACCGGAGACCGTGTCCAAGGCTGATTGCGTGATGATCGTGACCGATCACTCCGCGGTGGATTATCGGATGATCAAGCGCCACGCGAAGCTCGTGGTCGACACCCGAAACGCAATGCCGAAAGAGGCGTGACATGCATGTGGCGGTGATCGGAAGCGGCTACGTCGGTTTGGTTGCCGGCGCATGCCTCGCTGAGACGGGGAATGACGTGGTCTGTGTCGACAAGGACGGCGAGAAGATCGCGCGCCTCCAGCGCAATGAGATTCCGATCTACGAGCCCGGCTTGGAGCCGATGGTCAAGCGAAACCAGGAGGAAGGGCGGCTCACCTTCACCACCGATCTCCCCGCCGCGGTTCGCAGCGCACGGGTCATCTTCATTGCGGTCGGTACGCCCCCGGGCGAGGACGGGTCGGCCGACCTCCAGCACGTTCTGGACGTGGCCCGCGAGATCGGCCGCAGCGTGAACGACGCCAAGATCGTGGTCACCAAATCAACCGTTCCCGTTGGCACTGCCGAGAAGGTTCGCGCCGCCATTCGGGGGGAGACCTCCCTTCCGTTCGCCGTTTGCTCCAATCCGGAGTTCCTCAAGGAAGGGGCCGCCATCGAGGATTTCATGAAGCCCGATCGGGTGGTGATCGGAATAGACGATGAGGAAGCCAAAGCCGTCATGGGCGAGCTCTATGCGCCCTTTACCCGCCAGGGCGGCAATCGAATCCTCTTCATGGACATCGCCTCGGCGGAGGTGACCAAGTATGCCGCCAACTCGATGCTGGCTACCCGGATCTCCTTCATGAACCAGATGGCGCTGTTCTGCGAGCTGGTGGGCGCCGACGTGAACAACGTCCGCCTCGGTATCGGCTCCGACCAGCGGATCGGCCGGGCATTTCTCTATCCTGGGCCGGGCTACGGCGGCTCCTGCTTCCCCAAAGACGTGAAAGCGTTGATCCATACGGCCGACGGACTGGGACTTTCACTCGACGTGCTGAAGGCCGTCGAGGCGGTGAACGAGTGCCAGAAACTGGTGGTGCTGCAGAAGGTGCTTCGGTACCTGGGTCAGGACCTCTCCGGCAAGATCGTGGGCCTGTGGGGACTCGCGTTCAAGGCCGAGACCGACGATATGCGGGAAAGTCCCACCATCCCGCTCATTGAGGGACTGCTCTCCGCCGGAGCCCGGGTCCAGACCCATGACCCGAAGGCGACCGATTCGGCCCGCACCATCTTCGGCGACCGGGTCATGTACGCCGCCGATCCCTACAGTGCGGCCCACGGTGCGGACGCGTTGGTGGTCATGACCGAATGGCTGCTCTATCGCAACCCCGACTTCGAGCGGGTGCGGCGGCTGCTGCGCCGGCCACTCCTGGTTGACGGCCGGAATCTCTACGAGCCCGATCGGATGGCCGCCCTCGGGTTTGAGTACCACGGGATCGGCCGGAGCCGTAAGTGACCCGAGTGCTGGTCACCGGCGCGGCAGGATTCATCGGCTCCCACCTGGTCGAAGCGCTCGCCCGCCGGGGTGACGAGACAATAGGGATCGATAATTTCGATCCCTTCTATCCTCGCTCCATGAAAGAGGCCAACCTGGCCGAGATGGGCCAGTTGCCGGGCTTCACCTTTTGTGAGCAGGACATGCTGGATGTCGACGCGGTGGCGAGACTGCTCACGCCGGACACCGTGCTGGTTCATCTGGCGGCCAAGGCGGGAGTGCGGCCTTCCATTGCGGACCCGATCGGCTACGCACGGGCCAACGTCACCGGAACCGCTGCGGTGCTCGAGGCAGCCCGCCGGGTGGGAGCTTCTCGCATTGTCTTCGGTTCGTCTTCTTCGGTCTACGGCGATAGCACGCCGATCCCCTTCCGAGAGGACGCCGCGGCGGTCGAGCCGGTGTCGCCCTACGCGGCCACCAAGCGCGCGGGCGAGCTCTTGCTGCACTCGATCGCCCCGATCTACCAATTCCGGGCTGTCTCGCTCCGGTTCTTCACCGTGTACGGCCCCCGGCAGCGGCCCGACCTTGCCATCCATGCCTTTACCCGAAAGATGGTGGAGGGCCGCACGCTTACCTTGTTCGGCGATGGCACCCAGGCCCGCGACTATAGCTATTGTGACGACATCGTGGCCGGCGTGCTTTCCGCCATCACTTGGACCGAGTCCGCGCCGGTGGGGGTGGAGACCTTTAATCTGGGCGGGAACCGCTCCATCCCGACCGAGGGCATGGTGAGGGAGATTGCCAACGCGCTTGGCATCGAGCCCCGCATCGAATGGGCTCCCATGCAGCCGGGCGACGTGCAGCGGACAGCTGCTGATCTATCCAAGTCCGGCGCGCTGCTGGGTTACGCGCCACAGACGCCCTTCCCCGAAGGCATCCGGCGCTTCGTTGCGTGGTTCCGGGAGGCATATGGCCGTACAGACTGATCGTCTGCTGACCCGGGCGCAGGAGCGGTTCGCGGTGCAGGACTACTACGGCGCGGTGCACCTGCTGGAGGAGATCGTTTCATCGGGGCGCGCCTTCGCCGACGTACACCATCTGCTCGGCGTGTCGCTGTCTCTCCTGGGACAGTCCGAGCGCGCCCTCTCCCAGTTCGAGCGTGCGCTCCAGCTGAACCCGCGCTACCTGGAGGCACTGATCCATCAGGGTCTGGTGCTGACCGAGTTGGGCAGGACCGACGAGGCCCACCAATCCTTTCAGCGGGCCGCGGCCAGCGTCGCTCCTCCATCCGAGGGCCTGGCCGCGCCCGTGGCGGCTCGGCTGGCGAACCAGCACGCGGACTTGGCTGAGGCCTACGCCGAGGCTGGGTCGCTCGGCAGAGCCGTCGAGCAGTACGAGCGAGCCCTCGAACTCGGTCCTGGGTTCCTCGATCTCCGCTATCGCATGGCTCGGCTCCTCCTGGAGGCCGGTCGCCCGCTGGAGGCGCGTGAGGCACTGGAACAGGTGGTTCAGGCGCGTCCCAACTTCGTGGATGCCCAGGCCGCGCTTGGGCTGGCCCACTATCTCTCAGGCGACGGGGTGGGAGCGCGGGATGTTTGGCAGGCGTGTCTCGCGCGTCGGCCGGAAAACGCGCGGGTGGAGGCTTACCTCTCTATGCTGGGGCGCACCGGGGCGTGAAGCTCGTGGCGGTCGCCGCCGCGCTGGTGTTGGCGGCCTGTGGGGGAGCGGGCGATCACGAGAAGACCGGCGACCTGGCCTACGGAGAGGCCCGGTTCGCCGACGCGTTGGCCGAGTACCGTTCGGTCGCAGGAGCCAACGCGGACGCACGGGTCTGGGCCAAGCTTGCCGCCGCGGCTCTGCATACCGGCGATCTGCGCCGGGCCGCCGAGGCGTACCTTCGTCTAGCCGGAAACGACCCCAAGCGCACCGGGGAAGCTGCCGAGGGCCTCGAAGTAGTGGCTCGGGCAGCCGAGCGGGCGGGAAACCGCGGTGCGCTCCGCGATGCCGTCGTGGGTCTCCAGGCGATTGCGCCTGACCATGTGACGGGGCGATATGCGCTCCTCCTGGCCAGCGAGGCAGGAACGGACAAGGCGGCGCTCGTCGCCGTGCTCCCGAGCGCGATTGCTAGTGCAACCGAATCAGGAACGGTGGACTCGCTCCTGACCGTCTACGGTGCCGCGCTTCAGCAGACTGCAGGTTGCGGTCAGGCGCTGCTGCCCTTCCGGGCGGTTTTACGCCGGAGCCCCGACAGCCTGATCGGCGCTCGCGCCCGAACCGGCGTCGCCGAGTGTGCACTCGCATTGGGGCAACGCGCCCAGGCCGGCGGAAATATCTCGGACGCGGCGCTCTGGTTCGCTGAATCTGCCCGCATGGATTCGACGTCGGTAACTGGTCGCCGAGCCCTGCTTGGATTTGGTGAGGCGCGTGCCCAACTGGGGGATACCCTCGCGGCCGTGCTTGCCTTTCAGGCAGCAGCCAACGTCTCCTCGCCGGACCCGGTGAGCCAAGCCGCGGCCGCCCGTCTTGCGGCGCTCGGGTTTCGGCCTGGGCCGGGCCAGTCTCCTCTGGAAGGACGATGATGCTTCGCAGGTGGCCCTTGGTACTCCTGATACTGCTTCCCGGCTGCGGAGCCGGTCCCAAGCCGGCCACGGTCACTCCCACGCCGGTCTCCCGGGTGAGCGAGAACGCCTCTCCCGCTCAGGTCGATTCTCTGTGGAACAAGGGCATCAGAGCCGTCCGCCGGGGGAAGTGGAGCGACGCCCAGAAGCATCTCGAGCGGGTCATGTTGGAGTTTCCCCCCGGCGACCCGCGGATTCCGCAGGCTCATTTCTTTCTTGGTGAGGCGCAGTTCGGCCTCGGCAGCCACCTGCAGGCGGCCCGCGAGTTCCGCAAGGTCTCCGACGAGACGCCCAACGACTCGCTGGCGCCCGCCGCGCTGCTGCGAGTGGGAGATGTCTATTCCGATCTCTGGCGGCGGCCCGAACTGGATCCGTCCTACGGCCAGACCGCGCTGGCTACGTATCAGGAGCTGCTCAATCGCTATCCCGGCGGCTCACCGGCCAAGCGGGCCGAAAACCGCATCGCCGATTTGCAGGAGCGGTTTGCCTACAAGGAGCTGAAGGCGGCGCTCTACTATTTCCGGCTCAAGGCCTACGACTCGGCGATTCTGTACCTGAAGGACTTGGTCGCCACCTACCCCAGGGCAACGGTAGCGCCGCAGGCGCTGGTCAAGCTGGTCCAGGCCTACAGCAAGCTGGGCTACCGCGAAGACGTGCAGGAGACCTGCGGCTATATCCGGCGGTTTCATCCCAAGGCCCGCGGCGTACGTGAGGTTTGTCCGCCAGACGCGGCTGGGGCCTCCTGAGTGAATGATCGGGCTCCTCGGCGGATCGTTTGATCCGGTCCATAACGGCCATCTCATCGTCGGCCAGGTAGCCGCCGAGACCCTCGGGTTGGAGTGTCTGCGGTTCCTGCCCGCGCGCGAGCAGCCCTTCAAACGAGGCCAGCATCGGGCCCCGGCGGAGCATCGAGCGGCCATGCTCGCGCTCGCCATCGCCGGTACGCCCGGGTTCGCGCTCGAGCGGGCTGAGCTCGAGCGAGAGGGTCCGTCTTACACTGTCGATACGCTCCGCACTCTTCACCAGCGCGAGCCAGGGATCGAGCTAGTCCTGCTGCTCGGCGCCGACGCGGCGACTGATCTGTCGCTGTGGCACGAGGCGCGGGAAATCCCGCGGCTGGCGCAGGTAGTCGTGTTCGCCCGCCCTGGCTCTCCGGTCCCCGAGTTACCCATGGTCAGCCGAACCATCAGGGTTCCTGCCGTCGATATCTCCGCCACTGAGGTGCGCCGCCGGGTGCGGGAGGGTCGCTCCATCCGCTACTGGGTGCCCGATGCAGTCGCCGAGTACGTCGGCCGTCACCGGTTATATTTGGACCCAGAATGATCAAGACATTGATGACGTCGGTCTTCGGGACACGGTTCGAGCGCGAGCGCAAGCGCTTGCAGCCTATCCTGGATCAGATCCTACGCGCGGAGGAACGGCTCAAGGACCTGAGCGAAGCGGAGCTTAAGGCCCAGACCGACCGCTTCCGCGAGCGTCTGATGGCGCGCACGGGGCCCATCAAACAGGAGCTGGAAGAGGTCCGGGCCGCCAAGCACGGGTGCGCCGATCCGGTGGAGCGGGAGCAGCTGGAGCAGCGCTTCCACCAGCTGGAGACCCGCTGGAAGAAGGAGCTCGCCGCCGGCCTGGAGGAGCTCCTGCCGGAGGCCTACGCCACCGTGCGCGAAGCCTGCCGGCGCCTCCTCGGCACGACCGTGACCGTGACCGGCCACGACCTCACCTGGGACATGGTGCCGTACGACGTCCAGTTGATCGGCGGCGTCGTGCTGCATCAGGGGCGGATCGCGGAGATGGCCACCGGTGAGGGCAAGACGCTGGTGGCCACCTTGCCGCTCTATCTCAATGCCATCGCAGGCCGGGGCGTTCACCTGGTGACGGTGAACAACTACCTCGCCCGCCGCGACTCCCAGTGGATGGGTCACGTCTTCAAGTACCTGGGCCTCAGCGTGGCCTGCTTGGACGATACCGAGCCCTCCAGTGCCGAGCGCCGGGCCGCCTATCTCGCCGACATCACCTACGGCACCAACAACGAATTCGGCTTCGACTACCTGCGTGACAACATGGTGTTCTCGCTGGAGCAACGGGTGCAGCGGGAGCACGCGTACGCCATCATCGATGAGGTGGACTCGATCCTCATCGACGAGGCGAGAACGCCGCTCATCATCTCCGGCCCGGTGGGCAACGAGAGCGATGAAAAGTATGCCCAGTTCAACCGGCAGGTCGGCGAGCTGGTCCGCAGGCAGACGGCGGTGGTAAATACGCTGCTGGCGGAGTCGGAAAAGCTGCTGGAAGACGAGAAGACCCGTCAGGATGCGGCCCTCAAGCTGTATCAGGCCCAGCTCGGCATGCCGAAGAACAAGCGGCTGCTCAAGATGCTGAACGAGACCGGGATCAAGCAGCTGGTCCAGCGGATGGAGTTGGACGCGATCGCGGACCGCAAGCTGCCGATGAAGCAGCAGCGGATGCGCGATCTCGAGGACACGCTCTACTTCGTGTTGGACGAGAAGGGCCACTCGGTCCACCTGACCGATCGCGGTGCCGAGGCGATGTCCCCCGACGATCCCGAGCTCTTCCTGGTGCCCGACATCTCGGAGGAGATTCACCGCGTCGACAAGGACCCGGAGCTCTCACCCCACGATCGCATCGAGCGGCGTCAGGCGGTGGAGGCGGAGTACGCGCTCAAGAGCGAGAAGCTCCACATCATCCACAAGCTGCTGCAAGCGCACGTGCTGTACGAGAAAGAAGTGGACTATCTGGTGCAGGACGGCCAGGTGCTGATCGTGGATGAGTTCACCGGCCGCATCATGGCGGGGCGCCGCTGGGCTGACGGGCTGCACCAGGCGGTCGAGGCCAAGGAGGGCGTGCAGGTCAAGGGCGAGACCCAGACCTTCGCCACCATCACCATCCAGAATTACTTCCGGATGTACGACAAGCTGGCGGGGATGACGGGTACGGCCGAGACCGAGGAGACCGAGTTCTACCAGATCTACGGCCTCGAGGTGAGTGTGATCCCGACTCACCGTCCCGTTCGCCGGGCTGACCGCGCCGACCGGATCTATAAGACCAGGAAAGAAAAGCACGACGCCATCATGAACGAGGTCGAGCGGCTCCACGAGCTCGGCTGGCCCATCCTGATCGGCACTGTGAACGTGGACGTTTCGGAGACGCTCTCGCGGCAGCTCAAGCGGCGGGGCCTCAAGCATGAGGTGCTGAACGCCAAGTATCACCAGCGGGAGGCCGAGATCGTGGCCGGGGCCGGGCAGAAGGCCGCGATCACGATCGCGACCAACATGGCCGGGCGAGGCACCGACATCAAACTGGATAAGCAGCTCGACCTGACGCTGGAGGAAGCCGGTCTCCAGATCATCGGGACCGAGCGCCACGAGTCTCGCCGGATCGACCGCCAGCTCCGGGGGCGCTCCGGCCGTCAGGGCGACCCGGGACAATCGATCTTCTTCCTCTCACTGGAAGACGATCTGATGCGGCTCTTCGGGTCCGACCGGATCGCGCGGTGGATGGACAAGAGCGGGGCCGAGGAGGGCGAGGTCATCACCGGGGGACTGGTGACCCGCGCCATCGAGCAGGCACAGAAGCGGGTCGAGCTGCAGAACTTCCAGCAGCGGAAGCGGCTGCTGGAGTACGATGATGTGATGAACCAGCAGCGCGAGGTGATCTACTCGCTGCGACTGTTCGCGCTCGAGCGGGGCGAGGAGCTCAAGGCCGAGGCGCGGCGGATGATCGAGCAGGCGCTGGAACGGGCGGTCAATGAGTTCCTGGTGGGCACTGAGCGGCCGGAAGAGTACGACCGCGGCGGGCTCCGTGAAGCCCTCACGCTCCAGTACCTCATCACGGTGGATACCCTCACCGACGCAGCCACGACGCCGTCGATTGACAAGATGATCGAGGTGGTGCGAGCGGAGGGAGAGGAGGCTTTCCGGCGAAAGATCGATTACCTCAGCGACTTTGGCCGGAGGATCGGCATCCCCGACGTTGATAGCCAGGTGCTGTCCCAGGTCATGCTCACCGTGTTGGACGAGCGCTGGAAGGACCATCTCTACGATCTGGATCAGCTGCGGAATGCGATCCAGTACCGCGCCTGGGGTCAGAAGGATCCGCTGGTGGAATACAAGCGCGAGGCGTTCGAGATGTTCGAGGACTTGATGCACGACATCCAGTCCACCTTCACCGAGCGTTTCCTCAAGATTCAGGTGAGTGCGGAGGCACGCCCCGAGCCCGCCGCGCGCCGGCCGCCACCGCCGCCGGTCGCCGAGACCCACGCGGCGGCCGCAACCAGCGGGGCGGACGATCTGTTTATGGGGCCGCCGCCGCGGGTGCCGCACCCGGCGGTCAGGTCCGGCCCGCGCGGACCTGATCCGGTGCTCAGTAGCTCACTCGGCCCGGTGGGTAGGGCCACAGCGGCCGTGCCCGAGGTAGGGAGAAACGATCCCTGCCCCTGTGGCTCAGGGAGGAAATACAAGAAGTGCCACGGAGCTGGGCGGTAACTGTCTCAGATGGAGGCGTCTATGACTCACATCGGGATGGCCGGTGCGCCGCTGCTCGTCACAGCCGCGCTCGTGGGTGCTTGCACCGGCTCAGGTAAATCGGAATCAGCTGAAGTGGCGACCAGACGGGCCGACTCGGCAGCGGCGGCGCCAGCGGCCAAACCCACAGTGCGCCGGGTGTCGAACGTGATGATCGGAAAGCGAATCGGATCGAATAACCTCATGACCGAGCCCACCTTTCAGTTCACTCCCCAGGAGACCGTATTTGTCTCAGTGGCTACGGAGGGAGCCGAGGGAGCGGGGGCGCTGACCGCGGCTTGGCGGTCTCAGGACGGCAAAGTCGTGCAGAAAACCAGCGAGCAAATCCGGCCGGGGGAGAACACCGTGTTCCAGCTCTCCCAGCCCAAGGGCCTCAAACCGGGCACCTACAAGGTGGTTCTCTTCCTGGGCGACGACTCAGTGGACACCAAGGTGTTCGCGGTGAAGAAATAGGCTTTGGTTCGCACTATTCTCTCGCAGCGGCAATAGTGAGGGCGGCCGGGAATCCCTGCCGCCCTCGCGCGTGTCTAGCGCTCCTTGCACGTAGGAATCGCGGTCGTCGCGTTGCCTCCCCGCTTGGCCGATGATACCGCGAGAGGGGTGCACGTCTTAGGCGGCTTCGACTCCGGAATCGACGTGGCGACCACGGTGATCCGGGAGACCCCGCGAAGCCCATTCCACTGGGCGACAATGTCTGCGGTGCCGCCGGCTCGTCCGAACACCAGCCCATTAGCCGTCACCCCGGCCACTTGCTCATCCGAGCTGGACCACACCAACTCAGGCGATAGGGTCAAACTCTGGTTGGAGCCGGTAACGTTCACAGTAAGTTGTAGCGTACCGCGATCGGCAATCCTCGCCGTTGCTGGTGCGACCAGCAGCACACCCCCGATGGGCACCAGTGCAGGTTCGGTCGGGCTGCTGGAGCAGCCACCGAGGAGGACGACCGCGAGGGAAAGGCAGGACTGAAAGGAGAAGCGAGCACGCATCGGATCCTCCGGAGTGGCGTCGGGGGCGGGTGGTGAGGCGCTCGGCCTGACCTCGTCGATGGCTTGCCCACTCCCATTCGCGGGACCTACTATAGATCCGAGGGCTCAGTGGCCTCTCACGTCTTCCTCATCTCAGGCTCATGCTGCGGCTCGAAACGTTCGGCGGCCTCAATCTCTCGGGCACGGCCGGTACTCCGGCGGTCACCCAGCGCCGCCGTCTTGCCTTGCTGGTGCTCCTTGCGGCTGCGGGGGAGCGCGGCATCAGCCGAGACAAGCTGATCGCCTATCTCTGGCCCGAGAGTCCCGTAGAAAACGCACGCCATGGTCTGGAGCAACTCCTGTACGCGCTCCGCCGGCAGCTCTCCGACGAGCTGCTGCTCGGCACCGACCCGCTGCGGGTGAACGAGGCGGTCATGAGCAGTGATGTTGCGGAGTTCGACCGGGCTATCGCTGGAGGGTCACTGCTTGAAGCGGTGAAACTCTACCGGGGGCCATTCCTGGACGGGTTTTATATCAGTGAGGCGCGGGAGTTCGAGCAGTGGTGCGAGTCGGAGCGGACGCGCCTGGCCGGAGAGTATGGCCGGGCGCTCTATCGCCTCGCCAAGGAAGCGGGAAACCAGGGGCAGCACACCTCCGAGATTGACTGGTGGCGCCGACTCGCCCGACTCGAGCCCCTGAACGAGCGTACCGCGCTCGGTCTCGCCCGTGCGTTGGCCAGCGCCGGTGATCAGGCCGGCGCCCTGCGCCACGTTGAGGCCTACCAGAGTCTGGTTCGGCAGGAGCTGTCGGTGCCGGCGACCCCCGAAGTGACCGCATTCGTCGAGCGGATTCGAACCGGGACCGGGGTCGCCCCATCCGGTCAGGCAAACGTGGGCCAGGCTAAGGCCCAGGCGGCTGAGCGCTACCCCATCGTGAGCGAGCTCGGCCATGGCGGCATGGCCACCGTCTACCTGGCCCGAGACCTCAAGCACGATCGCATGGTGGCGCTCAAGGTGCTCCGAGCCGAATTGGCTTCCTCCACCGATGCCAAACGTTTCCTGCGCGAGATCTCGATCGCCGCCAGGTTGCATCACCCCCACATCCTGCAGCTGTTCGACTCGGGAATGTTGGAGAAGCCCGGCGAGGCGCCGCGGCCGTTTTACGTGATGCCATACGTCCGGGGGGCGTCCCTCAAGGAGCGCCTGGTGCACGAGCCGCAACTTCCACTCGCGCGGGCCCTCAGGCTGGCGCGAGAGATTGCCGACGCACTGGGCTACGCCCATCGACAGGGCATCGTTCACCGGGACATCAAACCGGGGAACATCCTGCTCGAGTCGGACCACGCGCTGGTGGCGGACTTTGGCATCGCGCGCGCCCTGGATATGGCCGCTGGAGAAAGGCTCTCCAATACCGGCATGGCGCTGGGAAGCCCCGCCTACATGAGTCCGGAGCAGGCAGCCAGCAGCCCGGAGCTTGATGGACGCAGTGACATCTACAGCCTGGGCTGCGTGCTGTATGAGATGCTGGCCGGCGAACCCCCGTTCACCGGGCGCACCACCCAGGTCATTCTCGCCCGGCACGCATCCGACCCCGTACCTTCGCTCCGCACCGTCTGCCCATCGGTTCCCCCTGCCATCGAGCGGGCCATCATGCGGGCCCTGGCTAAGTCGCCGGCCGAGCGGTTCGGCACCGCGGCCGAGTTTGCCGACCTGCTGGGAGCAACCAGCTAGCGAGATTCAGGTAATAATTGGGTGAAGCTCATTCACTACCCGCCACGTCGCGGCGGGATGAGGCTCCTGCACGGCTGGATGGCGTTCCTCTATGGCTGAATCTCGATGCTAACTTGACGAAAGACGATGCTGTACGCCCCGGAGGCGAGTCTCGACGGCAAGATGGCGGTGCGATCGGCTCCTGCGGAGCCGCGGAAAAGATCGCGCCCTCGCGGAACCGACCAGTGAAGCACTGTTGCGGCCCGACGCCATCCGGAAACGCGCTGCGCCGATCCGGAAACCCGCCGCGCCGATCCGGAAACCCGCTGCGTCGTTGCTGTAGGAGCTCGGGGCAATGCGATTTCCCGGCAGGATGTCCCTAAGACGGTTTGCGGAAACCCGGATGCCCGGGATGGAGACGCGGCAGGGTAACGGATGATCGCGGCGGGCCGCAAACAAACCCGGAAAGCCGACGCGTCAACGCGGAAGGTCACCATGGGGACGCGGCAGCCGAAATGTGAACGCGCAAAGCCGAGGGGTGAAGCCGGAAACCTGACGGGTGGACCCGGAACGTCGGCATGAGGACGCGGTGAGCTGGCAGGTGACCCGGCAGAGTTTCGGGAGAACCCGGAAAGCTGACAAGTCAGTGCGGACGGCCGCAGGGCAGATGGGCATGAGGACGGCCATCGACCATCGCGGGAAACCACCAGCGAGATTGCTGGCCTGACCCAACCGTCACGGCTCAGCCGGTCTAAGCCGGAAACCGTTCGCGCCGGGTTCCGGGTCCTCGCGTAAGTTGCCTAGTCGCTGAGGGATAATGGCACGCGCGTGGGCTCCCGGCGGGCGTAGTTTTGTCCACATGCATCCCCCGGTTGCCGCCCTCCCCAATGGCGATCGTCCCCGTGAGCGGCTGTGGGCGTTGGGGCCGGGCGCGTTGACGACCGCCGAACTTGTCGCCATCCTGATAGGGACGGGCCGAGGGGGGCGGGGTGTGCTTGAGGTTGCGGCCCGGCTGGTAGAAGTGAGCGACGGCTCACTCCGCCGGTTGGCACAACGTCCCCCGGCCGAGCTCTTGCGGGCCGATGGTATCGGGCCCACCAAGGCAGGTCGGCTGCTCGCCGCTTTCGAGCTCGGCGCCCGATTGGCGCGCGAGGAGCGCCCGCCGGTCCAGCGGATTCGGGAACCGGGCGATGTGGTGCGCTTGTTCGCAGGTAGGCTTCGAGACTTACAAGTGGAGGAGTTCCACCTCCTCGCATTGGACAGTCAAAGCCAGGTGCTCCGGGAGGTGTTGGTCACCCGCGGGCTGCTCAACAGTTCCCTGGTTCATCCACGCGAGGTGTTCCGCGCTGCGATCGCCGAGGCCGCGGCGGGGATCGTCGTCGTCCATAATCACCCGAGCGGAGACCCGACCCCCTCCGCCGAAGATCGGGCGGTCACCCAGCAGCTTGCGGCCGCGGGCCGGTTGCTGGATCTGCCGCTCTACGATCATGTGATCATTGCCGGAGACCGCTACGTGAGTCTTGCTACACTGGGCCTGCTGTGACTGGAACCCTGCCTGATCTCGCGCCCGATCTGAGCGCCGTGCTCGAGCGGCACGCCGATCGCCTGGACCTCGATCTTATCGATCGGGCCCTGCGCTTCAGCGCGTCCGCGCATCGCGGGCAAAAGCGGATGTCAGGCGAGGATTTCATCTCCCACAGTATCGCCGTGGCCCTGATCCTGGCCGAGCAACTGCTGGACACCGCTACGATAGCAGCTGCGTTGCTGCACGACGTGGTGGAAGACTCCGATGTGCGCACCGAGGATATCGCCCGCGAGTTCGGCAATGAGATCGCCGGCATCGTGGATGGCCTCACCAAAATCTCCAGCCTGACGTTTCGCTCCTCGGCGGAGGAGCAGGTGGAGAACTACCGGAAGCTGCTCCTTTCCATCGCCAAGGATGCGCGGGTCATCATCATCAAGCTGGGCGACCGGCTGCATAACATGCGCACGCTGGAGCACCTCCCGCCGGATCGCCGCAGCCGGATCGCGCTCGAGACCCGGGAGATCTATGCGCCCCTGGCTCACCGCTTCGGCATGGCGGGCATCAAGGCCGAGCTCGAGGATCTGGCGTTCAAGTTCCTGGAGCCGGAGGAGTACCGCGACTTGGTGAACCAAGTGGCCGCGAAGCGGGCCGCGCGGGAACAGACCATCCACAAGCTCAAGACGCCGCTAGAGCACGAGCTTCGCCGGGCGGATATCGCCGACTTCGAGGTCACCGGGCGGCCCAAGCATCTCTGGTCGATTTTCCAGAAGATGCGCAAGCGGAACAAGGCCTTCGATGAGATCTACGATCTCATGGCCGTTCGGGTCATCGTGCGCTCGGTGCCCGAGTGCTATCACGTCTTGGGCATCATTCACCACAACTGGACGCCGATCCAGGAGCGGATCAAGGACTACATCGCGAGCCCCAAATCCAACGCGTACCAGTCGCTCCATACCACGATCTTCGGTCCCGGCGGGCAGCTCTTCGAGATTCAGATCCGGACCCAGGAGATGCACCGAACGGCGGAGTACGGTATCGCCGCCCACTGGCTGTACAAGCGCGACGGCAAGACCGACGAGCTCGATCAGCATCTGGGGTGGTTCCGCCAGCTGCTGGAGCTGCAGCAGGATACCCACAGTCCGGAGGAGTTCCTCGAGTTCCTGAAAGTCGATCTGTATCAGGACGAGATCTTCGTCTTTACTCCTCAGGGCGACGTCAAGCGGCTCCCCAAGGGGTCGACGCCGATCGACTTTGCCTTTCACGTGCACACCCAGGTGGGACTCCATTGCCAAGGCGCCAAGATCAACGGGCGCATAGCTCCGCTGCACCGTGAGCTCAAGAGCGGAGACACGGTCGCGATCCTCACCGCCGCGTCGGCCAAACCCAGCCGCGACTGGCTGAGCCATGTTCGCACGGCGCGCGCCCGGCACAAGATCAAGCAGTGGGTGAATCACGAGGAGGAGACGGTCAGCCTCACCCTGGGCAAAGAGATCCTGGCCCGTGAAGTGAAGCGCCGGCGGCTCGACCCACCGGACGACATGCGCCTCGCCAAGGCGGCCGCGACGCTCTCACTCGCCGATGGGCGCGGGTTGGAGATTGCGGTCGGCCGGGGGGACGTCCCCATCGGCCAGGTGATGCGGGCGCTCTATCCCGATCTGCCCAGCGAAGAGATTCAGGAGCCCAAGCCCACCGTATTCGGCCGGGTGATCGATCGCATCCGTCTGGGCCGCGGGATCAAGATCCAGGGGGTGGACGGACTCATGGTCCGCTACGCCCAATGCTGCCAGCCGGTGCCGGGCGATTCAGTGGTCGGCTACGTAACTCAGGGTCGCGGAATCTCGATCCACCGTTCCGACTGTCCCAACCTGCTCACCCTCGCAGCCGAGGAGCGCCGGGTCGAGATCGACTGGCAGGAGACGGCGGGTGAGGCATTCGCCGTGCGGCTGGCCGTTACCGGTGAGGATCGGCGAGGGCTCTATGCCGACATCATGGAGGCGATCAGTCAGACGGGCACGAACATTCGAGGTGCCGATCTTCACACCAAGGATGGCACTGTCTTTGGCACCATCTTTGTCGAGGTGGACAACCTCCCACACCTGGGGAAAGTCATGAAAGCGGTTCGTCGGGTGAGAGGAGTAACCGAAATCGATCGTAGGGAGGCGCCACCGAACTGAGCTAACAGCTATCAGC
>JBIOUY010000264.1:0-12092 GCA_044867445.1 Gemmatimonadales bacterium
GCACTCCAGAGCTCAGCAAGGCGGATCCGAGTTCCCACCCCGGCACTCAGCGTCAGGTCCGTAGCGCTGGCCCCACCACGCCACGCGAATGACATTCCCAGACCACCCCCGATAAACGGTCGGAGCACAGGGCCAGGCAGCTGCACTTGTCCCTGGAGCTCGGGAATGAGGTAGTTGATGCCCACGCCGAACTGAGAGGTGTAGCGGGCATAGGTAAGCGCGGGCTCGAGCAAAACGACGCGATTCACCGGCCATTCCAGGCGCAGTCCACCGAAGCCAGTCGTACCGGTGCCACTCAGATCGTACTCCCATGCACCACCCACGACCGCGAGCGCCCGCTCCTGCGCAGAGCTCAGGTGCGGCACTGCCAACACGAGCATTCCCAGTGCTCCGAGGAACGGCGCGAGACGGCGTTGCATGGCATCCTCCGAGAAGAAGGGATCTGAGAGCCCCGCGGGCTAGAAGGCCAGGCCAATGGAGAGAGGCATGAAGCTACTGCCACGGGTGTTGTAGAGCGCCTGATAGTAGCGCCAGTCGACGAGCAACTCGGGAGTCCCTAGGCGCACCCTCAGGCCGCCGCCGGCCACCAGACCGAGGCCCATCCCGTTATAGGTCTCCGTGACCCTCGTGCTAAAGACATCCGGATTGTGACCGAGATGGGTGGTGAACAGCCCAGCTCCGAGCGAGAAGTACGGCGCAACCGCCGCACCTCGATGCGGCGTCGCGACGAAGCTCCCGCTCAAGCCCACTGTCCGATCAACCAGAGCGGCCTTGCCGTTCACCGTAGCATCAAAGGTGCTGGGGCCGGACGTCAGCCGGTTGTAGAACAGCTCAGCTCGGAGGCTGAACGGGCTGTGCTCGAGCGGCAGATCGGCAAAGGCACGGAGATGAAGACCGGCCTGATCGGCGCCTGTGACGCCCGAGCCGACCAGCGTGCGACTGTCGCCCCCGCCCACAAAGCTTCGGCCCACGAGGAAGCCGAGCGACGGACGCTGGGCGAGCAGTGGGGTGACGAGGAAGAGCAGCAAGGCCACGACACGAAGCCAAAGACGCCAGCGACACATAGAGCCTCCGGGCGAGAGGGGCGACGCTGAACGAGTGGAGCGGGCCTTGAGCCGGCAATGATCAATACTGAACGCGGCCTGCCTGTCGAGTTAGGGCCCGAATGCGACAGGGCGGGCCCGGAATGCGACAGTTCCAGGAGTATCCGCGCCGGCGGCGCGTCCGGCGGCCGGGCTTCCGACACGGTGTCGGAGGTTGCTGACAGTCCAAGTTCGTCGCAGAACCTACCTTACAGAGTCGTCTCCCAGCACCCTCCTCGCGGGGCCGTACCGGGAGTACCGTGTCCGACGTCTTCCAGCAGAGCCACAGTCCCACCGCACGTTTCAATCTCGAGCTTCCACCCAGGGCGTTGCGCTACGCGCTCGCGGTGGGCGTTGTTCTCATCGCCTGGCTGCTGCGTTGGCTGCTGACCCCGTCTCTGGGTCTGCAGCTCCCCTTCATCACCTTCTTCATTGCCGTGTTCCTGAGCGCCTGGTACGGAGGCCTCGGGCCCGCGCTTCTGGCCGCGGTGCTGAGCGCATTGCTGGCACGGTACTTCTTTCTCTACCCGGTCCACACCTTCGGGCTCGCCGACCCGATCGCGATCGCCGGCCTGCTGCTCTTTGTGCTGACCGGGGCGGCCGCCGGCTGGCTGGCGGAAGGGCGGATCCGGGCGGTGCGCCAGGCCGACCAGGCGGCGGCAGTGGCGGAGGAACAGCGCGCCCGCGCCGAAGAGCAGGCCGTGGTCGCCGAGGAGGAGGCGGCCCGCGCCGAGGAGGAGCGATTGCAGGCGGAGGAGGCGCGAGCGGAATCCGAGGCGGCCAGAGCCGAGGCGATCGCCGCCCAGCGGACCTCGGAGTGGCAGGCCGGACTTCTGGAGCAGACCCACGACGCCGTCCTCGTGTGGGAGCTCGGAGGCCCAGTTGTCTTCTGGAACCGAGCGGCGGAATTGGTCTACGGCTGGACCCGCGATGAGGTGCTCGGCAAGCGATCGCATGAGGTCCTCCGCACCAGCCTGGCTGATGCAACTTCGATTCAGGCGGTCGAGGAGCAGGTCGCGCTCACGGGCACCTGGGAGGGCGAGCTCCAGCATCAGACGCGGGATGGTCGCAAACTCACGGTCCAAAGCCGGCTGGTCTTGTTAGCGGCCGGCGCTGGCCGGCGCCTGGTGTTGGAGACCAACCGCGACATGACCGAGCGGCGGCGCACTGAGGACCAGCTCCGCCAGGCGCAGAAGATGGAAGCCGTGGGGCAGCTCGCCGGCGGGTTGGCCCATGACTTCAACAATCTGCTGGGCGTCATCGTCGGCTACATGAGTCTGCTGGGGGAGTCCTTCGAGCGGGATGATCCCAGACGGGAGCAGGCCGGCGAGGTCCAGGAGGCAGCTGAGCGGGCTGCTCAACTGACGCAGCAGCTGGTGGCCTTCAGCCGCCAGCAGGTGTTGCGGCCGACATTGCTCGACCTGAACCTGGTGCTGACGGAGTTCATGCGCATGGGCGGCCGGTTACTGGGTGAGGACATCGAGGTCGCCTTGGTCAAGCAGCCCGACCTCTGGGCGGTCTCGGCCGACCGAGGCCAGATCGAGCAGGTCCTGATGAACCTGGTGGTGAACGCCCGCGACGCCATGCCGGAAGGGGGCAAGCTCACGCTGGAAACCAGAAACGTGGAGCTCGACCCAGGCTACAGCGCCACCCATCTCCCCGCGACCCCTGGGCCACACGTGGTGGTGAGCGTCAGCGACACCGGCATCGGGATGGACGCAGCGACGCAACAGCACATCTTCGAGCCCTTTTTCACCACCAAGGATCCGGGAAGAGGCACGGGGCTCGGGCTCGCGATGGTATACGGGGTGATCAAGCAGAGTGGGGGCAACATCTGGATGTACAGCGAGCCGGGGCACGGGACCACGTTCAAGCTCTACTTCCCGCGAGCCCGCCAGGGCGCTGCTCCGGAGAGTGCACCATCACCCGAGCTGGACCACCGCGGCGGCACCGAGACGGTCCTCGTGGTCGAGGACAATGATTCGCTCCGGAGACTCACGGTCGGTGTACTCAAGGCGAACGGGTATACCGTGCTCGAAGCGGCCAACGGCGGCGAGGCCTTGCTGATCGCCGAGCAGCACGAGGGACCGATTCACCTGTTGCTCACCGATGTGGTCCTGCCGCGGCTGAGCGGACGGAAGCTGGCCGAGCGCCTCCGAGCGCAGCGGCCCGAGACGCAGGTGCTCTATATGTCCGGCTACACCGACGATGCCGTGGTGCTGCACGGCGCGCTGGAACCGGGCTTGTCATTCCTGCAGAAGCCCTTCCGGCCCGACGCGCTCACTCGCCGGGTACGCGAGGTGCTCGATGGGGCACCGCAGCAAGGCGCGCGTTTCTAGAGCGACGCCCGCGCTGCGCCGTCGATCAAGCTCCGCACCATCTCCAGAAACACCTCGGACGAGAACGGCTTCTCGAGGAACGGCACCGATTCGGCAGGTGCGCCACGGTGAAAGATGTCTTCCCGGGGGTAGGCCGACATGTAGAGCACCGGGACTGCGGGACAATCGGTCGCCAGACGGCGGCCGAGCTCCCATCCGTCGATCCCAGGCATGACCACGTCGGTCACCACAAGGCGCAAGTGAGGGGAGGCCTGGCGGGCCATACGGAGTGCCTGCTCGCCGTCTCGGGCCTCCAGGATGCGATACCCTTCGTTCTCCAGCAGCCGGCTGACCAGCCGGCGCGCCACGTCCTCGTCCTCAGCGACAATGACGGTGAAGGGGGCCTCGGGCATCGGCTTGGCGTCGGTCACATCCGGCGTCTACGCAAGATTCCCGCCCGCGGTTACATGCCCGTGTCTGTGGGGCAACTCACTGCCAGAAGCCGCTTGGGGTTATCTAGTCCAACAGGTGCCGAACAGTCAGCCAGCCAGACGTTGCGTTGCAGCAACGACTGTGGAGGAAGCGCACAGATGCAGGCGTGGCGTCGCGCAGGAGGCGAGGACCCGTGAAGCACCCGGCCGCCACGATTCACGCCGACGCGTGATTCAGAGTGCCAGGGTTAATGCCAGACTTCACTCGGCCCAGAGGCCGAGCCCGCCGCAGATGGAGGCCGGCCTAGTGCCGGATGAGGAGCACGAAAATCAAGAGATATTCGGCGACCAGAAAACTCCACAATGCAACGCGGCGAAGGTTGACAGTGCGGACCCAGGAGCGGCATAGCGGACAACTGGTCAGACCCTCGGGGACGGCCATTCCACATGACGGACAATGCATGGCAGACACTTCTACCCTCCTTGCGACTTACTCGTCCCGCTAAAGCATTTCCGGCGGACTCGTCATCCGTGTGAGTGAGACCGCCAGCGCCAGGCGTGAATGAACTCGATCAGTGCGAGGAGGGCGAGGACTGCGGCAGAAATGACGAGCGCAGAGCTGGTCAAACCCTCGACCAATAGTGAGAGCATCACGAGCAGCAGGGCGGCCGCGCTGAGGCGGAGCGTCGCCGCGAACGCCCAGGGTTTCCCCGTGTGTGTGGGCATGCTCAAAGTCGTATGGGGGTGGTAAACCCAGGGGTGTTCCACGGTACGGCGGTGTACCGAGGTTGGCAAGTACCAGCGCCAAGTGCCTCGCCCGCGCGGGGGGCCGGGCCGGTATGAACCGTCAACTCGTCCACCAGCCCGACCTCTACCCGCCGGATCAGATCATGCCGAGGTCATTTGCACTCGGCGGTGAGATGGTCCAGGAACACTGTGAGGGTGCCATTGGCGTTCACGGTGACGTGAAGGTTTTCATGGATCAGGATGTTGTTGCCCGTCCGCTGGCCAATGATCTTGAAGTTGTTGACGAAGTTGTCGGCGACTCCGACGACCCCGGTTGCGACGGTCTCCTGGGTGACGCCGGTGGCGTAGTAGACGTCGCCACTGATCTCGCCGACGCCGGAGATCCCCTGGGGCTGGTCGTGGGACTTGAGGACGAACTTGTTGCCGTTGATGGTGACGTGAAACAGGTCGTGCAGCACACCCGTGAGGATCACGTTCTCGCCGGCACCCCCGTTGGCGCAGTCCACGAAGACCGGGATCTCAATCTCGAAAAACTGGCTCACCGTAAACGACTGGGCCCGAGCGGCAGGGGCTGAGCCGGCCACGGACTCGGTGGAAGAGGTGTCGGTCGGGCTCGAGCTACAGCCGGCCAGGCCGACGAGAAGGATGAGAGTACCAAGGGTGCGCGGCATGAAGGGCCCTCCATGAAGGTGGAATCATCCAACAAGGGTAGTGACGGCTCCGCGGTCCTTTTTGCGGAGATGAGAACCGATGGCCTTCAACTAGCCACTCGGCCGAACGTGCTTCTATGGATGGGTGATAGGCTGAGATACCGTGGGCTGGAAGGGCTGTCAAGGTTGGAGCATGGTGAGGTCGCGCGAGGCTCGCCATTCTACTTGGCCACATTACAAACCGACAATCGATTTCTGATCGCCGCCGAGCTCGTGTTGACGGTCGGTTGATCGGGAGGCATACTCTCGAAAGACCCCCGCCCGAGTCTCCGATGGAGTCACGCCGGTACCTCCGCTGCCTCGGTCAGCCCGCCCTCTTCACCCCCGCCGGCGAGCCGATCCGTTTCCGCACCAAGAAGCATCTCGCCCTGCTGGTATATCTCGGCGTTGAGGCGGGCTGCTCGCATCGTCGCGATCGTCTGGCGGAGCTACTGTGGCCCAAAGTGACGTTGCCAGAGGCACGGCACTCGCTCGCTACCGCGCTCTCAATTCTGCGTTCCCGTCTCGGCGCCGAGGCGCTGGAGACCACCCGGGACCAGGTGCTGCTTGCGTCGGGGCGGCTGGTACTCGATCTGGACCGGCTTGCGGCGGGTGACATCCTGGGAACGGAAGTTACCGGAACGCTCGAAGTGGGGGCCTTCCTCGAAGGGTTCGAGATCCCGGACGCTGGTGAGTTCGCGCTCTGGAAGGATCGGCAGCAGGCTCGGCTCCTTCCCGCGATTAAAGATGCATTGATCGTCCTGATCGATCGCTGTCGCCGTACCGGCGATTCACGTCAGATCGAGCATCTAGCGGACCGGATGTTGGCGCTGGACGAGCTGAGCGAGGAAGCCATTCGCGCCAAGATGGAAGCGCGGGCATTTGCCGGTGACCGGCTCACCGCGCTCAAGATCTTCGAAGCTTGGAAGGAGAAGCTGGGAGAGGAACTCGGGGCAGTTCCTTCCGACCTGGTCGAGGGCATGGCGGTGCGGCTCCGCCGGCGAGGGTGGGAACGGACGACCCGGACCGACATTCCGACGGTCCCCACCGATCAGTGGCGGGGGCGGCCCTTCATCGGCAGGTCAAGTGAATATCGTGTGCTCTACGAGGCTTGGGAGGGGATCCGCACGGGAGTCCCTGGCCATGCGATGGTCCTCGGCGATTCGGGCATCGGCAAGACGACCCTGGTGGAGCGACTTACCACAGCGGCCGGACTCGAGGGCGCGGCGATCAGCCGAGTGCAGTGCTACGATCTCGAACGGGAGATTCCTTACGCCACGCTCGGCGGGTTAGTCCACGGTCTGCTCGATCGACCCGGCGTTTCGGCAACACCGCCCGAGGCCTTGGCCGAGCTGGGTCGCACCGTGCCTCAGGTGCGACATCGATTCCCTACCCTACCTCAATCGAGTGACAGCCAAGGCGAGACCGCCCGCATTCGGCTGACAGAGTCGCTCCATCAGATGGTTCAGGCGATCGCTGAAGAGCATCCGGTCATTCTGGTGGTCGACGATCTGCATCTGGCTGACGACGCGAGCTTGGCGGTGCTGCATCTGGTAATGCGTCGAGCGCGAGGCGAACCAATTATGGTGATCCTCATTGCGCGACCAGGCGAGCTGCCACAATCGCCGCAGGCAGCGCGACTACGGGAGAGCGCGGCGAAGCTCGGCATCCGGGAAATCGAGCTCACCCCTCTGGGCGACGACGAGAGTCGCGAGCTCCTGAACTCTCTCGTGCCGTCGGATCAGCCGCAACCGACTGCCTCGGTGCGCCGAACGTTGCTGCGTGCTGCCGGAGGCTTCCCGATGGTGTTGGAGCTCTTGGTGCAGGATTGGCAGGCGAACGGCGATCAGTCGCTTGCCTTGGCGGTGGACGCGATGACGGCGGAGTTGGGTAGTCGCGGTGTGCCGAGCGCGACATATGGGCACCTGTTCCCCAGAATGTCCCGATTCTTCGAAACCGGCGCTCAGAATGTGCTCAATCTCGCAGCCATTCTTGGCCATCGGTTGAACGATCTCGAAATGTATAGCCTGATAGATCTCTCTCTCGGCCAAACGATCGCCGGTTTGCGTCAGCTTACGGAACTTAGGGTGCTGAGAGAGAGTGCTCATGGGCTCGATTTTACGAACGAGCTAATTCGTGCCTATGCCTACGCCAGTGTGCCGGCAACCATTCGCCGTATTCTCCATGGCCGCGTCGTAGATCGCCTCCTACATAATGTAGAACACGAAGGGATGGCATCCGGCCTTGAGATTGCATGGCACTGCATAAGGGCTGCCAGGCCCGATGCAGCGACTCCACATCTCCTGCGCGGGGCTCGGGACGCGATTCACTGTGGGGCTCCCGACGTGGCCGAGCGAGCACTGACAAGTGCTCTCCCTTCCTTTCAGGCGGACACTCGAATTGAGGCAATTTTCCTGTTGGTCGAAACACTCCAGGAGCAGGGCCGTTGGATGGAATCCCTTGATTGGTTGGCTACTCTGGCTGGCCATGCTCTAGGCGATCGTGGCCAGGAAGTGCTCGTATTCACGATGCTCGCGAGGTTTCATTGTGCCTCGAGCAGTTCAGCTGAAATTGCGGATCAGCTTCCTATTCTGCTCGAAATAGTTCGGACATCCGCACACGATCGGACGAGAGCTCGCGCAGGCCGGGCTATCGCGTATGTGCTGGCCGAGAATAGAGACAGGGAGCAGCCTGTCCAATACATACTGGAGCTGGTGGGTTCAATACCGGCCGCGGACTCCGATCCAGACTCGATTGGGCTTGTGGCTCTGGCCAAGGGCCTTCTGCTATTCCACATAGGAGACACAAGGGCGAGTCTCGAAGAGGTAACAGGAGCAATCGGAGAGCTCAAGCGCCACGGCGTGGCGAGCCTCGTCATGGCTCAATTGGAAGGCGGCCTCGGATCTATCCGGTCTCGCCACGGACAGTACGTGGAGGCCACAATCGACTTTGAAAATGCGTTCAATCGTGCGATCAATCTTGGCAATGACGAACAGGCTGCCAAGATAGCGGGCAACTTGGCCCTTTGCAGTGGCCGACTCGGGAGATACGGCGAACAGCTGCGATGGGTTTCCGTTGCCCTTGGCTGCCTGGCATCACCACCGCAGGGATACCTAGAAGTTCAGCTGATCTATTCCAAGGCGTTCGCCCACGCGATGCTCGGGCGACCGGATCTCGCCCTAAGTGCTATCACAGGACTTCACGATCACCACTTGCAACAACACCCTTGGATGGTTCAAGCGTGGGGACTCTGGAAAGCTGACCTGTTGCTCTTCTGCGGCCACAGAACTGAAGCGCTCGATACTGCCCTGCAGCAACTCGAAGTGGATGCATTCAAACCGCTCTCCGAGGCCTTCGCCGGACCGTTCGCAAGATGGGTCGCCCTCACGGCTGAGCGCACTCAGAATCACGCGACAGCATCTGCGGTGATCAAAATGCTTGCTGACAGAATCGTCAGGTACGACGCGATCGATCAGGTGGAGATTCTTTGCGCACAACACTATCTCCGCTCTCGATCTAAGCCGCTAGGTGGTGAGCTGCCCAGCGATCTCCGTGCCAAATTGGAGGAATTACCGCCTTCAATACCAATTCAGTTGAGGCGGTGCGAGATGCTACCGAACCAGCCCTGAGGCTTGGAGCTATTCGTTTGTTCAATTACAGTCTGCACCTTCAGTCGTCCCCCAATGCAGACACCACCGATCTGCGATCCTTGTCCTTGAAGAGGCGTTTGAAGGTAGTTTGCGCCATCTACTGATCTGGAGCGAATTTCGCAGGATTAGCTAAGGCCGTTTACTTGATTTGATTGGTATGACATCGATGAACATCATGTCTCAGGAACGAGCTGGTGAGCCCTGGGCGAGTACGGCTAACCTGCGGAGTTGTGTGCACAGCGGTTTAGTCTAAGCCCGGCCGGTTCTCCAGATTCGCGCGCTGGGCCAGTTAACCCGCTTGGAGCGTATAGGGGAATTGTCCATAAGTCCGGAAGGGATTGCCGAACCGCTGATTAGGCGACGAACAGCCACGGATGAAACCGCAACCTCAACCAAGTCGGGGTCGAATTGAGTTCCTTTACACTTTTGAAGCTCAGCGATCACAATGTCCAGTGTTAGACGTTTGCGATATGGGCGATCCGTAGTCATCGCGTCGATAGTATCGGAAATCAAGATTATTCGCGAACCGAGAGGAATGCTGCTACCCGAAAGGCCGCTCGGATAACCTTGTCCATCCCAACGTTCATGGTGATACCGCACGGAATCCTGAATGAAGCCTCGAAACTTGGAAATGATTCCGACGAGCTCGGCGCTCTTCTCGGAGTGAGTCTGCATGAGTGCAGTCTCTTCAGGAGTGAGGCGGCTTTCCTTTCGGAGCAGCGGCGCAAACTCCTCGTGAATCTTTCCCACATCGTGAAGGAGGGCGGCCGTCTCAACCTGATCTATCTCGCTCACCGACAATCCGAGCTCAACTGCAATCGCCCGTGATAGCTCGCGCACTCTTAAGGAGTGACCCGAAGTGTAAGGATCGCGGGCCTCAATTGCCTTGACCATGAGTTGCAAGAGTTCTTGCCCGCTGTCTTGCAGCTGGTGGTAAAGGCCGTAGACGTGCCTCACAGCGACGATTGGAACGATCACTCCGATCAAACCGATGGGGCCAAATCCGACCAATCGCTCAACCGCCGTATAAAGCCAAGCGACAAGAAGCGAAGTTGCACTGGCAGCGAGATCATACCCGAGAACCCCACGCGTGTTGAGACTCCAAACCTCTCGGAAGGATCGATCGGAACTTATCGAAACGACGAGGCTTACTAAGCCGGAATTCAGAAGGAAATATGTGGCTGCAAGAAGGAAGAAAAGGCCCAAGTCGCGCTGGAAGGCATCCGAGGAAATCGCGATGCTTGGTGCCAGGTAAGCAGGTGGAAGTTTGCCGCCGAGGCTGGTGTACAGCAATACGGCGCCGACAACCGCCAAAGTCCGCTGCGACACGTTAAAGACAACCTTCACCGCCTTGCTTTCACGCGCTAACTCACCAAGCAGCGTTGAGAACCCTGCAATCAAGCCGCTCCAAAAGGCCCCAAACAGCAGGCCCGCGGCAATGTGCATGATGAAGGACGTTGTCCCCTTTGCTTCAATGCGGAGCTGCGTGTTTAGTGTCTCGAGGACGAACGCAATGAGCAGGAAGCTTCCAAACGCCCACCAGCCCGGAAAGCGAAATGATGCAGTCCATGCAAGCGCCAGCGTCGCCAGTGACGCTGAGGTCACAAAGGCAACGAATAAGTATGTGCGCGCTTGACGGCTCATTAGGCAAAGATCAAGGTGGTGACCCCAGTCCCACTGGCAATTACGCCCAGAGTTGCCCTTCACTCTTGCCGCCAAACAAGCCAGTAACGAGAAGGACGAGTGTCCCGAGCAGACCGACTTTTAACATGAGCGTCACCTCCCAGGAAAGATCCAGAACATCGGGAAGTGGTAAGCCTCGCTATGGCCCACCAGACGCTCCGCTCGTCAGTTGTCCGCTAGTCTCCGCTGCTGCATCCCGCTGACTACCGTACCGCGAAGACCGGGGTCCCCTTGCCTTGCTTCCTTTCGTAAGTGGTTGGCAGACACACTACCAGCCGCTGGACCATCACCTCCAGACCTACGGGCGCACCCCGAGTACGCCAGTATTTTTTATTCAGGGGGATGCCATGATTTGCACCCGAATCCCGGTTTCCGCTAGACCTCCCACCCCCGCCCCGCCTACTCCGGCCGCCGAGCTTCGGTCCACCGGTTGGTGGCATCCAGGACCGCGAATACCGCCGCCCGTTCCGCGCTCTCCTTGATCTCCGAGGTGCCGGTCATCAAAATCGTCTCCCGGCCCCCCAGGCCCTGCACCGCCACAAAGGCAAACTCCCGGTCGAACGCCTCCACGATCTTGGCCCCCTCCAGCGCGATGCTCGACTCCGCCAGCAGCCGGTCGATCACCGTCACCGAGGCCTTGGCCGCCGCCTCCACCCGGCTCCGCGGCGTGTCCGAGGTCTCTTCCTCGGCGCTTTCGGTCTGCCCCCGGAAGGAGAGCGTCACCGTGATCATGATCCGGTGGGCCCGCCGCCCCGGCGCCACTGCCATGTTCTCGAACAGGAGCGCCCGCTGCAGCACCTTGTCCCGGACCGCATCCTTCTCCAGCGCCTCGATCGGCTTGACCTCCGCCGTCTGGGCGATGCTGATCTTGCGGTGGTCGATCTTGAGCCCCAGCTGCGCCAGCAGCGCGGACTCGATGTTCCGCACCAGTTGCTTGGGCGAGAGCCCCGCCTGCGCCAGCACGTGCACCTCGCTCACCTCGCCCAGCGGCGTGGTGACTACTCGCGCCGAGAGAATGCCCTCGAGGCTGGTGAGCAGGTTCTCGGCCCGGCGCACTCCCCAGGGATCGGGAATGCCTTCGGGTGGACTGGGGCGCTCCGGCGTTGTGGCTCCCGACGTGCTGCTCGGCTGTCTCGGGCTGAATCCAGTCACGTTTTGTATCCTTCCAGTCTCGCTCAAAGACCAGTTAGGCAACGGCGTTCCGCCCCGCGGCCTTCGCGCGGTAGAGCGCCCGGTCGGCGGAGATCAAGAGGTCTCCGTCCGTCGGCTGGCGGGGATCGAACTCCGCCAGACCCACGCTCACGGTGACCAGTCCCGGGGGATAGCCCAGCCGCCGCCCGATCCCCTCGATCCCCGCCCGCAGCGCCTCGCCCACCCGGGCCCCGCCCTGGAGGTCGGTCCGGGTGAGGATCACCACGAACTCGTCGCCCCCATAGCGTGACGCCACGTCGGACGCACGCACCGCATTCTTGATCTCGCCCGCTACTGCCTT
>JBIOUY010000265.1:0-4100 GCA_044867445.1 Gemmatimonadales bacterium
CCTCCGAGTCCATTCCCCGCTTGATCAGCTTGAGGGCGACTCGCTGCTCGAACTGGCCGTCGGCCCGCTCGGCCAGGTAGACCACCCCCATGCCGCCCCGGGCCAGTTCCCGCACCACCCGGTAGGGCCCGATCACGCCGTCAGCTCCTGATAGAGCCAGGCCTTGGCGCGGCGCCATTGTCGCTGCACGGTACGGAGGCTGGTGCCGGTCGCTTCGGCGGTCTCCTCTTCGGAGAGTCCGGCGAAGAAGCGGCACTCGACCACCCGGGCGAGAGCGGCGTCGTGCTCGGCCAGCCGGTCGAGCGCTTCGTCCACCGCGATGAGAGCTTCGGAGCGCTCCTCGATCGGCACCGAACCTTCCTCCAGCGCGACCGCGCGGAATCGGCCGCCCCGCTTTACCGCTCCTTGGCGACGGGCGTAGTCCACCAGAATCCGCCGCATCGCCCCTGCGGCGACGCCAAAGAAGTGGGCCCGGTCGCGCCACTCGACTCGGGTCTGGTCCACCAACTTGAACCAGGCTTCGTGCACCAGACCGGTGGTGCCGAGGGTGTGATCGGGATGCTCGCGGCGAAGGGCGTTGTGCGCGATGGCGCGGAGCTGCTCATAGACCGCGGGGAACAGCCGGTCCATCACGTCGCGCTTCCCGCCGCGGACTTCCAGCAGGTAGTCGGTGATGGTTTGCGAGGCGGGACTATCGGCCAGATCGGTCATTCGCTACCGCGAACAGCCGCGCGTCCGTTCTATCGGGAGGTACTGCGGAAATCGCTACCCTGGGCGAAGATACCGGGCGGTCACCTGGGCCGCAACGGTGAGGTGGCGGGTTTGAGAGCGAAACTGCGCGTCAGGGAGTGAACCAGGACAAAACCGACGCCAACTCGTTCCGGAGGCTCCCATGTTCGCCCGCTCCTCGACCCTTGGTCTCATCGTCACGGTGGCGCTTTCGCTGCCTACCGATCGCACCCCGGTCTATCGCATCCAGTCGAGCGGGGCCGTCAGCCTGAACGCGGCGGGGACGGAGGCGCAATACAGCCTCTCCCGAGAGAAGGTCGACGGGAAGGCGGTACTCACCATTTCACTCGGCGCGACCGCCGGCGAGGGCGCGCTCATGCTTTTCACCGACGGCGACGAGCTCCCCCAGAGCGGCCGCTATCCGGTGTACTTCTCTTGGGAGGGCGACTCTAAAGGGGAGGGACGCTGGTTCCACGCCTGCTTCATCGCGGGAAGGGTAGAGTATCCGGTGGGCGCCTTTCATGGCCAGTCCGGCTGGGTGACTATCACCGACAACAAGGCGGGGCTGATCTCGGGCGAGTTTGAGCTTCGGGCGCAGGGCTTCCTCGCCTCCAATATCAGGGATGAGAATCAGTGGGTGATGCTCCAGGGGACGTTCACAGCGGCGGGAGACAGCACCACTGCCAACGTGGCGACTGCCTCGGCACAGTAGGGTGGTAGAGCGGTAGACGGTAAGGGCGGAAAAGGCGGGAGGGCGGTTACCGCCTTTCCCGCCCTCACGCCTTGCCGAACAGGTCCGCTAGCGCCAGCGCGAAGCCGGGCACGACGTCTTCGCCCTCAAGGACATCGCTGGCCGCGAGCGTCCTGGATGGGCGATCGGGGTAGCGCACGATAACCCGACGTTCCTGCGGTTCCACCAGCCACACCAGCCGAGCGCCCCCGGCGAGATAGTCCACCACCTTCTCCTCGACTTCCGACCAGCGACTGGCGGGCGATAGGATCTCGACCGCGAGATCGGGCCCAGCGGGGATAAAGCTCTCAGGAATCCGATCCGGCGGCAGACGGGCGAGGCTGATGAAGGAGACGTCGGGGCCGCGCACTGTGTCAGGCCCTCGGCGCAGGACGTACCCGGCCTCGACCAGGACGGTCCCGAGCCTGAGTCGCTCGACGTAATCGAGGAGCCGGGCGGCGATCTTCACTGCGAGCCGCCCGTGCAGGCCGCCAGGGGGCTCGCAGACGCGAGGCACTCCCCGAACGAGCTCGTAATACTTGGAGTTGGGATAGTCGGCAAGCCCTTCGGCGGTGACCAGCCGCGCCGCTTCACTCATAGGCCGAGCCTACGCTCGGCTGGCGGGTGAGGTCAAGAGCCGAAAAACGCGGGCGACGATTCAGCTCGCCGCTCCCCACCGCATCATGGCCGCGACTGCCCAGGTGACGACCCGGCCTAGGGTCGGCCGGTCACAATCGAATCGACCGGAGTCGGCCCAGGTCCGGGCCGCGGCGGCGTTGGAGGCGGAGTCCACGCCACCCAGGTAAGCCGTACCCCGTCCACCTGGCTGGATGCCATGGCTAACGTGTGACTTCCCTCCGAGCCACTCGGCGGGTCCACTGTGCCGGTCAGCCGCTCATAGTGCTGCGGCTCGACCCGCATGGAGAAACTCGAACCTGAGCCGAGCCGCCTCGCAGGTGAACTCGGCCCAGTCGAAAGTCGCCTTATCGTCAGTGCAGGCACCCGATACCTCTTCCAGCACATTCGCTTGGCTCCCTTCCACTGCCCACCAGCTCTCCTCATCTCGAACCAGATACTCACCCATGAAACCGGGATAGCCGCCCCCGCCTCCGCCCCCGCCCCCGCTGCCGCCACCGGGCGTGCTGTCCGGCGGGGCAGTGGTCCCCGTCGGATCGTCGCCACCGTGCTCGGCAGGCCGGTCATCACATCCGGCACCCGGTTGCCACCCCGTTGCTCCCGACATCCGCCACGATGCGCACCACCTCAGCCATATGCTCCGGCTCCCAGGCGATGAGGGTACGCATCGAGTAGGTGCCGGTGACGGTGCATTCGGGTGACTCCGGCGGCTCGGGAGGCGAGACGCTATCGCCGGGTGTACCGCCCCCGCCGGTGGGCGGCACCGTGCCGGAGCTGTCGCCCGGGGGAACCGGCAGGGTGTCAGGCGGAGGCACGGACAGAGTGTCAGGTGGCGGGACGGTGATAGTGTCGGGCGGCTGGATGACACCACTGTCCGAGGGCCAGCTGCAAACCAGGTTGGGGAAGTCGATCTGCTCTGCGACGGCGAGGAAGTCTCGAGCAGAGCCGTCGAGGGTGAGACTCACAGTGGTGGCGTGCCCGGTGAGCCGCACGATTTCCGCGGCGTGCCGGAGCGCGTCGCCGGCGGGAGAGTAGCCGCCCTCATCGACCGAGTCGGCCAACCGCTCGAACTGGGCGGCGAGTCGCTGGCCATCACCATTCGGCGCTGGGCCGGTGCCCCCGTCGCCGCAGCCGAGCCCGAGCCAAGTCGCGCCCGCCATCAGGAGAACAGTGCGACGCATAGTCCCATCCCACACGGCAGGAGTCATTGGGAGACGATCATAGCTTGCGTATGAAAGACCCTAGGCGCCTCGCCGGTGTAACGCGAAGGAAATGGTGCGGGGTGAAACGAGAATGCTCGGTCAAGGTCCATCGCTGCACGCTCACGTCCCAGCGCGCAGGCGTATGGCCTCCGCTCCTGCCAGGTTGTAAGCCCTGCTTGGGGGCGGTGAGTTCGGAACCGGAATTGGGAGCACTCACGGCCCGCCCGCGGCAGGTCCGCGGAGTACCGCCAGTCAGACGTTCAGCGCGAAGTGCATGACCTGCGGCTCCACCAGCCGCTCGAAGTCGCGGTAGCTCATCTTCACGAGCTGGGTGTGCGAGCCCGCGTTGAAGGCGATCTCTTCGTCCTCCGTGAGGCTATCCGCCACGTACACCGGCATCCCGTACAGATTGCCAAAGGGCGGCATAGCGCCCAGGTCGCATTCGGGGAAGAGGTCCTTGAATGCCCCCTCCTTGGCCAGTGTCACCCGCTCGGCGCCGACGGCGTCCCGGAGGAGGTCCAGATCCACCCGCTGCGAGCCGGGCACTACCGCCATCGCCATCCTGCCGTCGATATCGACGATGACCGACTTGGCCAGCTCCTTTCCGGGAATGTGGGTCGCTGCGGCGATCTCCTGGGTGGTGAAGGCGCGGGAATGGGAGATGACGACGTACTTGACCTGATGTTTGTCGAGAAACTCCTGCAGTCGTTGCACCGGCATAGGTCCTCCTGGCACGAAGTCCATCCGCAATCTGCGGCCCCGCACCGGAGGGCGCCATGGCTAGCAGAGGCGCAGAGGACGCA
>JBIOUY010000266.1:0-11118 GCA_044867445.1 Gemmatimonadales bacterium
GCTGCGCTCGGGGTCAGCGAACCTCGGGATGAGGAGCTACTCCTCACTCGTTATTCCCAGTCCTCCTTACCTTGCACCTCTCACCTCTCACCTCTCACCTTCTTTTCACTTCTCACTTCTCACTTCCAGCCCATGCAACTGCGCACCATCGAACTTCCCCTGAAAGGCTTTGGCGCTGGACCAACCGCAGCTACAATCGAAACCGCCGTGCTCTCGCCGGCTGAACGTTTCAAGCGCGCCGGCGCGACCTTGCTGGTAGGCATCGCGGTCGCGGTGATTGCCATTCCCATTCCCATCGTGCACTTCATCCTGGTTCCGGGTGGTCTCACTCTCGGCCTCATATTCGCGGTGATCCGTCTGCGGCAGGCTGAGGTGTTTCGGAGCGCCCATGGCCGCTGCCCATTCTGCGGAACCGAGCAATCGTTTACCGTGATGGGCCGGTTCCAACTTCCCAAGCGCGTCATCTGCGCGCATTGTCATCGGAGATTGGAGCTGGAAGGGCAGTGAGAAGCGGCGGGTGCTTGGCAGGCGCGAGCGGCGGGTGCTTCCCAGGCGCGAGCGGCGCGGGAAATCGGAGCGTCGGCGCGCGAGGCAGTGAGGGAGGTCCCGGAGGGCGCATTCGGTGCAAGCCACAGGACGCGGGACTCGCCTCGAGCGCACAGGCGTCACACCGCAGCGCCCGGAGGAACCTTCCTCGCTGACGAAGCGCGCTCGCCCCGAACGCCGGCGTATCCCGCCATTCCCGCCGTGCGTGAGCACCCGCGCCGCTCCCGCCGTCCCGCGCCTACCACCGCACCGCCGCGCTGCCCCACAGAAATCCGGATCCGAAGGCAGTGAACACCAGCAGATCGCCCCGCTTCACCCGCCCGGCCCGGACGCATTCGTCCAGCGCGATCGGGATGGTTGCCGCGGTAGTGTTGCCGTAGGAAGCGATGTTGTTGTAGACCTGGTCGTCCCTCAGGCCAAGCTCCTTCTGGACTGCTTCGGCGATTCGCAGGTTGGCCTGGTGTGCCAGAAGGAGCTTGAGATCGGCGGTGGTGTGGCCCGTCGCGGCCAGGACCGCGCGGACCGACTCCGGCATCCGCGCGACAGCGTGACGAAAGACCTCGCGCCCGTCCATCTCCAGAAATTGGCGGCCGGCTTCGATCTGCTCGTGGGAGGCTCGCGGGTGATACATCGACCCCGGCGCATCGACCCAGAGCTTTTCCGCGTACGCTCCGTCGCCGTGCAGATCGAATCCCAGGATTGCCGAGGTGTCGTCGTCCGCCGGCCCGACGACTACGGCACCTGCGCCATCGGCGAAGATCACCGCCGTATTGCGCCCTCGGCTGCTCACCTCCAAGCCGGTGGATTGCACCTCAGCGCCCACGACCAGCAGCCGGCGAAATTGTCCGGTGCGCACATAGGCGTCGGCGATTGACAGGGCGTAGACGAACCCGCTGCACTGGGTGCGTACATCGATCGCGGGGATGGGTCCCAAACCCAGCATCCGCTGCAGGAAGACGCCGTTACCGGGAGCGAAATGGTCGGGACTCGAAGTCGCGAAGAGGATGGCGTCCACCTCGCCGGCTTCGATTCGCGCCATCTCCAGCGCGGGGCGGGTCGCCTGAAAAGCGAGCTCCACCCCGGTCTCCCCCTCTCGCACCCATCGGCGTTCCTTAATTCCGGTACGGGCGCGAATCCACTCGTCGCTGGTATCCATCACCCGTGCCAGGTCGTCGTTGGTCACGACTCGGTCGGGTACTGCGAATCCGGTTCCGAGAATTCGGCTGCGAAACATGCTTTGTCCAAGTGAATCGAGGGGGAGAATTATAGCAGCCTTCGGCGGAGGCTCCACGTGGCCCAGATCCAGGCGATCCAGCTCGCGGCCAGTCCCCAGCCCATCCCTCGCCACGTCTCCCAGATCACACCGATCGGGGTGAGCCAGAGAGGCCAGGCGCTCTCCGCGCGAAGCCGGTGCCGCTCGACGACCCGAACGGCCGGAAACCCCTCGCGCAGCCGGCTCAGGATCGTGTCGCACAGCCGATTCCCCTCGACGCGCCAGCCCGGTGCCCGCACCAGGTTCCACACCATGCTCGTCGCCCCCCAGCCGTGGTTATCGCTGACCCCGACGACGAAACGGTTGGTCCGCCGCGCCAGCGCGATCACCGAATCCCGGCGCGCCTGGGAGAGCTCGTTGGCCTGAGGCGCGGCGTTGACGATCTCGAACCCGCTCAGTCCAGCAGTCACCAGACTGTCCAGGTGGGCCCAGTGGTTCTCCTCATACTCCGGCAGCGAGGCCACGGACAGCGCGCCGTAGGTCGAGTCGCTGGTGCGCAGCAGCTCGAGCAGGGCTTGGAAGGAAGAGTTGTATCGCCGGCGCTCCACCGGCAGCGAATCGCCCAGCAGCACGATGTGCGCCTTCCAGGCGCTGACCTCGATGCCCGGACATCTCGCCGGCGGACCGATGTGCGGCGTGAGCCCAGCCACGGTGTTGTGGTCGGTGATGAAGACCGCGTCGAATCCGGCGCGCCGGTGCCAGCGGAGGTTGGCCTGGGTATCGAAGCCGCCCATCAAGGTGCCGCGCACATCATGGGAGACGTTGGTGTGGCTGTGGAAATCCACCACCGCATCGTCCTGACCAACACCCGTGAGGGCGAGCATCGGTCGGTGCCACAACGCCCCAGCCGCGAGGAAGACAAGTAATGTGACGATGCCGATGAAGAGCAGCCGAATCTCCCGGCCGAGGGTACCGCGAGTGAGGCGGACAGCACTCCACGCATAGCGATGCCAAAGAATCCGACCGACCCGCCAAGCCAGATACAGCATCGCCAGCCCGAACAGGAATCCGCGGAGCCGGCTCATGCTCAGCATCGAGATTCCGTCCCAGAGCGTGAAGAGCGGGGCCAGCAGGAGGTACAGCCAGGGAGCGCTCAGGTAGATCGAGTGAGGAAGCTCGGCGCCGGTCGGGTCGGTCAGCGGAGGTGCCGCGCCAACTCGGGCCAAGAGCAGTGCGGCCGTGAGCACTGCGGGGAGGGAGATCCCAGGCGCTGGCCGGCGTAAGGCCATTCGCTTCTAGATTCCCCCGAGCCAGGGATAGCCTTGGTCCTCCCAATATCCGCCCGGCCGTTCCCGGGTGAACGTCATGGCGGTGAGATACTTCGTCAGCTTATACCCCAGCTTCACCGGCGAATAGAGCCGGAGCGGTGCGCCGTGATTCATCCTCAAAGGCTGCTCGTTGAACCCATACGCCAGAATGGTCTGGGGATGCATGGCGCTGCTGAGGTCCCACCCGTTGTAGTAGTGGCTATCGAACGAGTCGAACCGTAGGTATCTCGCCTCCGGTTTGGGCTGCACCAGGTCGATGATCAGTGAGAGCGGCACCCCGGTCCACGTGCCGATCGCGGTCCACCCTTCCACGCAGTGGTGCTTCACCGTGTACGTCACCCTGGGCAGCGCCCGGATCTTGTCCAGCGAGAGCCGAACCGGCTTGCGGACCAGACCACCGACATCCAAGGCCCAGGCTGCCGGATCGGCAAGGATCGGGAAGGTCCCGGTCTGAGTATAGGCGATCGAATATGCGGGGAAGTTCTGGTCCGAAGTCCGCGCGCTCGTGGGGTACTCCCGCGCCAAGCGGCTCCGCGAGAGGAAAACCCTCTCTCCCACCCAATCGTTGAGCCGGCTGATCGCCCGCAGCCGGGGCTCCAGCAAAGGTCCGCCATCCCAGCCGCACGCCGCGACCAGGGTCGCCGGGCCTGCCACGATTCCCAGTCGAAAGAAGTCCCGCCGGGTGAGGCCCTGAATTGGATCAGCCATGGCTGGGGTACCTCCCTCGGTACCACCCCGTGATGATCGCCCGGAAGGAGGCCGGATCGGCCAGGAATACCAGCGCAACGTGGAGCAGGGTGAATCCCACGAAGATCCAGACCGCGACGAAGTGCCAGTACCGGGCGAGCTCGTAGCCACCAAACAGCGTAGTGAGCCACGAGAGCTGCACCGGCTTGTAGATGGCAAATCCGCTGAGGACCGAGATCGCGCCCAGCACCACGATAAAGGTATAGGCCGCCTTCTGGAGTGCGTTGTGCTTTCCTTGCGGCGGGTGCTCCTTCCGGAGCCGGAGATAGTAGAGCTGCATCTGGACCGCGGGGCGTACGTCCCGCGGCCGAAAGACGAGCGAGCGCCACTCGCCCGAGATCGCCAGGAAGAGGAGATAGATCAGGCCCGTGATCACAAAGGGCCAGGCGAGCGCGAAGTGCCAGTTGAGTCCCCCAGCGAGCCACCCGCCCAGTCTGGACCACTCGGGAAGCGACTTCCCATCCCACGGATTGGGCAACGGGTAGGTTGCGCCCCGCGGACCAAAGTGTCGGTAGGCGCTGTAGATCTGCAGCCCGCTTCCGATCATTCCCAAGAGGACTACGGCGTTGACCCAGTGGGCGAGCCGTACCAGCCAATGGTGCCGCCGGACAAACGGCCGGGGCCCGTCCTCCGGCGCGAGAGGCGGAGAAGGCGGGATAGGCGGAGCGGGAGGCGAGGGCAGGGGGTCGGGTGCGGTTCCCATCGAGACTCCAGTTCAGTGAGCGGATTACGACTCTTGAAACGACACCAGGGGGTTGGCCGGTTCCGTTCGCTGGATCTCAGGGATGCGCTGCGAGCGCCTCCCGCGCGGCCCGGCAGCCGCTGGAAATGGCACCGTGCACCGTGCCCAGGTTTCCGTCGCTCTGGGTAGCCTCACCGGCGAAGAAGAGCGTCCCTTCCACCGGCTCCGCCAGCTTGGCTTCAGCTCCCAGCCCGCCTACCGCAACGTAGCTGTAGGCCCCGCGACTGAATGGATCTTCTATCCAGTCGTGATAGTGCATCTCGCGCAAGTGCGACCGCACCGTCCCCGGGTCGACGCCGAGCGCATTGCCGAGAGAATCGGTGGCGCGTTGGACGATCCGCTCCGGCCCATCCCGCGCGAGCGCGGCTGCTCGAGGGCCCCCGATCCACCCAGTCAACACGGGTGCCTGCACCGGCGCGCGGGTCCACCAGATCGGGAGCAGGCCGGTGGTGTCGTGGAGGAAGCTCAGGTCAGGCACCGGCCAGAAGGCGGCGTCGAACCAGAGCATCAGGCGCAGGATCGCTCCCATTTCGAGTCGCTCGAGCGCGGGAAGCTTAGCGCTGAGCGCGGGGATGAACCGGACCGCCCCAGGGGCAGCATGGGGCGCCTTGAGCACGCCGAGCGGCAGCGTGATGATGGCTTGGTCTGCGGAATCAGTGTGAGCTTCACCTGCCGCCGTCAGGGTGCGGACCTCGACCATGCCTCGGCTCCAGCGAATCTCGCTCGCGATCGAGCCGAGCCGGATCTGCGACCTGGACTCCGGTAACTGACTACAGAGCCATGCCACAATCTCATCGTACCCGACGGCCAGGCGGAACTGGCTTTCGCCCCCCGCGCTGGTGGCGCTCTCGGCGTGGGCAAAGCCAAGCAAGCTCATCTTTGTAGTATCCGCCGCGTGGAAGCCCTCGACGTATGCCTTGGCCAGGGCGAGCGCCTCCCGGTCGGTCGATGCTCTACTCTCGAGGTAGTCCGCTACGGAGCGGTCCTGGTCGCCCTGCTCCCCCGGTTTGCCCAGCACCCGATCGACTCTCTCCTGGAAATCGGTGACCCGGGTGAGCCGGCCGTCGCGGCGGACGTAGTGCAGGTTTACGACTGGCTGGGTCGGCAAACGGGCCGCCTCGATGATCGCCCAGATCTCGCGGGGGCGGCCGTGGACGAACTCGGCCCCGAGCTCGATCGGGACGCTGGGTCCGGGGGTGGGCGAAGTGTAGACCCGGCCTCCCAGTCGCTCGCGGGCCTCGAGCAGAAGGATCCTCTTGCCGGCTTCGGTGAGCGATTTCGCCGCCGCCAGGCCCGCTACACCGCCGCCGATGACGATGACGTCTGGGTTCACAGAGGCTAAAGGCTAACAGCTGACAGCTAAACAGCTAACGGCTAACAGCTAACGGCTAACAGCTAACGGCTAACAGCTAAACAGCTAACAGCTAACAGCTAACAGCTAACGGCTAACGGCTAACGGCTAACGGCTAACAGCTAACGGCTAACAGCTAACGGCTAACAGCCACTCCTCACTCCTCACTCCCCACTCCTTACCGCCTTTACCGTCCTTCCGCCGTGCTGGCCTCGCTGGGTACCGGATCATATGCTACAGGCGTCTCTCCTCGAGTGTCACCCGTGGCAGGTTCGCTGGAGCGCCTCCAAGCCACCCTTGGTGCGGCCTACCGGCTCGAACGCGAGCTGGGACATGGCGGCATGGCGACCGTCTATGTCGCCCACGATCTCCGTCACGATCGACCGGTGGCTCTCAAGGTGCTGCGCCCGGAGCTGGCCGCAAGCCTCGGCGCAGAGCGATTCCAGCGGGAGATCCGGCTCGCCGGCGGGCTCCAGCATCCCAACATTCTTACCCTGCTGGACTCGGGAGGTGGCGAGGGGCTGCTCTGGTATACCATGCCCCTCGTCGATGGGGAATCGCTCAGAGCTCGGCTGCAACGGGAACATCAGCTACCGGTCGATGAGGCGGTTCGCCTCACCTGCGAAGTGGCCGACGCCCTCGACTGTGCTCACCGCCATGGTGTCCTGCATCGCGATATCAAGCCCGAGAACATCCTTCTTTCCGGCTCTTCCCCGCACAAGCACCGCACGATGAGTGATCATGCCCTGGTGGCCGACTTCGGGGTGGCGCGGAGCATCGAAGGGGCCGCGGGCGACACCCTGACCGACACGGGCCTCATCCTGGGGACGCCGGCGTACATGAGTCCCGAGCAGGCGAGCGGAGAGCGAGGGCTGGACGCACGGACCGACCTGTACGCCTTGGGGTGTGTGCTGTACGAGATGCTGGCCGGCGAGCCACCCTTTACCGGGCCGACAGCACAGGCTGTCGCGACCAAACGGCTGACCAGCTCGGTGCCACCGGTTCACCTGGTGCGGGACACGGTGCCTGCCGGCGTCGAAGCCGTTCTCATGAAGGCGCTCGCCAAGGTCCCGGCGGATCGCTTTGCCAGCGCGGGTGAGTTCGGCGACGCATTGCGCCGCGCTCTGGCCGAGCCGCGCTCCCGCCGGCCGACGTACCGGCTCCTCCGCACTGCTGCGCTGGTGACCGCGGTGGTGCTCATCCTGGCCGGGATCGCCAGGCTTGCGGCTCGCCATGTGATGGCGCCCCCCGATCGCCCTGCCGGCCCGATTCCTCTGGCCGTGCTTCCCTTCCGAAGCCTGGGGGAGGCTACCGATTCGGGGGTGCTCGGGATCGGCATTCCTGACGCCATCATCACCCGGCTCGCCGGTCTCAAACAAATGCGGCTTCGCCCAACCAGCGCGATCCTCTCCTATCAGGGTCGCGACGCCGATCCCCAGGAGGCAGGCCGCGCCCTGGCGGTGGACTATCTGCTCACCGGTACGGTACAGTCCGCCGGTGAACGCCTGCGGGTGAGCGTCCAATTGCTTCGCAGCAGTGACGGGTTCCCGGTCTGGGGGCAGCATTACGATCTCACCCGACAAGATCTGCTCACCCTGCAGGACTCCATCGCCGAACGGGTGAGTGGCGCCCTGGCCGTTCGGATGTCGGCGGCCGAACGGGAGCGAGTGTATCGCCGGTATACCGATAACGCGTCGGCGTACGAGTGGTACCTCCGGGGCCGGAGCGAGCTGGCCCGCGTGACCGAGGCAGCGACCCAGAGCGCGGTGAACGCGTTCGAGCAGGCGCTCTCGCTCGACTCGAACTACACCCTCGCCCGCGCTGGACTCGCGATGGCCAGCGCCGACATGCACCTTCGCTTTGCCACTGGACCTGAGGTGGCCACCTGGGGAGAGCGGGCCAAGCGAGAGGCAGCTCGTGCCATTGCCTTGGACCCCGCACTGGCGGAAGCCCATCTCGCGATGGCCGCCGTCGCCCGCAAGTCCGAGTTCGATTGGGCAGGCACTTTGGAAGAGAGTCGGCGGGCGCTGGAGCTCAACCCCAACTTGGACCTGGCGCATTACTTCAGAGCCGCGGCCTTCTACCATTTGGGGCTGTTCGAGCACGCCAGTCGTGAGGTTCAGCGGGCCCTGGCGGTGGATCCGTTGAACACGGTCGAGCAGTTGAGGACCAGAGGGGTGGTGGCATTTCTTCGGGGGGATTACCGCCCCGCCATCGATCTGCTCGAACAAGTGCGGCGGACCAGCAGCCGAGCCTACGCCGACTCCTATCTGTCCCAGGCCTACTATTACCACGGCGATACTACCCGGGCCTTCCAGATCCTCGACTCACTGAGTCGCGTACCTTCAGCTCCCGCGGCTTCGCGGGCCCGCGCCTTCCTGGCCACCTACTGGGCCCGACGGGGAGACCGAGGCAAAGCGAAAGCCCTGGCTGGCCAGGTGATAAAGGGCGCATACATGGATCATCATGTGGCGTACAGCTTGGGCACCACCTATGCCCAGCTGAATGAACCCGGGGAGGCCAACCGCTGGCTGCTCCAGGCGGTGAATAGCGGCTTCCCCTGTTATCCCTGGTTCGCTCGCGATTCCTTGCTGGAGCCCATTCGCCACGATCCTGAGTTCCGGCAATTGCTCGACCATCTCAGAGAATCGTTTGAAACGGCCCGTTCCAGGTATGCAGAGTGAGGCGGCGGAGGCGGGCTACTCGTACCGCAACGCGTCGATGGGATCAAGCTGAGCCGCTCGGCGGGCGGGCCAGATCCCGAAGAAGAGTCCCACCAGCGCGCTAAAGCCGAAGGCGATCGCCACGGCTCCGGGCGAGATCAGGGTATTCCATTGCATGACTCTCGCGAGCACCACGGTCGTGGCCGTGCCCAGCAGAATCCCAATGGCCCCTCCCATGACGCAGAGCGTGAGGGCCTCGATCATGAACTGCAGCAGGATATTGCCTCGGGTGGCACCCAGCGCCTTGCGGACCCCGATTTCCCGGGTGCGCTCGGTGACCGATACCAGCATGATGTTCATGATGCCGATGCCACCGACCACCAGGCTCACCGCCGCGATGCTCGCGAGGAGCGCGGTAAAGACCTGGGTGGCCTGTTGCTGGGTTTGCAGGATGTCCTGTTGGTTGCGGATGGTGAAGTCGTTCTCGCCGCCCGGCCGGATATGATGCTGGCGGCGGAGGATCCGCTCCAGATCCACCATCCCCTGCTCGATCGGGATGCTGTCTTTCACCTGGACTGACAACGCGCGCAGCCGCTTGCTGCCGAACACGCGGTACTGGGCGGTGAGCAGCGGGATCAGGATTTGCTCATCCGGATTGGTGAAGCCGCCCGCCGCGCCCTTGGGGCTCAGCACCCCGATGATCTCGAAGGGAATTCCCCGGATCAGCAGAGTCTGGTGGATCATCGCGGTCGGATTCCCGCCCAGCATTTCCGGCACCGAAGACCCGAGCACCGCGTAACGCTGCCTCGAGGCATCGTCGCCGGAGGTGAACATCCGGCCGTACGGCACGGTGTAGTTCCGCACCGTGACATAGTTG
Organism: Gemmatimonadales bacterium; assembly: GCA_044867445.1. Classification (GTDB taxonomy): domain Bacteria; phylum Gemmatimonadota; class Gemmatimonadetes; order Gemmatimonadales; family GWC2-71-9; genus CAVVWJ01. The sequence goes on from JBIOUY010000266.1 coordinate 9,468, forward strand.
GCTGTCGTTCCCACGACGTTCAGGCTCCGGTTCTGATTCCCGTACACCACCTGGAGGGGCTGCTGCATTTCCGGCACGACCGCCTTGAGGAGAGTGGCGTCGCGGAGCAGGGCGTCGTAATCGTCGGTACTGAGGATGGTGCGGTCGGTGATCATGATGGCGCCGCTCCGCCCCTGACCGGCGAAGACGGTGAATACGTTGGCGCCGAGGGCGGCGATCCGCTCCTCAACGGCCTTTTGGGCGCCGCTGCCCAGCGCCACCATGGTGATCACCGCACCCACGCCGATGATGATGCCCAGCATGGTAAGCACCGACCGGAGCGCATTGGCCCGGATCGACTGAAACGCGACCGCCAGGGTCTCGCCGAAGAGCATGGCTACCGGCCGGGCGGGCCGCCGCCTCCTGCTGGGGCCGTGGTCTGCTGCCGCATGCCCGGTACCGCGCCACCACCGGTTATCTGATTGAACCGCTGACGCATGTCCTGCTGCGATTGTACCAGGCTGGCGCTGGGCAGCACGTAGACCGAGTCGCCCTCCTTGAGTCCCTGGAGCACCTCACTGTAGTCGAGGTCGGTGAGACCGGTTCGGATCCATACCGGGATCGGAGTCCCAGCGCGCTTGGCGAACACGATGTAGCGGCCGCCACCCGCATCGGTGGACCGGGCCTGGCGCATAAAGCCCCCGGCTCCGCCAGGGCGGCCGCCAGGAAAGCGCCTAACCCGCATTCCGGAGTCGGACCGTACCTGCCGGAAGCTGGAATCCGGGGCGCCAGGTGCTCCCGGCCCGACGCGCCGGCGGAGCGAGTCGCGCGGCTCGCCGTCAGTGGCTCCGAAGGATCCGCTCGCCTGGCCCCGGGGAGGGGCCGATGCCGCCAGCTGCTGCTGCACGTGGTCGGCTGAGAGGCCCAGTACCTGGGCCGCGGACCCCACGTCTCGCTGGGTGCGAAGCGCGGCGTTGGGCACCGCAAGGACGCTGTCGCGCTCACCGACGTGAATCTCCACCTCGGTATTCATCCCCGGCCGCAGCAGACCCGACCGGTTGTCGATCCGGATGAGCACAGGAAACACGGTGACGTTCTGTTGGGTTTGGGCCTGCGGCTCGATCTTGAGCACGGTCCCGTCGAAGGTCCGGTTGGGGTACGCGTCGACGGTGACCGTGGCGAGCTGGCCCGCCTGCACCTTCCCGATATCGGTCTCATCTACCAGGGTATTTACCTGCACCAGATTGAGGTCGGCCATCTTGAGCAGGGTGGTGCCGCCGCTCACGTTATTGGTCGCCGACGCGATCACCGTGCCTCGCTCCACATCCTTCTCGATGATCGTGCCGGTGATCGGCGCGCGGACATCAGTGTCCTCCAGCTGGATGCGGGCGTTGTCCACCGAAACCTGCGCCCGGACCACCGCCGCCTTGGCGTTGGCGTAGTCGAGCTGCGACTGCTCGTGCTCCTGCTGGGTGATCGACTGGGATTGGTACAGCTGGTCGGCTCGCCGCTTCTGGCTGGTGGCGTTTTCCAATTGGGCCTTCGCGACGTCCAGATCGGCCTGAGCCTGCTGCAGCGAATTTCGCGCGTTCCGAGGATCCACCAGCACCAGCGGTGATCCTCGTTTCACTACCTGGCCGGTCTCGGCGCTGAGCTTGAGAATCTCACCCGA
>JBIOUY010000267.1:0-17642 GCA_044867445.1 Gemmatimonadales bacterium
TGACTGTTAATCACCGGGTCGGGGGTTCGAGTCCCTCCTCGGGAGTCTTAGGAAAAACGACACATCCCGCGCGCGGCAACGAGCTTCGGCCCTCGTTGCCGCATTGCTTTTGCTGGTTGCCAATTCCCCTCAGCGGGACGCGCTCTGCCGATCAGGGGGTCGGGGCTCGGAGCCGGAGCGTGTCTCCACCAGCATGACCCCGTTCCCGAAGGACAAGCCATACCTCTTCGCAGCCTCCCAGGCGTTGACGTATTCGATCCGGGCCACCCCGTCAATCGGAATGGTTCGGAGGACCTCGACGCCCCCAACTAGGGTATTGTCTACTGCGACCGCCGGCCGGCGGGTCTCGAAGTAAACCAGCGAGCCGGGATACCTGGTACGCAGCAGTTCGGGACGGATGTGAGTGATCGCGTCGTACGCATTCATGGCCCGGCTGCGGCTAAGCTCCGGGGCGGTGATCACGTACGGATCGCGTCCGCCGCCGGAAGCGCATGCGATGAGGATCGGGAGTGGGGAGAGGGCTCCCACGAGTCGAGGAAGGCTGAGCCACATGGTGACCTCCGAGGAGGCTAGAGGGTTAGGAGTGCGAGCCGCATTGCAGCCGGGCGACTCTGGGCCCTACACTAAACAGCCGGGCTCACTTCCCTCTCACGCTCTCCTCATCTCAGGCTCATGATCCGGCTCTAGACGTGCCTGCCCATTGCGGCCTTCGCCCCGCTCCCTCACATATTGTAGCTTCACTGCAACCCGAGAGACGGTTGATCTGAGGTAACCCGATGCGGAATCAGCTCCGGTTGATGGCTGCGGCAGGCGCGCTACTCTTCCTGCCCGGCGAGCTCTTCTCTCAAGCGAATCACGACCACCACGCCGGAAAACCACCTGAACATCTGGGCCGGGTCGTCTTTCCCACGACCTGCAATGCCAAGGCGCAAGTCCGGTTTGAGCGCGGCCTCGCCCTGCTCCACTCGTTCTGGTACGAAGAGGCGGGAAATACCTTCGGAGCCGTCATCGCTGCCGACTCGAACTGCGCCATGGGCTATTGGGGTCAGGCGATGAGTACGCTCCATCCGCTCTGGACGCCACCGAGCCCGAAGGACAATGAGACCGCGCTCGCGGCCGCCGAGCGGGCCGTCCAACTGGCCCACGCGGGGTCCCGCGAGGCTGACTACGCCGGGGCGATCGCGACGTACTATCGGGGCTACGATACGACCGATCATCGCACCCGACTGCTTGCCTACCAGGCAGCAATGGAGAAAGTGGCCCAGCGCCATCCGAAAGACGACGAGGCCCAGATATTCAACGCGCTGGCGCTCACCGCAATCGGCCAGCTCGAGGCCAGCGACACCACCTACGCCCGGCCGCGCCGCGCCGCCGCCATTCTCGAGCCGCTGTTCCGGAAGAACCCGGAGCATCCTGGGCTGGCTCACTATCTGATCCATGCCTACGACTACCCGTCCCTGGCGGAGAGAGGGAAAGTTGCCGCCGCCCGGTACGCCCAGATCGCCCCGTCAGTGCCCCACGCTCTGCACATGCCATCCCATATCTACACTCAGCTCGGGGAGTGGGATCAGTCGATCGAATCCAATCTCCGCTCCGCCCAAGCGGCGCGGAGCTTCGAGCAGAGGCAGCACGCAGGGCTCTGGGACCAGCACGGGCACGCACTGGATTACCTGGTCTATGCCTACCTGCAGGGAGGACGCGATGCCGAGGCCAGGAGAATTGTCGATCAGGTGAAGCCGGTGGCCTCGGTGTTCCCAGCCAACTCGCTCATCAATGACTATGCCCTGGCGGCGATCCCCGCCCGCTACGCGCTGGAGCGCGGGGAGTGGAAAGAAGCCAAGTCAGTCACGCTGCGACCCGCGCCGAGCTGGCGCGCGGCCGAGGCGATCACCCACTTCGCCCGGGCGATTGGCGCTGCGCGGAGCAATGATTCCGCTGTCGCGCGGGCCGAGATCGACAGTCTGGCGATGATCAGCTCGGCGCTCGCGAAGTCCGGTGGCCTCCAGGTGTACTGGTCGAAGCAGGTCGAGATCCAGCGGATGGCCGCTTCCGCGTGGTTGGCCCGAGAGACTGGCCTTACTGCGGAGGCACTCCGTCTCGCCTCGTCTGCGGCCGACCTCGAGGATATCACCGCGAAACATCCGGTGACCCCGGGCGCGGTTTTGCCGGCCCGCGAGCTCTACGGCGATCTCCTGCTGGAGACCGGACGCGCCGCGGATGCCCTGCGGGCGTACCAGGCTTCACTGGCGCGGCAGCCCAATCGGTCCCGCAGCCTGCTGGGTGCGGCTCGAGCGGCGCAGTCAGCCGGCGATCGCACCGCCGCGCTTCGGAGTTATCGACAATTCTTGCGATTGATGGAGAAGGCCGACCGAGCTCGGCCCGAGGTGAGCGAGGCGCGGAAGGCGGTGGCGCTCTCGCCCTAGCGCCCTCGCGGCCGGCGGAAGACCGGGCGGCGCTCTCCGCCATCGAGCTCATCCCGCCCCCGCTTGGTCTGCCCTCCGCTGGAGGAAGGTTCCTCGATGGGTTCGTCCACCTTGCGTCTGCCGCCGGAGGGCCGCCCGACTCGCGCGACACCGGCCGCCGGAGTCTTCCGGGCTGCGCGGGCTGGTTGCGGAGTCTCCGAGGGCAAGAGCGCACGCGGGGCGGGAGTCACCGGTGCCGTGGCGCCCAGCACACCAATGGCCGACTGGGTGGCGACTCGAATCGTCTCGAGAGAGGTGTTCAAGGCATCGCGTACCCGCGCATCGAGGCGAGGCGCCTCACTCGCGAAGACAGCCCGCAAGAGCTCGCGCGCGGTGTCGGCGCCAATCGGATAGCCGATCTCACCCAGGCGCTCGCACAGGAGCTCGACCGTCTGGAGACTCGGCTGAAAACCCGCCAACGGGTCGGTGTCGCGAACCATCAGTCGCCTCCTTACAGCTCCAATACCCTCCACATATACCAACTCCCCACGGAGCGGTATGGTCGCCACCGCTCGGCCCAGCGGGTAAGGGTCCGGGCGGCCGGCAGAGCTCGCTTCGTGAAGGTCCGTCCAAATCCCTTTCGCACCCCGAGATCGTCCACCGGAAGAACGTCGGGGCGGCCTAGCCGGAAAATCAGCAGCATTTCCACTGTCCAGCGCCCGATTCCGCGAACGACGGTCAGGCGCTCGATGATCTCCTCATCGGTCATACTATGGACGACGGGCAGCGGCGGGACGGTACCATCCAATGTGCGCGCAGCGAGGTCGCGAACCGCGGCGGTCTTCGCGGTCGAGAGTCCGGCCGAACGCAGTCGCTCGGGAGGGCAGGCGAGAATGTCTTCCGGCCGGGGGAAGTGCGTGTCCGGAAAGAGGTCGATGACTCGTCCCAGAATGGTGGCCGCCGCGCTCCCGGACAGTTGCTGGTAGACAATAGCTCGGGTGAGGGCCGCGAACAGACTCTGAGTAGGCCTGGGCCGGAGAGTGCAAGGCCCCACACGCGCGATGAGCTCGCCGAGTTTCGGATCGGCTTGGGTTAGATGCTGACAGGCCAGCGCGGGATCGTACCGCAGGCCGCGAGACTGCCGATATGCGGATGTCGCCATGATCCCGAAAGATACACTTGCCGGTCAGCGCCGCCTGAGGCTGACCACTGCGCCCGCCGCAATGACCAGCAGCGCACCGCCTATCTGCCATCCGGTGGGTCTCTCGGCAAAAGCCGCTGCTGCGAGGAGATAGGTGAACACCACGCCGAGACTGGAGAGCGCCGTGACCGGCGCGGCGCGGTGGAGGGAGTACGCCCGGGTCATGGCGAGCTGCGCCCCTCCACCTCCCAGGCCGGCGCCCAGAAGAAAGAGGTCACTGCGGGCATCGGGCCACTTCCACTGCGGCAGGGCCAGCAGGACCATGATCCCCAAAGCAACCAGGGAGAAGTGCAGCACCACCGCTTCGTGGCTCTCCCCAGGACCGATCTTCCGCAGCCAGATCATCGCCAGCGCGTAGAAGAACGATCCCGCGGTCGCGATCAGGGCGACCGGCAGCGCGAGCGCAAAGGATGGTCGCACCAGGGCCAGCACACCGGTAAACCCGAGCGCTACCGCAAGCCACACTCGTCTACCGACCGGCTCGTCGAGCAGCGCCCCCGAGAGCAGGGCGACAAAGATCGGGGCGGTCGCCGTGAGGGTGGCGGCATCTCCGATGGCGATCCGTTGGGAGGAGAGCGTGTAGAACGCCCCCACGGCCGAGAGGGCGCCGAAGATGCTCCGTCGCCAGGCACCGGGCCGATCGATGATCTGGAGCGACGTCCGTCTGGCCGCGGCGACGCCACCGGCCAGCAGAGCGCCGACCAGAAACCGCGCCGATGCAACTTCGGGCCAGGGGACCCGCGCCGATCCAAGCCGGGTGCAGATGTTCATGCCCGCGAACAGGAGCTGGGCCAGGACCATCCAGGCGAGGCCCCGCCGGGTGGACGGCACCGGAGCAGCCAGGGGGGTTGGTTCGGCTGGTTCGCGAAGTTCAGGTCTCGCCATGAAGCCGGGAATGTTATCGGGGTTCGATGACTGCCGCTTGACTCGCCCGGGGGCGCGGCGTTCGCTTTGGGCCCATGCATCCCGACGAATTCCGCCACCATGCCCACGAGCTGGTTGACTGGATCGCCGACCACATGGTTCGAGTCGGCGAGCTGCCCGTTGTACCCGAGGTTCGGCCGGGTGAGATCCGCAGCCGGCTTCCTTCCTCGCCGCCCGAACAAGGCGAGGCGTTCGAGGCGATGTTCCATGATTTTCGGGAGGTGATTCTCCCAGGGATGACCCTTTGGAACCATCCCGGTTGGTTCGCCTATTTCCCCGGCAACAACAGCCCGCCCTCAATTCTCGGCGAGATGCTCACGGCAGCACTTGGGGCGCAGTGCATGTCGTGGGCGACGTCACCCGCTGCGACGGAGCTAGAGCAGCTGGTGATGGATTGGCTACGGCAGATGCTGGGATTACCGGACTCGTTCATCGGCGTCATCCAGGACACTGCGTCGACTGCGACGCTAGTGGCGTTACTCTCGGCACGAGAACGCGCGACCGCCCATGCGGCCGGAACCAGTGGCTTGGCCCAGAGTGGGGCGCGGCTTGTGGTCTATGCCTCACGGGAGGCGCACTCATCGGTGGACAAGGCGGTGAAGCTGGCCGGGTACGGCACGAACCAACTGCGCCACGTCGCGGTGGGCGCTGGCTTCGCCCTCGATCCGGCAGCGTTGGAGCGTGCCATCACGGCCGATCTCGAGGCTGGGCTCATTCCCGCCTGCGTGGTGGCGACCGTCGGGACGACATCCTCCACGGCGATCGACCCGGTTCCCGCGATTGCTGCTATTTGCCGGCGGCATGGAATCTGGCTTCACGTGGACGCCGCGTTCGCCGGTGTGGCAGCGATCGTGCCCGAACTCCGGTGGGTGCTCGATGGGGTGCAGTTCGCCGACAGTCTGGTGCTCAACCCGCACAAGTGGCTGCTGACCAATTTCGATTGCAGCGCTTATTACGTCCGCGACCCCGACAGCCTGCTTCGAACCTTCGGGCTCACGCCGGAGTATCTGCGAACCGCGCATGACGCGGAGGTGGTCAACTTCCGAGACTGGGGAATCCAGCTAGGCCGGCGCTTCCGGGCCCTCAAGCTCTGGTTCGTGATTCGGTCCTACGGCGTCGAGGGTCTCCGGGCGATGATTCGTCGGCATGTCTCCCTGGCGCAGGAGCTCAAGGGGTGGATCGAGCAGCGGCCCGACTTCGAGCTGATGGCACCGGTGCCGCTCAGCCTGGTTTGCTTTCGATACCGTCCCCCTGGCGTTGATGAGAAGCAGCTCGATGCACTGAACGAGCGCCTGCTGGCCAAGGTGAATGCCAGTCGCCGCGTGTACCTCACTCACACGCGGTTGGACGGACGTTACGTCATCCGGCTGGTGGTGGGTCAGCGGGAAACCGAACGAGAGCACGTGGCGCAGGCGTGGGCGCTGATCCGGGAGGCGGCGGGGGCTCTGGCTTAAGCCCCACCTTGGCTTAGGCCCACCCCGCCCCATAAGCAACTGCGCACCACGGAGGCACGGAGCGCACGGAGGTAGCACGGAATGCCAGGCGAGGTCAGGTACGCTCGGCAAAAAGAGGTGGGGTGGTGGGGCCACCTTTAGTTCGTCAGAATGTGAGAGGAACTACGCTGAAAGTTCCGTGCAACCTCCGTGCTCTCCGTGTCTCCGTGGTGAAGGTGGGGCGGGGGGATACCGAACGGCTCAGCCCGCGAGCGCGGCGGCAGCGGGCGTGAGCAGCGGCTGGAGGTAGTGGCCAGTGTGCGACTCGGGAACTTCGGCCACGTGCTCCGGGACGCCCTGCGCGACCACCCGCCCGCCGGCCTCGCCAGCTTCAGGACCCAGATCCACGATCCAATCGGCCCGCTTCACGACGTCGAGGTGATGCTCGATGACCACCACGGTGTGACCGGCATCGACCAGCCGGTCGAGAACCTGGATAAGCACCCGGACATCATCGAGGTGAAGGCCGGTGGTGGGCTCATCGAGGATGTAGAGTTTGCGCCCTTCCCGCTTGCCTGCCTGAGCCAGTTCCCGGGCAATCTTGAGTCGCTGGGCTTCTCCGCCTGAGAGTGTGGTGGCTGGCTGGCCCAGGCGGAGATATCCCAGCCCAACCTGCTGCAGGTGCCAGAGTGCACTGCCCAGCTTGGGCTGGTGCCGAAAACGCAGGATGGCCTCGTCCACCGTCCATTGAAGCACATCGTGGATGGAGTGGCCCTGAATCCGGACCTCGAGCACTTCTCGCCGGTAGCGGCTGCCGCCGCAGGCCTCGCAGGGAACGAACACGTCGGCCAGGAACACCATCTCGACCTGGACGTGTCCGGCGCCTTCGCATACCTCGCACCGGCCCCCAGGCAAATTGAACGAGAACGTGGCCGAGCTGTACTTGCGCTGTCGAGAGAGCGGCTGGGCCGCGAAGAGCTCCCGGATCTCGTCGAATGCCTTGATGTAGGTGATCGGATTGGACCGGGGTGAGCGTCCTATCGGCGACTGATCGACCAGCAGCACGTCCTGCAGAAACTCCCAGCCGGTGAGCGAGGCGACCTGTCCCACCTCTTCTCCCAGGTGCGACTTCGCCGAATGACCGCCATGGAGCTTGGCCTCGAGATTACGGTAGAGGACCTCATGTAGCAGGGTGCTCTTCCCCGAGCCGGAGACGCCAGTCACAGCAGTGAGAGTGCCCAGGGGAATGTCCACGTCAACATCGCGGAGATTATGCAGCGTAGCCCCGCGCACCCGAAGCCAGCGGGGGCCAGCCGGCCGCCGGGCACTGGGCACCGCGATCCGCTTCTGCCCGGTGAGATACTGTCCGGTGAGCGAGTGCATAGCGGATGCGATCGGCCCGGCATGAACCACCCGCCCGCCCTGCTCACCCGAGCCGGGTCCGAGCTCGAGCATGAAGTCCGCCTGCTGAATCGCCGCCAGATCGTGCTCCACTACGACGACCGTGTTGCCGGCATCTCGCAGCCGGCGCAGCAGCCGGAGCAGCCGATCGATGTCTCGGGGGTGGAGTCCGACGGACGGCTCGTCCAGCACATAGAGCGAATCCACCAGATGCGAGCCCAGCGCGTTGGCGAGAGCGATACGTTGCGCCTCTCCGCCGGAGAGCGTGCGGGTCTGGCGCTCCAAGGTGAGATAACCCAGCCCTACATCCCGCAGGAAGCAGAGCCGGTCGTCCAGTTGATCCAGAATGAGGCCGGCGATCTCGCCCTCATAGGGGGACAGGGACAATGCTTTGAGCCAGGCGTGGATGCCGTCTACCGAGCGAGAGGCCACCGACGCAATCGTCTGGTCGGCGATCCGGACGCTCAGGGCATCGGGGTTGAGGCGAGAGCCACCGCAGTCACTACAGGTCTTAGCCAACTGGTACTGCCGGAGGAACACCCGGATGTACTGCTTATAGCGCTTCTCCTCCAGCCCTTTGAGAAAGGGGAAGATCCCGACAAAGCGGCCCTTGCGGCCATAGAGCAGTTCGCGACGGTGTGCCGCCTTGAGTTTGTGCCAGGGCTTGTCGGTCTCGGCTCCGAGGTTGCGGGCGAACTCGAGCAGAATGCGCCGCCGTGACTCGTACCGCGGCTTGGTCCACGGATCGATGGCACCCTGGGCCAGGCTGCGGGCGGGATCGGGCACGATGAGCGACTCATCGTACTCCAGCACCGCCCCGAAACCGTTGCAGCAGGGGCAGGTGCCGCGGGGATTGTTGAAGGAGAACAGGGCAGGCGTCACCGTTGCCGCTGGTGTATCGCATCGGCTGCAGGCGGGTGAGCGAGTGAAGCGAAGCCGTTCTTTCTCCCCGACCGCGACGGCGATCCCCTCACCCTCCTGGAAGGCGCACGCGACCGCTTCCGCGATTCGCCCCCCAGCGCTGGGCTCTGCGGTCAGCCGATCCACTACGACCAGGAGCTCGCCCGACTGCGTGAGATCGAGGCCCGCCGGGAGCTCGTCGAGATGGTAGCCGATCCCGTCCCCGAGCACGCGAACGAAGCCGAGCGCGCGGAGGTTCTCCACCACGGTGGCATGGGAGAGCTGAGCGACGGGCGGCAGCGGGAAGCAGATCTGAATCCGGCCCATCCCGCTGGCGAGGATGTCGTCGGCGGCGGACTGGGGGGTGTCCCGCCGCACCGGAGCGCCGCACACACGGCAGAAGCACCGGCCGACACGGGCCCAGAGGAGCCGGAGATAGTCGTACACTTCGGTCGCGGTGCCCACGGTGGAGCGGCTGGACACGACCGGATTGCGCTGCTCGATCGCCACTGAGGGCGCAATCCCCTCGAGGCTGTCCACCAGTGGCTTGGGCATGCGCTCGAGAAACTGCTTGGCATAGGTGGACAGCGATTCGATGTAGCGTCGCTGCCCTTCGGCGTAGAGCGTGTCGAAGGCAAGTGAGCTCTTGCCCGATCCCGACGGACCGGTGACGACGATGAGCGCCCTATGGGGGAGCTCGACGGTGATACCCCGGAGATTGTGTTGCCGGGCGTTGACGATGCGGATTACTGACATCGGACGAAGAATAGTTGGGGAGCGGTGTTCGGGATAGTTTCGGGAGTCAAAGGACGCAGAGGACGCAGAGGGCGCAGAGGACGCAGACTGCTCCCCCTTTCGCGCTCACGTTCTAGGTGACGACTCCTCCGCCCTCTACGTCCTCTGCGTCATCTGCGTCTTCTCCGTCCTCTTCAGCCTCCTTAGCTTTCCCCCGACATGCCCCGACTCCTGACCCCCAAGTTCCTGGTCCGCGGGTTCGAGATCTCGGTCCTGGCCTCGCTGTTGGGCTTCGGGATCATTCTCCTCTACGGTAACGATCTCTCCGCCTTTCTCACCGGGGTCAGACGGCTCAATTGGATCTGGCTGGTGGTCGGGCTGGGACTGGCCTCCATGGACTGGATCGGCGGCGGGCTGCGACTCTGGGTTGTGGCCCGCCATGTTCATCCTGACCCATCGCTCAAAGGGATGGTGCTCGCCGGGGGCATGGGGGCGTGGGCAGGGTATGTCACGCCGCTCAACTCCGGCGCCGGCCCGATGACTATGTACACCATGCGCCGCTACGGTGTCCCCCTTCCGGTCGCGGTGACCTCCACCTTCATCAGCTTCGTCGCCACCATCCTCTTCTTCGCCATCGCCGGGCCGCTCGCGCTCCTCTTCGGCGCCGGGCGCTCCTTGGGACAGAGAGGCAACGTTCTCGGGCTCTCGCTCTACGATTTGTTTCTCGGCAGCCTCACCATCATCGGCGGCATCGGCCTGCTCATGGCCGTGGTGCTCTTCTTCCCCCGGCTGGTGCGTGACCTGATTCACCGGCTGGCCGAGGCGATCGGACGCCGGAGCCGGCGAGTGGCCGATCGGCTGGAGCGGCTCCGCGAAGGCATCGACGAAGCTCACGCGAGCATCGTCGCCTTCAACAGCCCCAAAGGCTGGCTCAGCCTGTTCTGGGCCACGCTGCTCTCAGGACCGTCGCACGCCAACAAGCTGCTGGCCGGCTACGTCGCTCTTCGAGCGCTGGACATCCATACCAATTTTGTCGACATCCTTCTGCTTCAGACGTTGGTGATGTTCCTGCTGTACTTCGCCCCGACGCCCGGTGCCTCGGGTATCGGAGAGGTGCTGTCTGCGGCGGTCATGTCGTCTTATGTCCCACGGGCGCTCAGGCCCATTTACATCCTGGTCTGGCGCCTGATCTTGACCTATTTCACCATGGCGGTTGGCTTCCTGGTGTTCTCCGGGTGGGTACGCCGGGGGTTGAAGGGGGAGGAGGAGGAAGCGCCGGTGGAGACGGCAGCGTGAACAGCGGTGAGAAGTGAGAGGTGAGAAGTGAGAGGTGAGAAGGTGAAACGTGAAAGGTGAGACGTGAAAGGTGAGGCGTGACAGGGACCAAAGACCAACGACCAAAGACTGCCGGCTTGAGACCTGCGACTTGAGACCTGTGCCTTGACCGCCACCCACACCGACGAACACGAGATTACAGCCCCGGCGTACGACCAGCGGCTGATGCGGCGGCTGCTGGGCTATCTCCGTCCCTACCGCTGGCTCACCTTGGCCGCGGCGGTGCTCCTGTTGGCTCAGTCGGGTCTCGCGCTTATCGGCCCCCGGCTCACCGAGCGCGCGCTGGACGCAGCAATTCCGCGACACGACCTCGGGCTCCTCGGCCTTCTCACCGCGCTCTACCTCGCGACCCTCGCCCTCGATTTCATCGTGGAGTACGGTGGGACCCTGCTCACCACCTTCATTGGGCAACGGGTGATGTATGATCTCCGGATGGAGCTCTTCAGTCACCTGCAACGGCTGAGCATCACCTACTTCGATCGCAATCCGGTTGGCCGGCTGATGACCCGGGTCACCTCGGACGTGGAGACCCTGAACGAGCTGTTCTCCTCCGGCGTGGTCACCATCTTCGGCGATGTCTTCACCCTGGTCGCCATCATGGTCATGATGCTGGCGATCGATTTTCGCTTGGCATTAGCCAGCTTTGCCGTCATCCCTCTGGTCTGGCTCACCGCCCGCATCTTCCGCCGGCGCGTACGGGAGACGTTCCGCGATATCCGTTACCGGCTGGCGCGGCTCAACGCCTACCTGCAGGAGCGGCTCTCGGGGATGCAGATTGTCCAACTCTTCGGACGCGAGTCCGCCTCTGCTGGCCGCTTCGCCGAGCTCAACAATGAGCATCTTGGCGCGCACCTGCGGTCGATCACGGTGTACGCGATCTTCTTTCCGGTGGTCGAGCTGCTCACATCGGTCTCGATGGCGGTGCTGCTCTGGTATGGTGGGCTCCGGGTGATGAGCGGTACCCTGACCGTTGGGGTGCTCGCCGCGTTCATCCAGTACACCCGGCGCTTCTTTCAGCCGCTGCAGGACCTCTCCGAGAAGTTCAACCTCCTCCAGAGCGCGATGGCGTCATCCGAGCGGGTCTTCGCACTGTTGGACGAGCCGGTGACCGTGGAGGAGCCCGCCAAGCCGGTCGCGCTTACGCGGCCCATCCGCGGTGCGGTCCGGTTTGAAGGCGTGTGGTTCCGCTACAGTGGCGAGAGTCCCTGGGTGCTGCGGGATGTTTCCTTTACCGCCTCGCCAGGTCAAACGATTGCCCTGGTCGGGCATACGGGAGCAGGGAAGACCACGATCGTGAACCTGTTGCTTCGGTTCTACGATCCAGAGCGTGGTCGGATCACCATCGATGGCCAGGACATTCGTGACCTCTCGACCGCCGACCTCCGATCCATGATCGGCTTCGTGCAGCAGGACCTCTTCCTTTTCACTGGCGATATCCTGCACAATCTCACCCTCGATGCCCCGATTTCACCCGATCGCGCCCGCGAGGCGGCGCACCGGGTCGGCGCCGACCGCTTCATCGAGCGGCTCCCCTCGGGGTACCACCATCTCCTCGGCGAGCGCGGGCGCAGTCTCAGCGTGGGCGAGCGGCAGCTCCTGAGCTTCGCTCGAGCGCTGGCGCTCGACCCAAAGATCCTGGTACTGGACGAGGCGACCAGCTCGGTCGATGCCGAGGCCGAAGCGCAGATCCAGCGGGCCATTGCCGAGCTCATGTCGGGCCGCACCAGTCTCGTGGTGGCCCACCGATTGAGCACCATCCTGCACGCCGACGAGATTCTGGTGCTGCATCACGGAGAGATCCGAGAGCGCGGGACCCACCGGGAGCTCATTGCCCAGCGGGGTATCTACGAGCGGCTCTACCAGCTGCAGCTGCGCGGCCAGGAGGTCAGAAAAATTGCGTAAGAGCCGTTTGCTTGCGTGCTTATGGGCCGCGGGGTACGTTTGTCGGCGGTCTGCCTTTCCTCCAGGATTTCAGTCATGATGCACCTTGAAATCGGCAGCAGGCGGATGCCCATCGCTGCCGGTGAGACGGTTATAGGGTCGGCACCGGACAGTGCCATCGTGCTCGCGGGTGAAGGGGTCCGGCCGCGTCACGCGATCGTGCAGCGCATGGCCGACGGCGGGATTGCCATCCGTTCGGCTGACCCCGGGGCCGACCTCCGGATCAACGGCATTCGCCATGGTGGGGACCCCACCCCTGTTCTCCACGGCGACAAAATCCAGCTCGGCTCCCACGAGATCCTCGTAGTCGACGATCGCCGCGCCGGCCATACCCAGCTCTTCGATTCCGGCGCCTTTGCCGATCTGGTGCCTGCGCGAGAGCAGGCCAAACCTCCCGCAGCCGGAACCGGCGGGCGGCTCGTGTGCCTCACCGACGGCCGGGAGTACACCATCGGCATCGCGCCCCTGGTGTTCGGTCGGGATGCGTCGTCGGATGTCGTGGTCTCGGGTAGTGAAGTCTCCCGCCGGCACGCGGAGATCCAGGTGACGGGCGATGGGTACGTCCTGATGGATTTCAGCGTCAACGGGGTTCTGCTGAATGGCCAACGCATGGGCCGGCGGCACCTGCTGGCACGGGCAGACGTCATCCGGATCGGCAACGACGAATTCCGCTTCTATGCCGACGCCGCTCCGGCTCCTGCCCCCTTTGCCGCTCCTCCTCGGCCCAGATCGACGCCCGAACCGGCCTCCTCAGATGGACCGCCCCCCGGCGCCGGGCAGCGGCTCTCCGATACGATGCATGGAGTCCCCATTTCCGAGTTGCGGCAGGCCATCACACCTGCCTCGCCTCAGCCGGCGCCGCTCGCGTCCCTCCTGGTGCGGACCGGGGCGATGAAGGGCAGCCGGCTGCCGGTCCGGGTGCCGGTGGTGAACATCGGCCGGGCCGACTTCAACGACATCGTACTCTCGGAGCCCAGCGTGAGCACCAGCCACGCCAAGCTGCAGCGTCGGGACGACATCTGGGTCCTGAGTGATCTGGGCTCGACCAACGGCACTTTCGTGGAAGGGGAGATAGTGACGGGTGAGACTGCCCTGACTCCCGGCACCACGCTTCGGTTCGGCGACGTGGCAGTGCTGTTCGAGCCGCTGGATGACCTGGTCCCCGCTTCGCGTGCAGCCGGGACCCAGCTCATGGAAGGGATAGTTTCTGATCAGCAGAGCGAGGATCCCTGGGCTGCCCCGCAGCGTTCGGCGCCACGCGAGCGTCATCGGGCCTTCCGGGCGGCCACTCCCAAACCCAGTGGGCCGCCGGTGTGGCTCCTCGCAGGTCTGGTGCTGATCGGGGCCGTTATCGCCTTCTTCATCCTGACTTCGAGCTAACGAGGCCCCGTGCACTTCTCCTGTGCCGCTCGCACCGACGTCGGGATCGTTCGTTCCGGCAATGAAGACAATTACTTGATGCTCGCCGAGCGGGGCATCTTCATCGTGGCTGACGGGATGGGCGGGCACGCGGCGGGTGAGGTGGCGAGCGAGATGGCGGTGCGAATCACCTCTCGCGAGATCGGCTCGGTCCGCGGCTTGAACGACGAGGAGGCCAGCGACCGCGTCCGGTCCGCCATTCGCATGGCAAATGACGCGATCTTCGAACGCACCCTGTCGGAGCAGGACAAGCGGGGGATGGGGACCACCGCCACCGTGCTAGTGCTCATGCCGGGCCGATATCTCATTGGGCAGGTGGGTGACAGCCGAGCCTATCTCCTGCGGAATGGTCAGTTCCTCCAACTCACCAAGGACCACAGCTACGTACAGGAGCAGGTCGATGCCGGCTTGCTCACAGCCGAGCAGGCACGGATCCATCCCTACAGCAACGTGATCACCCGTTGCGTGGGCGCCAGCATCGACGTCGTGCCGGACATCTACTTCGGGTCACTGGAGCGGGGCGACGTGTTGCTGCTCGCCTCTGATGGGCTCACCGGGATGTTGGAGGACGAGCAGCTCACTCGGATCCTGAGCTCGGATGGCGAACCGCAACACTGGGTGGACCGGATGATCGCGGAAGCCAATCGGCGGGGTGGGTTGGACAACATTACCGCCGTTGTGGTCCGGATCGATTCGGTCGACAGCAACACCGGCGAGCATCCCGCCGTGCCGGCGGCGGCCAGCGGCACCTCCTGAAGTCGAGACGACCTATCTATCGATTATCCCATCGCGCTTTCCCCACGCCGCTCCCCGCCGTTCACCACAGAGGCACAGAGATCACAGAGGACGCAGAGAATAACCAATATCGTGCGGTGACACCGCACTTGGGGGGTGAAGAGCCATGCGTCTGGCTGCAATACTCGCCGCAATCATCCTGATCGTGAGCCTGGGCTGTCACAGCGCCAAGCCGAACACCGGTGCCGCCCCGGATGCCGGCGCCACCCTCACGGTCGAGAATCAGGGTTTTACCGACATGACGATCTATGCCGTGAGCGGGACCACCGGCCGGGTGCGACTCGGGCTGGTCGTGGGGAACACCACTCAGCGGGTTCCGATTCCCAACTACCTGGTGCAGTCGGGAGGTACTCTCCGCTTCATCGCCGATCCGGTAGGCGGCACCCGTGCGCCGATCAGCGATGAGCTCCTGGTGAGCCCCGGCGACAACGTTACGCTGACGATCCCGCCACAATAGAGGCCATCATCAAAAGATGATCGCATTGAGCAAAGGATCGCGGTTCGGCGTTAGTGGCGAGCGTAGACCTGAGTAGCGCCGTCTTTCTGGAAGGACACGACGATGTAAGGTTCCGCCGGCGCTTCGGGCATCGCCATACCGGGAGTGCTCTTGGGCATGCCGGGCACCGCGAGGCCGGCTACCTTGGGCCGCGCCGCCAGCAACCGCTTGATGTCGTCCGCAGGCACATGCCCTTCGATCAGGTATCCCTCGATTTGCGCCGTGTGGCACGATCGCAGGTCGGACGGAACGCCCAACCGATCTTTCACCGGATCCACCTCTTCTTCGTCGTGCGCCTCGACGGCGAATCCGGCCGCCTTGACGTGATCCACCCACTTGGAGCAACAGCCGCACGTGGGACTCTTGAAGACCGTGAGCGTGGGAGGATGGAAGCGCGAGCGTTGGGCCCAGAGACGCTCTCCTGAGAGCGCGGCCAGGGCGAGTCCGGCCGCCTGCGCCACAAAGCTGCGTCGGGTGATCATCGGAAACTCCTCCTCAGACGAGCGACTTCTCCCCGCTCAGCCGACGCTCCAGCTCGGGAGCTGGCCAGGTTAGGAGATCGAGTAGACTATCGAGTGGACGGTTCGGCATGCCCGCCACGAAGACGCGGAGCCGACGGGCGCTGCGGTAGAGCTCATCGGCCACGCGAGGCAGCCCCAGGTGTCCAGCGCGGCCGGCGTCGGTGAGCCGCTCGACGGCTCCGCTGCGAGTACGCAAGGGCAGGTTCACTCCCAGCATCGACGAACGGGCGGGAAAATCCAGCAGCAGGTCTCCCGCCTTCAATCCCACCTGACCAGCCAAGGCATCCTCGACCCTCTGGAGGAGATCCGGATCCTCCACCACCCAGGGTTGGGTCTCGCCGGGAACGTCGCTGGCAGGGAGATCCAGCGCGCGCTTGTGCAGACGACGCGCGCGAATGGCAGTGGCGAGGCGGTTCCGGTCCTTCGAGATCAGCAGCTCCATAAGCCCATCGTCCGTCGCTTCCGCGATGTCCCGCGTCGACACGCTTCCCCGTGCCACCGCGTCGCGCACCGCCCGCTTGAACATGCATGTGGCAGACCGGACCGCGTGATGCCAGTAGACGTTGCGGTACATCTGATATTTGGCGAAGAGCAGCGATTCGAGCGCGCTCACGCCTTTTTCCATGACCCCAACCTCGTACCGACGGGGTCCGGTCTCGACCAGCGTAAGCGAGGAGAGTAACCGGTCGACGTCCACCGTTCCATACGGCACTCCACACATGCGGGCATCCCGGCTCAGATAATCGATCTTGTCCAAGTCGAGCGAACCGGAGATGAGCCCCTGGAGCGAGCTCGGGCTCTCGCCGGTGATCAGCTTGCCCACCGTGGCGGAGAAGCCGCGCCCGCCGATCTCCACCAGTCGCTCTCCCAGCTCGCCCTGGCTCAGCTTGGCCACTCCCAGGGCCTCATGGGAGGGAAAGGCCGCCTCTTCGAGCGCATGGGAGAAGGGGTAGTGACCGATGTCGTGCAGCAGCGCCGCCATCCTGACCGCTAGGCAATCGTCCGCCGCTACCCGGTCAAGCTCACCTCGCTCTTCCAACGCCGCGAGGGCACGCTTAGTAAGATGGTAGGCGCCGAGGGCGTGCTCGAAGCGAGTGTGGGTGGCGCCGGGATAGACCAGGAAGGCGTGACCAACCTGACGGATGTAGCGGAGCCGCTGAACTACGGCCGTATCCAGCGCAAGCAGCGCCGCCGGTTCCAGCCGGATGTTGTCCCAGAGTGGGTCCCGAATGACTTCGAGGTCGTCGGGCACCAGCCTATACGACTGGCCCCGCCGCCGAAACCGACGCCGGGACCGTCGCCCGGTATTGCTCGAAGTTCTCCCGAAACATCATCGCCAGCTTGCGCGCCTGGGCATCGTAGGCCGAGGGGTCAACCCACGTGCTGCGGGGTGAGAGCACCTCACTGGGAACGTCCGGGACCGCGAGTGGCACCTCGAAACCGAATACCGAATCCCGGATGAATCGGGCATTGTCCAAGCCGCCAGCGAGCGCGGCGCGCACCATGGCTCGGGTATGGCTCAACTTCATGCGCGAGCCGGTGCCGTAGGGTCCGCCGGTCCATCCGGTGTTCACCAGCCACACCTTCACTCCATGCCGCTCGATGCGCTCCCCCAGCATCTTGGCGTACACACCCGGGTGCATCGGGAGGAATGGCGCGCCAAAGCAGGCGGAGAAGGTGGCCGCCGGCTCGGTCACACCGCGTTCGGTGCCCGCGACCTTGGCGGTGTAGCCGGAGAGGAAGTGGTACATCGCCTGATCCGCTGTCAGCCGGGCGATCGGCGGCAGGATGCCGAAGGCGTCGGCCGTGAGAAAGACGATGTTTCTGGGATGACCGCCGGCGCCGCTCGGCAGGTGATTGGGGATGTAATGAATGGGGTAGCAGGCGCGGGTGTTCTCGGTGATCCGGTCGGAGTCGAAATCGATCGCTCGAGTGGCTGGATCGAGCTCGGTGTTCTCCAGGACAGTACCGAACATCTCGGTGGCGGCGTAGATCTCGGGCTCGGTATCCGCACGCAGCCGGATCACTTTGGCGTAGCAGCCACCCTCGAAGTTGAACACACCCCGGTCGCTCCAGCCGTGCTCGTCGTCTCCGATGAGCTTGCGGGAAGGGTCGGCGGAGAGCGTGGTCTTTCCCGTG
>JBIOUY010000268.1:0-5422 GCA_044867445.1 Gemmatimonadales bacterium
CGACGCGAACCACTCCTCCCAGGACTACTCGGCCCGCCTCCGGCCGCACCAACCCATACGCCACCCGCATAAGGGTCGTCTTCCCGGCGCCATTCTCTCTCAGCAGCGCATGTAGCTCGCCTGGCTGCAGCACGAAATCGGCCCCGCGCAGCGCATGCACGGAGCCGAAGTGTTTGTGAATGCCGGCGAGCTCGAGTGCCGGAACGCTCATAGCCCGGTTGGATGATCATGAAAGTCCCATTCGAGAGGGAATCGCTCGGCTAAATGCGAGGCAAGTGCCTGAACTCCAAGCGTCTCCGTAGCGTAGTGTCCGGCGTACACCACATTCAGTCCCCACTCCATCGCGTCGAAATAGGTGTGGTGCGCCCCCTCCCCGGTGACGTAGGTGTCCAGCCCGACCTCGCGAGCCGAAGCAATCATGCTGCCTGCCCCGCCGGTGATGATCCCGATGCGGGAGATCCTCTCCGGCCCTCCGGCGATCAGGCGTGCTCCTGCGGAGTTGAGTGCGTGATTCAGCTCGCTCACCAAGGACTCCCGGGACGAAAGCCGGGACGGCGGATGGCCCCACACGCCTATGGCGCTGCCGTGATAATCGCCGAACCACCCTTCGACCTCGATTCCGAGCCGCTCGGCGAGCACTACGTTGTTGCCCACCTCGGGGTGGAGATCCAGGGGGATATGCGCTGCATACAAGGCAATGTCATTCTCCAGCAGCGCAGCCACCCGCCGATAGCGCCGTCCCACGATCGGCACATTGCCGTCCCAGAGGAGTCCATGATGCACCAGCAGCAGCGGGTGATCGTCCGGCAGGCCTTCCGCGACTCCATCAATGGTCACCTGCGACGCGTCTACCGCCGCCACAATTCGGGTCACCGAGCCGCTGTTCTCGACCTGCAGGCCGTTGACCGCATTGCGCTCGTCCGGCACCTCTCGGATGCGGAGGTACTCGTCGAGGTACGCGACGATTTCGGCGAGGGGGACGGCGCCGCTCACGCCCAACCCTCCGATGCCGTATTCACCACGAAGGCACGAAGGACACGAAGATGTATCAAGAGCAGCGAAGCTGGTGGAAAGGCCAAAGCCCACTGGCGTGCTGGTGACCACCAGTCATTCTCCGTGCCTCGGTGTGAAAACCGGTCATCGGAGCGCTGTTTCCCCAGGGAGACCTTCGTGTCCTTCCTGCCTTTGTGGTGAGATCCGCACCGAAGCCCGGGTACGAACAGCCTGCATGGAGGAAGGCCTCGGCGCCGCGATCAGGGTGCCCGCCGCAATAGAATCCGCGGCGGCGCGGACTTTCGCCTTCACCCGAGCCGGGACCAGGGTGTCGAGGGCTGGGTTGGCCACGTATCGTATCACCCCGCTCTGCAGTCCAAACGCCTCAATCCGCGGAGGGAATTTGCCTTGCTTCACCTCTCGAGCGACCAGCAGGAAGGCTCTCGGCAGGTCGATGACCGCGCTTCCGAGCACCCGCCCGGGGGCCAGCGAACTCTGGTCGGCGTTGGCGCCGAACAGGTATACCCCGGATGCTCCTTGGCGGCCTGGAACAGGCCCAATGCCGCCGCGTCAGCATTGTGGTGGAACATGTCCATCCCTGATTGGATCAGTGCGAGCGCAGCCTCTCGACCGGCTGAAGCGTCGTCGAAGCTGTTGAGGTAGACCACCCGTGTCTCAACCTTCGGGTTGACGGTCTTCGCGCCATTCACCCAGCCCTGATAGGCTGCCTTGATGGGGGGAAGCTCGATGCCTCCCACGAAGCCCACCCGCTGTGTCTTGGTGAGACTACCGGCCACCATCCCTGCCAGGTAGCTCGCCTCCTCCAGCCGAAAAATGAGTGGGGCCACGTTGGGCTTGGCCCGCGCTCCCGATGTCACAATGAAGATTGTCTTGGGATACGGGCTCGAGACCCGCTCCGCCAAGTCTTGGAACTCGAAGCCGTGGGCGAACACCAGACCGTAACCCTGGGCGGCATAGATCCGGAGAGCCTCATCTTGTTCCGCCGGGGTCCTGGCTTCGATGTGGCTGATGGCGAGATGAAGGGAGTCGTGGATCTGTTTGAGGCCTTGGTAGGCTCCGGAGTTCCAAGCGGCATCAGCGACAGAGCCGGGAGTGATCAATCCAACGCGAAGACCGTTGGCCGAAGGCGGCCTGGAGCACCCCGTGAGAGACATCAGCGCGACAGCATGGCAGCAGCTAGGCAGCACTCGGCTTATTGAACGGGCCACTTTGGCGTCAAAAGTGCCGGATTTCCACACACTTAGCTGAATTTTCAACGCTTGTGGGAATCCAGCACCGCCAACGGTGCAGTTTGCTCCATATCCATCTTCACCTCGCCGCTTACTCTTGCCCCTTCCACGATCGCGATCCTCGGCGTCAGGATGTCGCCAGCGACGACGGCGCTGGCCTGGAGCTCCACCCGGTCCTTGGCGTAGATCGCCCCGCTCACCTGTCCGGCGATGACGGCCTCCTGGGTGTGCAGGTCGCCTTCGATGACTGCACCGGCTGCCACCAGCACCTGCTGCCCCACTCGCACGGCCCCCCGAACTCGCCCTTCGATCCGGACCACACCCTCGGTTTCGAGATCTCCCACCACGGTCATGTCGCTCGCGATGATCGAAAACGGGATCTGATCAGTGCGGCGGCGCCTGAGCTCGTTGCCTTGCTCGTCCCGAGCCTGATTGCTGAAGATGCCCATCAACCACCCTCCTTGATCATGGTCTGGGGATCGAGCGAGACCCCACGCTGCCGGATCTCGAAATGCAGATGCGGCGCGGTCGACCTCCCGCTGTTCCCACTCAGCCCGATCACCTGCCCGGGCGCAACGGAGGCCCCGGTCGAGACCAGGATGCGGGAGAGATGGCCATACATCGTCTGATACTCGTCGGGATGATCCAACAGGACGAAGAAGCCGTACTCGGGGTCCTCACCCACCTGGTGCACCGTGGCACCCCCAGCAGCTCGTACCAGGCTCCCGATCGGGACAGCGATGTCGATGCCTGGGTGCGCTTCTTCGGTCGACCCGGTGGTGACCTGCCCCCGGGTGACGTAGCCCGGCACATCCAGGGGCCACTGTCGCGGGACACTGGGACCGGCAGGCGGCCCATGCGGGGCATCGGCCAGCCGGGCCTCTAATACTGGTGCGAGGGGAAGATTGGAAGAGAAGCTGAGCGGATCGCGAACGATGTCGGCCCCGATCATCTGCCGCACCTGGGCGTAGCGGGCTTCCACGCTGTCCAGTGCCGCAGAGAGCTGGCGAACCTTGGCGTTGTCCGACTCCAGCCGGGCCACCGTGCGCTCGAGCCCGGGCACCCGAGCGGCGGCACGAACGACCGGCAAATAGAGCACGGCGAGCAGGATGAGTACGGTGGCCAGGGCGCCGCCTACGAAGCCGCCAAGCCGCAACAGCCAGAGGGGGATGCGCCAGGTGTGCGACCGGGTCGCGCCGTCCCGCTGTACGAGGATGGTCACCGAGGGCCGGCCCCGCCTCATCCCTCGAAGGGTCCGCCGAGAATGAGCTCCAGCAGGCGAGCGAGGTCGTCGTTGGAGTAGTAGCTGATGGTGAGGAAGCCACGGCCTCGCCGGCGCATGGTCACACGAACATCGGTTCCCAGGCGCTTCCGCAGCGCGTCTTCCACCCGGCGAACATCCGCGGTCACGGCCTTGGCCGGCGCGCGGCTTCGGCCATCGTCACCGCGCCGCTGCCGAGCTGGCGTCTCGCCCCGCACTCGCGCCTCCATCTCCCGTACCGACCAGCCGTCGGCCACGGCCTGTTGGGCCAGTCGGAGCATGCGGGCCTGATCGGTGACACTGAGCAGGGCGCGAGCATGACCCTCAGAGAGCTTCGCCTGGTGGATCAATTGCTGAATTTCGTCGGGGAGTTGGAGCAGCCGAAGCAGATTGGCGATCGTCGACCGATTGCGGCCGACCAGTCGGGCGATCTCGACTTGGGGCAGGTGAAATTCCTCGCCCAGCCGCTGGTATCCTGCCGCCTCGTCGATGGGAGAGAGATCGTTGCGCTGAAGATTTTCGACCAGCGCGAGAGTGAGCAGAGTCTGATCGTCTACGTCGCGCACCACCGCCGGAATCCGGTCCCAACCGAGCCGCTCCGCCGCGCGCCAGCGCCGCTCGCCAGCGATGAGCTCGTAGCTTCCGTTCCGCGGGCGCACCACCACGGGCTGGAGCAACCCCGAAGCCCGCATCGACGCGATGAGCTCTTCAAGCGCGGCCTCGTCGATCTCACTGCGCGGTTGGTATGGATTCGGCCGCACGCTCCTCACTGGGAGCTCGCGGAGCGATCCGGACGCTTCGGCCTGCTCGCGAGAGATCGGCCCCAGCAGGGCCTCCAGTCCCCTTCCCAGCCGCTTGGTTTCGGTCATGTGGTCACCTCAGGCAGAGCGGCCGGTGGCTCGCTCGGGCTGCTGGTTTCCATTCGGCGCAACATCTCCTGCGCCACGGCCAGATAGCTCTTCGCACCTACGGAGTGCACATCATAGAGCAGGATCGGCTTGCCGAAGCTGGGCGCCTCGGCAAGGCGGACGTTCCGCGGAATCGGGGTGACGAACACCTTGCCGCCGAAGTATTCCTTGGCGTCCTCCGCAACCTGGCGGCAGAGATTGAGGCGGGCGTCGTACATGGTCAGCAGCACGCCGCTGATCGCGAGGCCCGGATTGAAGTTCTGCTGAACCAGCCGAATGGTGTTGAGCAGCTGGGAAATGCCCTCGAGTCCGTAGTACTCGCACTGGATGGGAATGAGTACCGCGTCGGCGGCGGCGAGAACGTTGAGGGTGAGGAGCCCGAGCGAGGGCGGGCAGTCTACGACGATGTAATCGTAGTCGTCGCGCAACTCGTCCAGCACCTGTCGCAGCGCGGCCTCTCGACCCTCTCGCTCCACCAGGCGGAGCTCGGCCCCGACCAGGTCCTGAGTCGCGGGGAGCACGGTGAGGTGCGGTAGCCCCGGAGCCTGGAGCAGGATCTCTCTGGCGGATCGGGCTTCGACCAACGCGTCGTAGAGGGAGAGCTCCAGATCGTGCTTGGCGATGCCGACACCGCTGGTGGCGTTCCCCTGGGGATCGGCATCCAAAAGCAAGGTGCGGCGTTCGGCGATTGCCAGCGATGCAGCCAGATTCACCGCTGTCGTGGTTTTACCGACGCCACCCTTCTGGTTTGCAATTGCGAGGATATGTGCCATGAGGCCACTATTGCCGTAAGTCCTTTTAATACAACGACTTACGGCTTCTTTGGTATCGGTGGTCAGGGGGAGCTGGTAAGTACAGGAGAATCGAAACACAATATAGGATGAGGAAGCGTATCTGGAAACAGTAGATTGTCTTTGGTCTTTGGTCTTTGGTCTTTGGTCTTTGGTCTTTGGTCTTTGGTCTTTGGTCTTTGGTCTTTGGTCTTTGGTCTTTGGTCTTTGGTCTTTGGT
>JBIOUY010000269.1:0-19169 GCA_044867445.1 Gemmatimonadales bacterium
AGATACAGCGACGTGACTGGAGTTCAGACGTGTGCTCTTCCGATCTAGAAGACGCAGAAGACGGGCCGCGAGTGTGTCGCTTTCGCGCGACGGAGCAATCTTTGCGTCCTCTGCGTCCTCTCCGTCTTCTCCGTCCTCTTACGGATTGAACTTCCCAAAATCCTGCGGATCCATCTTCTCGAGGTATTCCTTCAGCTTGTCAGCTTCCAGGGAGGGATTGGGCGAGGGTTCATCGGTCTCTACCCCGCTCTGATCCAGAAGCTGGTCACTGGTAAAGATGGGAGCCCGCATGCGCAAGGCGAGCGCAATGCTGTCGGAGGGCCGCGCGTCGACCTGAAAGACATGGTCGTCGCGTCGGATCAGCAGCTCGGCGAAGTACGTGTTCTCCTTCACTGCACTGATCACTACCCGCCGCAGGTCACCACCCAAGCCCACCAGGATCTGCTTGAGCAGGTCGTGGGTCAGCGGGCGCTGCGCCTTCATGCCCTGGAGCTCCATGGCGATGGCGCTCGCCTCCGCAGGCCCGATCCAGATAGGGAGGACCCTGGAGCCGTCCTTCTCGCGGAGAATCACCACGGGAGTGTTGGTGGTGCGGTCGAGCCCAAGGTGAGCGACAGTGACTTCGATCATGGGGAGGGTCGTGGGTCCTTGGTCTTTAGTCTTTGGTCGTTGGTCTCACAAGATCGCCAGAACCGAGCTCGCAGGTTTCAAGCCATGAAGACCAATGACCAAAGACCAACGACCAAAACTCTTCACGTCCCGGCGTCCCAGCTCGCGAGGTACTCCACCTGCTCAGGCGTCAGAGTGTCGATGCTTACACCCATGCTCTGGAGCTTGAGGCGGGCGATTTCCTGATCGACGGTGGCGGGCAGCCGGTGCACTGCCTTGGCCATGCGGCTCGACTCCTTGGCCAACAGCTCGGCGGCAAGGGCTTGATTGGCGAAGGACATGTCCATGACGCTTGCGGGGTGGCCTTCGGCGGCGGCCAGGTTGATCAGCCGTCCCTCGCCGAGCACGACCACCCGCCGGCCCTTCACCACGAACTCCTCCACCATGGCTCGGACCATGCGCCGTTCCGAGGCAATCCGGCTGAGACCCTCGAGGTCCAGCTCGACATTGAAGTGGCCCGAATTGCAGACGATCGCGCCATCCTTCATCGCGCTGAAGTGCTCGGGACGGACCACGTGCAGATTGCCGGTCAGAGTGATGAACAAGTCCCCAATGGGGGCCGCCTCCGACATGGGACGGACCTCGAAGCCATCCATGCGGGCTTCCAGCGCAGGAAGAGGATCGACCTCGGTCACGATCACATGCGCGCCCGCGCCCCGGGCCCGCATCGCGACGCCGCGCCCACACCAACCATAGCCCGCCACGACCACCGTGCTCCCGGCGAGCAGCAGGTTGGTGGCCCGTACGATACCATCCAGCGTCGACTGGCCTGTGCCGTAGCGGTTGTCGAACATGTGCTTGGTGTTGGAATCGTTGACGGCCACGATAGGAAACTGCAGCACGCCCTCCTTGGCCATCGCCTTGAGCCGGATGACGCCGGTCGTGGTCTCCTCGGTGGAGCCCCTGACCGACTTCACCAGTGCCTTGCGCTCTTCCTTGGAGAGGGTTTCGACCCATTCCCGGATCGGCGGCGCCAGGTCGTCCAGCCGCTCGAGGGCGATCATGTGCAGCGAGCCCACCAGGTCGGCCCCATCATCCTGGGTCATGTCGGGACCGAAGGCCAATGCTTGAGCGATGTGGGTGTAATAGGTCTTGTGGTCCTCGCCCTTGATGGCGTACACGTGGACCCCGTAATCTCGCACCAGATGCGCGGCCACATCATCCTGAGTGGACAATGGGTTGGAGGCGCAGAGGGCGATGTCCGCGCCGGCGGCTCGTAACGTGCTCATCAGGTTGGCGGTCTCGGTGGTCACATGCAGGCAGGCCGAAAGCTTGAGTCCCTTGAGCGGCTGCTCCTTGGCGAACCGGGCACGGATCTGCCGAAGCACGGGCATCGAGCGCTCCGACCACTCCGTCCGGCGCTTTCCCTCGTCGGCCAGTGCGATGTCCCGGATGTCGTAATTGGCAACAGCGGTTTGAACGGGCATGCGCTCCTCAGCGGGCAGCCGACAGCAGGTGCTTGACGCGGTCGGTCTGTTCCCAGGTGAAATAGTCGACCTTTAGATCCTTGGTTGGGCTGACGTACCGACCTGCATGGGGCCTGCGGCCGAAGTGACCGTAGCTCGCGGTCTCCCTGTAAATTGGCCGCTTGAGCTTGAGCGCGTCAATGATCCCCTTGGGGGTGAGATCGAACACTTCGGTGACCATCTTCTCCAGCATGGAATCCGGCATCACGCCGGTGCCGTAGGTCTGGACCAGCACTGAGACCGGCCGGGCCACGCCGATAGCATAGGCCACCTGTACTTCGCACCGCCGGGCCAATTTGGCCTCCACGATGTTCTTCGCCACCCATCTCGCCGCGTACGCAGCCGAGCGGTCCACCTTGGAGGGGTCCTTGCCGCTGAATGCCCCGCCGCCGTGGCGGGCCATGCCGCCGTAGGTGTCCACGATGATCTTGCGGCCGGTGAGTCCCGCGTCCCCATGGGGGCCACCGATCACAAACCGGCCGGTTGGGTTGATGAGAAACTTGGTTCGCCCATACTCCACCCGGGCTTCATCAAGCACGGGCTTGATGACCTCCTCAATCACCGCCTCCCGGATGGTGGAATAGGCCAGCTGCCGACGACCATTCCGCTCGGCGTGCTGGGTCGAGACTACCACGGTCTTGACCGCAACCGGACGATCGTCTTCGTACTCCACCGATACCTGGGATTTGCCATCCGGCCGGAGCCATTCGATAGGCCGGCTTCCGTTAAGGCCCTTTCGCACGGCAGCCAGCCGCTCGGCGATTCGATGGGCGAGCATGATCGGGAGTGGCATTCGTTCCCGGGTCTCATTGGTAGCGTAGCCGAACATCATGCCCTGATCGCCGGCCCCTTGTTCCTTATCGGCGCCGGCGTCGACGCCCATGGCGATATCGGGTGACTGCCGATCGATCGAGGTGAGCACGGCGCAGGTCTGTCCATCGAAGCCGAAGGCTGCATCGGTGTAGCCAATGGACTTTACCGTCTCCCGGACCAGGTCGGGGATATGCACGTAAGTGCGAGTGGTGATCTCACCCGCCACGACCGCCATTCCGGTGGTGACCATGGTTTCGCACGCCACCCGCGCAGCCGGATCGTTAGCCAGGATCGCGTCGAGAACGGCGTCGGAGATCTGGTCGGCCACCTTGTCCGGATGGCCCTCCGTGACCGACTCGGAGGTGAAGACATGTCGCTTGGAAGCGGCCATGGGCTGGGGTTCCGTCTGGGGAAGAGAGAAGGTTGGCTAGAGCCTAGCCTTGCCGGGGGGCAAACTAGCCACCCGGCCGCGACCGGGCAACAACGAATGGGGGTCGAGCAGGCGGACATCGAGGAACTCCCCGACCGCCTCCCGGAGCACCGAGGAGACCTCATGGGCGCTTGATGCTGCGAGCGCAGCACGGGCCGCCTGCTGGGCCGCCTCCTCCGGTACGGTGCGCACCACCCATTTGACCAAGGGCAGCGCGGGAGGTGACACGCTGAGCCGGTCATATCCCATGCCGATGAGGAGCACGACGCTCAGCGGCTCCGAGGCCATCTCACCGCAGACGCTGACCGGTAGGCCGGCCTCCTTGCCCACGTCGATAACCCGCTGCAGCTGCCGAACGATCGAGGGGTGGTGCGGGGTGAAGCGGTCAGCCAGCCGGGCATTGCCCCGGTCCACCGCCATGGTGTACTGCGTCAGGTCGTTGGTACCGACGCTGAAGAAGGCACTCACCTCCGCGAGGCGGTCGGCGATGAGGGTCGCCGCCGGGGTCTCGACCATTACTCCCACCGGCACCGAGGCTGCCGCGCGCACCCCCTCACGTGCCAGGGCCTCGGCCTCCTCGAGCATGATGGCGCGAGACTCGAGGACCTCCTCCACCAGAGTCACCAGGGGCAGCATCAACTGGATATCGCGATCGGCGGCAGCCCGAAGCACGGCCCGGATCTGGGGCCGGAACACCTCCGGCTCGTCCAGGCACACCCGGATAGAGCGCCAGCCCAGGAAGGGGTTCGCCTCGGCCGGAGCCTTGAAGGTGGCCGGAAACTTGTCTCCGCCCATGTCGAACGAGCGGATTATGACGGTAGAATCCGGAAACGCGAGGGCGACTCGGCGAAAGTACGCCGTCTGCTCGTCCTCGGTGGGCAGGCTGGCTCGGCCGGTGAGCAGAAACTCGGTGCGCAGCAGCCCCACCCCTTGGGCGCCCATCCGCACCGCGGGCTCGATCTCCTCGGGCAGGTCCACGTTTCCCATGAGGACGATCGGACGTCCCGAGGGGGTCACCGACGGTTGCGCCAGAATCCCTTCGAGCTGGAATTCCAACCGATGCCGGCGGCTTACCTGGGTCTTGGCATCCTCCAGCTCGGCGGACGTCGGCTCCAGCACGATCATTCCGCTCTGGCCATCCAACAACAACGTCGTACCGTTGGGAATCCGCGCCAGTGCGCCACCCGCCCCCATGACGGCGGGAATGCCGAGCGAGTGCGCCAGGATCGCCGCGTGGGCCGTGCGGGTGCCTTCCTCACTTACCAGGCCGACAACATGCTCGCGATCCAGCTGTACCGTGAGCCCAGGGGAGAGCTCGTGGGCAACCACGATGACATGCTCGTCCTGGGGAATGGACCAGAGCTCATCGACTTCCCGCCCCAAAAGGAGATTCAACATCCGGAGCTGGATGGCATTGAGGTCGGCGAGCCGTTCGCGCAGGCGCGCGGCGCCCGACCACAGGTTCCGCAGCTCCAGCGCCTTGAATTCATAGGCGGTCTCGGCACTGAGCTGATTGTTCCGGATCAGGGTCTCGACCGAGGCCAGAAAGTCCTGGTCTTGCGCCATCAGGATCTGGGCGTCGAAGATGCGCGACTCCTCCGGCCCCGCGCGCTTGAGCACCCGCTCGCCGAGCTCGCGAAGCTGCCGCACGACGTATTCCACCGCGTCGTGCAGACGCTGCACTTCCGCCTCGACCTGGTCGGGGCGCACTGTGCGGTCCGGTACGTCCGGAAAGTCAAACCGGACCACCAACGCGGGCGCACAGACTACGCCAGGCGAGACCCCAATCCCCCGCAGCGTCCGGGACACCCTACTGCTCTCCGAAGCCCTCGGCCACCAGCGCCGCCAGCGCCGCGACCGCCTGCTCCGCATCGGGCCCGTTGGCCCGAATGGTGATGGAGCTGCCGCATTCCGCCGCGAGCATCATCACCCCCATAATGCTCTTACCGTTCACTTCCACGCCGTCCTTGCTGAGCTCGATTTCGGCTTCGAAGCTATTCGCCAGCCGCACGATGCGTGCGGCGGGGCGGGCGTGCAGGCCGTCCTGGTTCACGATGGTCGCCTGTCGCTCGATCATAATCCCGCCCACCTGAAAAAGAGCAGGAGGACCATCGCGAGCAAGGCAAACCGGACCGACGTGAGGGAGGGTCCGAACCAGCGGGTGACCGCGGCCCCGGTCGCGGCAACCGCGAGGGCGCCGACCGCACCGACCGCGCCGAAGGCCTTCAGGTACCACCCCGCGAGCACCGGAATCGCGAGGCCTATGGTGAATCCGGCGACCGGACTCACCCAAGCTACCGCCCGCGGAATCCAGGAAGTCGAGATGGCGCTTCCGACCCGCATGCCGGCCTCCAGGCCGGTTCGGAGCGACCAAACGCCGGTGGCCAGTCGCACCCCGTTGTAGGCGATCAGAAAACCCGCGATCCCCCACCATCCACCGCCAAGCACGGTCGCAGCGAGCAAAGCACCAAGCAATGCCGGCAGCAGACCAGCCCAGAACAGCTGATCGCCCAGAGCTCCCAGCGGACTGCACAGTGCGGTGCGCAGCCGAGCGATCTGCGGGCCCGGCACCGCCTCGTACTCGGCGCGGGCGGTGGCACCAAGCGCCAGGCCAGCGAGGTTGGGGTTGCAATTGAAGAACTCGCTGGAGCGCACCACGGCCTCGCCATGGCGCACGGGATCGACCGTTTTGAGATCTTCCAGCAGCGGCTCGGCGGCGTAGCCCATGCCGACACCGAGCATGCGCTCGTAGTTCCAGGTGCCTTGCACCGCAAACAGCCGCAGCAGCGCCCGCCACCGGCCAGTCACCGGAGCACAACCAGCAGGACGCCAGCGGCGAGGCCAGCCAGCATCCACTTGAGCCGAGTCCCGCGCCCCGCGCTTCGAACGGCACCGCTAACAATGGCCGAGAGGGCCGAGCCGATGGCGACGAGGGTGAGACCCACCGC
Source organism: Gemmatimonadales bacterium (assembly GCA_044867445.1). Classification (GTDB taxonomy): domain Bacteria; phylum Gemmatimonadota; class Gemmatimonadetes; order Gemmatimonadales; family GWC2-71-9; genus CAVVWJ01. The sequence goes on from JBIOUY010000269.1 coordinate 6,327, forward strand.
GGTGCGGCGATCGAGGTGCACGAACTGGGCAATGCTCCACGCGAGCACCAGGCCCAGCACGGTAAGCGCCGCTCCGCGTGCCGCATCCCGCAGGAGGCCGCCGTACTGAAGTCGGCGAATGGCGCTACTCTCGCCGGCGGCGAGCGCTGCCGCGTGTCGCTGGATCGCCCGCGCGTTCGTGCGGCGGACCATCATCAGGCTCCATCCGCCGAGCGCCGCCAGCAGCAATCCCAGGGCGGCGCTGATGCCGAGCCCGAGCTCCCAGGGAGCCCCAGCCGCCAATGCGGTCGCCGCCACGGTCGCCGGGCCGTAGTCGGGATAGCGGACAGCTCCAATTGGGAGCACGTCCAGGGCGAAGAGCTCGAAGAGAACCCCGACTCGGAGCCCCGCCTCCACATCACCGGTCAGCAATCCCGCTACCGCGCCGGCCACCACCGGCCGGGCGATCATCACCTGAGGGCAGCTGACGAGATCGAGCGCCACCGCCATGCCCCAGACGATGAGCAGCAGGCTGGCATGAAGAGGGAGCTCGCTCATCCGAGAGCGCGCAGGCTGACGGGTCGGGTCGTGGGAAGATCCTGGGCGGTGATATCGGCCCCCTTGGCCTCGAGGGCCTCCAGGCTTCGAAGCTCCTCGTCGGTCAGGTACAGATATGGGAGCCGCTCGCGGCGCCCGGCCCGGTGGTGGATCCCTCCGAGATTGATGTGGTGCACCGTGACCGGGTCGGCGGCATGGAGGGCGGCCATCGTTTCCACGTCACCGGTGAGCAGCAGTCCACGCCGTCCGTTGCCCTGCCACTCGGCGAGGTGCGCCGAGGCCTCGGCCACGCTGACGAAGCGGACCTCGATGTTCGGGGTAACCGACATCCGATACAGGTCCTGCTCCCACTCGCTGGCCGACACCACATCGTCCACCAGGATGATCTGGTCGATGCCCAGCGGCTGTCCCCACCCCAGCACCACCTGGCCGTGGAGCAGCCGGTCATCCACCCGGCAGAGGACAATGGCCATCAGGGGACCCGAATCGCCCGTTCACCCGCCGTCGCCGCCCGGGCCGCCGCCTCCTCCGGCGACAGCGAGCGGTGAAAGACGAAGTCCACCAGCATGGCCAGGTTCACACCGGTCACGACTTTCACCCCGGAGGCCGTTCGAAGGCGGTTGAGCACGGCAAAGAGGCAGGACCCGCTCGCCAGATCCACGAACACTACCGTCGGTCGGCCGTCCACGGCCTCGAGGACCCGCTGCTCCAGCGAGCCTCGATCACAATCGGCGTTGGACACCGGAGTCAGCGCGCCGGTCACGCCGCTGATCGATTCGGCCGCCTCGATCAGAGCCCGGGCGAGCTTGGCGTGACAGACGACCACACCTTGCAATGCCTCACTCATAATCTTCCTGAAGATACTCCTTCACCCCGCGCTGCTCCTTCATTCGCTTGATGAGTCGAGCGTTGAACGCGGCCGCTACATCCACGCCGGAATAACGCAGCAGGTGCATCATGGCGACCACTTCCGAGATGACCGTGATGTTCTTGCCGGGATTGAGCGGGACGCACACCCTCGGCACCGCCACATCGAGTATCATGGTCTCCTCTCTGGTCAGGCCGGTGCGGTCGGTGTCCTTGGTGGTTTCCCAGTCTTCCAGCTGAACCACCACTTCAATTCGCTTCTGCTGCCGGACCGCACGCACCCCGAACAGAGCCGGGATGTCGATCAGGCCGATGCCGCGTATCTCCATGTGATGCGCGGCCAGCTCGTGACCCCTCCCGATGAGGACGTCGTTTCCCCGCCGGGTCACCTGGACGACGTCGTCGGCCACCAGGCGATGTCCTCGTTCGACCAGGTCGAGCACGCACTCGCTCTTCCCGATCCCGGATCGGCCGACGAACAGCAACCCGACACCATACACGTCGGCCAACGACCCGTGGAGCGTGGTCCGCGGCGCGAACGCCTCCTCCACAATCGGCTTGACCCGGCGGTAGAACTCTGCGGTCTTGAGCTTGGTACGCAGCAGGGGCACGTTGTGGTTACGGGCCAGGTCCAGCAATTCGGGGGGGACCTCTTGTCCCTTGGTAACGAAGATGCAGGGCAGGTCGAAGCTGAAAAAATTGGCCAGCGACTGCTGCCGTTGCTCCGCCGAGAGCGAGCGCAGGTAGGTGATTTCGGTTTCGCCGAAGACATGCAGGCGGTTGGGTGCGAACCGGCCGGTGTATCCCGCGAGCGCCAGCCCCGGGCTCGCTACCTCGGCATCGGGTAGCTGGCGGTCAAGCCCCAGCTCACCGGTGAGGGGCTCGAGCTGGAGCGGGTCGCCCCGGCGGGAGAGGAAATCGCGCAGTCGGAGCATCAGAGTGGCTCGGCCTCCGATGGACGGGAGCGCCGGGGCCGCGCCGAGGCCCGCTCCAATTGCCGCCGGAGCTTCTCTTCGGCTCGATCGAGCGCGGTTCGATGATCCGCTCCTTCCCCCTTGGCGACCAGCACCTCGCCTCGCGCAACATGCAGCCGGAGCTCGGCAGTCTGCTGGATCCCGTCGGTATCGAACACCACCGTGGTCTCCATAGGCCGTTGAGCAATGCCCCCCAGGCGCTCGACGACCGCGACCGCCCGCTCTCGAAGCGCGGCGGAAATTTCGCAATGGCGGGCGGTGATCGTCGTCTGCATGATCATTCCTCCTGGTCCGGCCTCACGCCGGGCCCGCTATGATGTCGTGGAGATGGTCGGCCGTCGCGTCGGCGGCGCGCTCCCAAGTCAGGCTCTCGGCAAAGCACCGTGCCGCCCGACCAAGCCGGGCAACCAGCTGCGGCGAGCCCGCCAATTCCAGCATCCATTCAGCCAGCGCGTCGACGTCGCCGTGGGGAACCAGAAAGCCGGTCTCGCCGTGCCGGACCGAGTCCCGCAGGCCCGGACTATCCGAGGCGAGGGAAGGCGTGCCGCAGGCGGCCGCTTCGACGATGGTGATGCCCCAGCCCTCCTTGGGCGAGGGGAACAGGTTGGCCCACGCCTGACGCAGCAGCGCCAGCTTCTCCGCCTCGGTCACAAACCCATGAAACGTCACCGCGCCGCCGAGATCAAGCTCCGCGGCAAGGCCCTCGAGGTCGGCGCGATGATCGCCGGTACCCGCGATATCGAGCTGCAGGTCTGGACGGGTACGGCGGGCGTGTGCCAGGGCTCTGAGGGCGAGCTCTATTCCTTTATAACGCTTGAGCCTTCCAACGTACAAGAATCGAGGCGACGCCGCCCGGCGTCCAGCCGGGTCGGGCGAGTAGCGCGTGCTGTCTACACCTGGATGAATCACGCGCACCCGCTCCGCCGGCACGCCCCGGGCAACGAGATCATCCCGGGTACTCTCGCTGATGGCGTGAAATGCCGCGCGACGATAGGCCTTCGCCAGTGGCCGCTCGGCCAGCCACACGGTCGCGGCGATGGGCCACGGCGCCTCCTGGAAGGCCGTCGCGCCGAACAGGTGAGGAACGATCGCGTAGAAGGGAAGGTCAGTTCCCAAGGCCAGGAACAGAGGCAGCTTGTTGATGTCCTCCACCAGCACGTCGGGTCGCTCGGCTCGAAGCGCCCGGCGTACCGCATTCCGGCCAACCAGCGCGAACGTATTTCGGTCGCCGGCCCGATGGACCTGGATGCCGTCAATGCTCGTCTGACTGACCGCTCCTTTCCAGCCGGAGCAAACCAGGCGAACCCGATGGCCGGCGGCCGCGAGCCGGCCGAATATCTCGAACAGGTGGATCTCGGCCCCACCGGCATGAGGATTCTGCCGATCCTGCCAGTTTACGAGCAGGATATTCATCGTGCCCCGATCCGCTGGCTCACAACCGGCCCAGGGTACGGGCGATACCGTCCAGCACCCCGTTCACGAACCCCGGCGCGCGCAACCCGCCGAACCAATGCGCCAGCCTCACCGCTTCGTCGATCGCGACCTTGGGCGGTACCTCACCTCGCTGCAGCTCATGGATCCCGAGTCGAAGAATGTTGCGTTCGACGACCGCCATGCGGCTCATGCGCCAGTGCTCCGAGGCCCGTGCCGCCTCGGCGTCCAGAGCCGGAAGGTCGGCGACGACCGCCGCGGCGAGCGCCTCCGCGCGATCCAGGATCTGGGGCTCCGGACCGGTGAGACGGGAAAGCCCTCTCACGATCTGCGGCATCGGCGGCTTTCCTTGGATCTCCCAGGCATAGAGCAATTGAAGCGCGCGCGCGCGACCCTTGGTCTCAATCCGGAGCACGCTGATCCCGCAATTGGGCGATCACGTCGGCCGCCTGCAGCGCCGCGGCCGCGGCCTCGTGTCCCTTGTTGCCCGCGCTGCCGCCAGCCCGGTCCAGCGCCTGCTGAAACGTGTCCACCGTGAGTACTCCAAACCCGACCGGCAGCGCATGTCGAACCGCCACGGCATTGAGACCACGCGCGGCTTCGCCGGCGACATACTCGAAGTGCGGAGTCTCACCCCGAATGACCGCACCGAGCGCGACCAGGCAGGCGTACCGGCCGGTTTGGGCGGCGGCCGCTGCACCCGCGCCCAGCTCGAAAGCCCCGGGCAGCCACACGACGTCCACCTGGTCGGCGGTGACTCCCGCCTCGACACAGCAGGCCAGCGCGCCCTCGAGTAGCTTGCTGGTGATCACTTCGTTATAGCGGCTCACGAGAATCGCCACGCGCCCGCGTCCCCGGAGCCGAGGGGCAAAGGTGGACACGGAATCAGTGGGCGAGGAGATGGCCGAGCTTGTCCCGCTTGACCTGCAAATAGCTCCGGTTGTCCTGGCTCGGGTCAGCGATCAGGGGCACGCGCTCGACGATCTGCAACCCATAGCCTTCCAGACCCACCAGCTTGCGAGGATTGTTGGTCATCACCCGAATGGATGAAAGTCCCAGGTCGCGCAGGATCTGAGCGCCGATGCCGTAGTTACGGAGGTCGGGAGCGAATCCCAGGCGCTCATTGGCCTGAACGGTGTCGGCGCCGGCGTCCTGCAGGGCATAGGCCCGCAGCTTGTTGAGCAGTCCAATGCCCCGCCCTTCCTGGTCGAGATAGACAACCGCGCCCCGCCCTTCCCGCGCAATCAACTCCATTGAACGATGCAGCTGGAACCCACAGTCGCACCGCTGGGAACCGAATACGTCGCCGGTGAGGCACTTGGAATGCATTCGCACCAGAATATTGGGTTCCCCGGCGATCTCACCATGGACCAGCGCGATATGCTCGGCGCGATCCACGTCGTTCTGATAGCCGATGATGGTGAACTCGCCGAACTCGGTGGGAATCCTGGCCTCGGCCACGCGGTGGACCAGCTGCTCAGTCTGGAGCCGGTGGGCCACCAACTGAGCCACCGTCACAAAGGTCAGCTTGTACTGCCTCGCCATCTGCTGGAGCTCAGGGCGGCGGGCCATCGAACCGTCGGGGTTGAGGATCTCGCAGATCACGCCGGCCGGAATCAGGCCGGCGAGCCGAGCCATGTCCACGCTCGCCTCGGTTTGCCCAACCCGCTGCAGAACACCCCCCGGGCGGGAGCGGAGAGGAAAGATGTGCCCGGGCCGGCGAAGATCCTGAGGAACAGTCGCCGGATTAATGGCGACGTGAATTGTGGTTGACCGATCGCTGGCCGAGATCCCTGTGGTCACCCCGAACCGCCGCTCCGCGTCGACGCTCACGGTAAAAGCGGTGGAGAACTCTTCGGTGTTCCTCTCCGCCATCTGCGGCAGCCCCAGCTGGTCGCAGCGCTCGCCGGTCAGCGCCAGGCAGATCAGACCCCGACCGTGCAGGGTCATGAAATTGATCGTTTCAGGAGTGACCAGCTCCGCCGCGCAGACGAGGTCGCCCTCGTTCTCGCGGTCCTCATCATCGGCCACAATGATGATCTTGCCATTCCGCAGGTCGTCGATGGCCTGCTCGATGGTGCCGAAGGTGGTCATAGTCCCCGGTGAAGCGTGAGAGGTGAAACGTGAAAGGTGACAGGTGGAAGCGCGAAACGTGAACAGTGAAACGTGAAGGCCTAGCGCGAACGAGGTCACTCCGTCCCGATGTACCGTTTCACCTTTCACCTTTCACGTTTCACGCTTCTCCAAGAGCCCCTTCACGTATTTCCCAATCGTATCCGCCTCGAGATGCACCATATCACCGGCCCGGCGGTCTCCCAAGGTCGTATGCTGTAAAGTAAACGGGATCAGGGAGATCTGAATTACTCCGGGAGTCGGCAAGGCGTTGACCGTGAGGCTCACCCCATCCACCGTCACCGAGCCAAGGGGCACCGACACCTGGGCTACTTCGGGCGGGACGCGGATGTCCAGCAAGCGGGCATCGCCGCGCTGGTTCACTCGCTCGATCCTCCCCACCCCATCGACATGGCCCTGAACCAGATGCCCGCCTAAACGATCGCCGGCCCGCAGGGCTCGCTCAAGATTGACCCGGGTCCCCTCGCGATAGTCGCCCAACCGAGTGCGCTCCAACGAAGTCTGAATCACATGACTGGTGAACCCCCCGGCGACCACCTCCTGCACCGTGAGGCATGCCCCGTCCACGGCGATACTTTCGCCAAGGGCGAGGCCCCGGTATGGACACGAGATGGTCAGGTCCACTCCGTCCTCAGCCCGCCGCACCGCGGCCACGGTTCCAACCGCCGTCACGATTCCGGTAAACATGCATCCCGATCCAGGACCACAAGGCTGTCAGATCCCAACGATCTCCGCTCCACGACGCGCCAAGGCTTGGCCTGCTCCAGTGGGATTCCCGGCAGCCCCTCGGTTGCCCGAACGCTACCCTCTCCCAACCAGATCGGGCTCTGGATCAAGTAATACCGATCAACCAGTCCGGCTGCGAGAAGGGTACTGGCCAGACGGCCTCCACCTTCCACGAGCAGGGAGGTGATCCCCATCTGCCGCAGCGAGATCAACGCCCCCCCGAGACTCTCGGATGTGACCACCGATACGCCTTGGGCCTCGAGTCTGCGCACGGTTGCGGCCGGTGCCGCAGGCGTGGCGATCACCAGCGTCGGAACCTCACGTGCGGTGCGGATGAGTGCGGCGGTGTTTGGCAGGTCCGCCGTGGCAGCGAAAACGATGCGGCGAGGAGTCACCCGGGGCTGGACGCTGCCACGCACCGTCAGCGAGGGGTCATCGGTGCGCGCGGTTCGCCCGCCCACGGCGATGGCATCGAATCCGGCTCGCAACCAGTGAACGTACTCGCGGGCGTCCGCGCCCGAGATCCAGCGTGAGCGGCCCAACCCGTCGGCGATGTAGCCGTCGAGGCTGGTCGCAAGCTTGAGCGCGACGAACGGGCGAGTGTGATTGCCGAGCCGATGAAGGAAGGCGGCGTTCTGAGCGGCAGCGGCATCGGCCAGGAGACCCATCGCCACCTCGACCCCCGCAGATCGAAGCCTTGCCGCTCCACCAGACGCCATGGGATTAGGATCGGAGAGCGCGGCGACGACCCGAACAATCCCCGCACGAAGGATCGCATCGACACAGGGCGGCTGCTTCCCCTGGTGGGTGCACGGCTCCAGGGTGACGACGAGGGTGGCGCCGCGGGCGGGATCGCCGGCTGAAGCCAAGGCCAGAGCTTCAGCATGGGCTTCGCCGTATTCGGCGTGCCAGCCTTCGGCTATAGGCTGGCCGCCAGACAGAACAACTGCCCCGACGAGCGGATTGGGCTGTACTCGGCCCCAACCTCGCCAGGCGAGGTCGAGAGCGCGGGCCATTGCCTCCCGCTCGTCCACCCCGCTAGAAGCCCATTCGCAGGCCGAAGCTCGCGAAGAACTTCCCCTTGGTGGTATCGAAATCTTCGAAGTCGATAGAGAGCTTCTGATCCTTGGCGCCCTGATAGCCCAGCTCGCCCAGAAGCGTCACGGGCGACAAGTCGATACCGGCATCAAGGAATGCCAGAATTCGCGACTGATTGAGGTCGAACGGAATTTCAGGCTGAACCAATGAGGTGACTGGATCGCGGAACAGGACCGAGGCATCTCCGGTGTACTTGTCCCAGCCCAAGCCTGCCGCGACGTCGAAAAGCAGGAGCTGCTTGCTCGCAACCACCCGCAAGTTGGTGGCATGGAGATTTACCGCGTAGCTGTACTGGTCCCCCTCGGCGAGATCGCCGTAGGCCAGCTGAGGAATATCCCGCCGCATGATGCTGACCGCCACGCCGGGCAGAGGCCCGCTCTCGCGCACGAGGCCAACCCTCGCGCCATAGCCGATACCGAGTGCGACGTCCCCGATTCGCCGGGCGCCAGACTCGATCGTGAGATGATCGATCTGACCGGTAGGCAGCAGCTGTGCCGAGCCTAGCAAGTCGATCGCGAGCAAACCCGAAGGCATGCCGCCATAGAGGCCCACGGCCACCTCGACCAGTGGCGTGGGAGCGAAGGTCTCGTCACTTGCCGGGACCGTGCTGGTGCTGCCGTCATAGTTCACATCCGGCAGCACCACGTGTGCCGCGTTGGCCCGTGCGGTCACGGAGAAGTGCCCCAGGCCACCCAGCGTGTTCGCCGTGCCAAGCACCGGATTGCCGCCGCTCACGAGCAGTCCGGCAATCGGGTGCAAGGCACGAGTACCATCGATTGCTGCGCTGCAGACTCGTCCGGTACGGCCGGAGTAGTCCGAGCACTCGCCGGCTTGAGCGTGCACGATCGTTGTGAGGCTGATCCAGGCAGCAGCAAGGCATGCGAAGGAGTGAGGTGCGGCGCGCATCGGAGATCTCCGTCAGGGCCGGGCGAACCGCACGATTCGATTGCCTCGGCGGATCTCACCCATGAGCCAGGTGGCGACCCCGTCGGCCGTGGCGGCGGCCTGCACCGGGGACACGGCGTCCGGGGGCAGCACGGCGATCAGCCCCACGCCGAGGTTGAAGACGTCCCGCATCTCCTCGGTAGAGATCTGTCCCGCCTGCTGCAGTGTGGTGAAGAGCGATGGGGGCGTCCAAGAGTTTGGATCCACCACCGCCTCGCAGCCGGAGGGCAATATTCGCACCAGGTTTCCTGCAATCCCACCACCAGTGATATGCGCGAGACCGTGGACTCGGTCCAGAATCGGTGTAACCGATCGGTAATAGCTCCGATGTATCGCGAGCAGTGCGTCCTCGACCGTGCTGCCGCTGTCGTCCAGTCGATCTCCAATGCGCAACCCCAGGCGATCGAAGATGATACGTCGGGCGAGGGTATAGCCGTTGGTGTGGAGACCAGTGGAGGCGTAGCCCAGGAGTACATCCCCTGGCACGATCCGGTCGCCGTGTAACGCTCGATCTTCCTCCAGCACCCCGATAATGGTTCCGGCAAGATCGAACGTACCAGGTTGATACAGCCCGGGCATTTGTGCCGTCTCGCCACCGGCCAACGCCATGCCATGTGCCCGGCAGCCGCGCGCGATGCCGTCTACGATTCCGGCAATCTGCTCCAGGGACAGCCGGTCTCCCGCGATGTAGTCCATGAACGCGATCGGCGTGGCCCCGTGCACCAGGATGTCATTCACGCTGTGATTGACCAGGTCCTCGCCGACGCTGTCGAAACGGCGGGCTTCAATGGCGACCAGAACCTTGGTGCCGACCCCGTCAGTGCTCAGCACCAGGGTAGGCCGGCGCATCCCCTCGGGAATCCGGACCATCCCTCCGAAGGCTCCGACCTGTCCCACCGAGAGAGCGGTGCGTGTCCCCGCTACCGCAATCCCGATCCGGGTCTTGGCTTCATCGGCCGCGGCCAGGTTCACCCCAGCGGCGGCATACTGAGACGCCTCAGAGCTCACGTGAGGGCTTCCGCCAGACTCACGTGGGTAAGATCCTGGAACGCACGCACCCGAGACTCGACGTCGACACGGGTCACCTGCTCGAACCCGCGGATGCCGAACTGCACCACTGCGTAGGAGCCCATGGCCGCACCATACACCATCGCCCGGCGAACGTTGTCCTCGGTGACCATCTTGGCGCGCGCCAGGTAGGCCATGAACCCACCGGCGAAGGCATCGCCCGCGCCGGTGGGATCGAAGACGGTTTCGAGGGGAAAGGCGGGCACGTAGAAGGTACGAGTTGGCTCGATGAGCAGCGCGCCATGTTCGCCCTGCTTGATGACGACACGCTTGGGTCCCTGTTTCAGGATCCAACGCCCAGCGCGATGGATGTTCCAGTCGCCGCTCAGCTCCCGGGCCTCGCTGTCATTGACCATCAGCACGTCCACCAGTCGAAGCAGGTCGAGAAGCGCCGTCTTCTTCCTTTGAATCCAGTAGTTCATGGTATCGCAGACCACGAGCGTCGGACGCGGCACCTGGGTCAGCACGCCGAGTTGGAGCTCGGGATCGATGTTGCCCAGGAAGAGAAACTGGGCCGATCGGAACGCCGCCGGCAATTTGGGCTGAAAGTCAGCGAACACGCCGAGCCGGGTCTCCAGCGTTTCTCTGCTCTGCAGATCGTAGGAGTACTTGCCCTTCCAGCGAAAGCTTTCTCCATCCGCCCGCTCCACGCCCGACCAGTCGATCCCCCGGCTGGCCAGGCGCTCCAACTCGGCGTGGGGATAGTCGTTTCCGACGACACCCACGACCTGAACCGGATGCAGGAGCGAGCCCGCCACGCTGAAATAGACGGCGGAGCCTCCCAAGGTGTCGGCCGTCTCGCCGAACGGGGTGAAGATCGAGTCCAACGCGATGCTGCCGACAACCAAGAGACTCATCGCTCACATCCGATCTGGGGCAGTGATGCCCAGAATCCTCAGCCCATTGGCGAGGACGATCCGGGCCGCGCGCGCGAGCAGCAGCCGGGCCTGCTCAGTGGCGGCTCCCTCAGGCGCGCCGACGGCGCGGGTATGGTGGTACCAGGCGTGCACCACGGTCGCGAGCTCGTGCAGGTATACCGTGATCCGGTGCGGCTCACGCTCACGCGCGGCCTTCTCGACGATTTCGGGAAACGTGACCAGCTTCTTGAGCAGCTCAGCGTCCTGCGGCGCGGGTAACGCCTGAAGATCCAGTGCCCCGGTAATGCTGTCAGGCGCCCGCTCCGCGGTCCGGAAAATGCCGCTCAGCCGGGCATGCGCCATCTGGACGTAGAACACCGGGTTCTCATCGGTCTGACGCTTGGCGAGGTCTACGTCAAAATCGAGCGGGCTCGCGCCCTTCCGCATGAGAAAGAAGTAGCGTGCGGCGTCCACGCCTACTTCTTCATAGAGGTCACGCAGGGTGACGAACTCGCCGCTCCGCTTCGACATCTTCACCTCTTCTCCACCGCGTACCACCTTCACCAGCTGCACCAGCGCGACGTCAAAGAACTCCGGAGGATAGCCCAGTGCTGCCAGCACGGCCCGCATCCGTGGGATGTAGCCGTGGTGATCGGCACCCCAGACATCGATGACCCGATCGAATCCCCGATCATGCTTGTCGATGTGATAGGCGATGTCGGGAACCAGATAGGTGTGGCTACCATCGCTCTTCCGGAGCACCCGGTCCTTGTCGTCGCCGAATGCGGTCGTCCGGAGCCAGAGAGCCCCCTCGGCTTCGAAGGTGAGGCCGCGCTGGTGCAGGAGCTCGATGGCACGCTCCACCCGGCCCGAGTTGTAGATTGCCTGCTCCGACGACATGACGTCGAAGCGGACGCCGAAATCGGCCAAGTCGCGGTCTTGCTCGACTCGCTGAATCTGAAGGGCGAGCACGCGGCAGCGGCGGATCCCCTCCTCATCGGGCAGCTCGGCGAACGACTGACCCTCGCGGGCGAGCACTTCGCGGGCGTTCTCTCTGAGGTACTCGCCGTGGTAGCCGCCCTCCGGAATCGAGAGCGCATCACCGGCCAGCTCTCGTACCCGGGCCCACAGGCTCTGGGCCAGCCGGTCAATCTGGACCCCGGCATCGTTGATGTAGAACTCACGGGTTACGGCGTGGCCGGTCCACTCGAGGAGTGAGACGATGGCGTCGCCCAATGCGGCGCCACGACCGTGACCCACATGGAGGGGACCGGTGGGGTTGGCGGAGACGAACTCGACGTTGACCCGAAGCCCGGCACCGGTGGTCGAGCGGCCGTACTTCGGTCCCGCTTCCAGAATCCCCCGGTGAGCGGTCGCGAGCTGGTCCTGCGCCAACCAGAAATTGATGAACCCTGGTCCGGCGATCTCGGTACGCTCGACCAGTTCGGGCGAGAGCCGCAGCTCCTGAAGCACCCGTTCAGCCGTCTTGCGGGGATTGGCCCGCTCACGCTTGGCGAGCACCATGGCGAGGTTGGTGGCGAGATCGCCGTGTCCGGCATCGCGGGGACGCTCGAGCACAAACTCGACCCCGTCGGCGCCGAGACGGGAAGCTACTCGCGTGAGCTCGGCGCGGAGCGCATCGCTCACTCGCTCGCGGCCTTCCCCTCACCCCGGCTGGGCGCAGGCTTGGTTGGAGCGTCCTTCTTGGAGGCGGGCTTGTCGGACTTGCCGCCGGCTTCGGGCTTCTTCTCCGATGTGGAATCGGCTGCCGGCTTGCTCTCGCCGTCGGTCTTGCGGGGCCCTTTGCCGTCTTTGCCGTAGTCGGTGATGTAAAAGCCGCTTCCCTTGAAGACCAACCCGGCGCCGCCCGAGATCTTCCGCGTAGCCGTCTTGCCGCACACCGGGCACCTGGCGCGCGGTTTGTCGGTCATCTTCTGGAACTTCTCGAAAAGATGACCTTCAGGGCACTGATACTCGTAAGTCGGCATGGACGCTCGCTTGGGGTTAAACGAAACCAGCTAATAAACTTAGCGGCTCGGAGCAGGGTCCTCAAGTCGGCCCAGAGCCTCGGCGCTTCTTAACCACAGAGTGGTCTTGCCCCGGTTTCGTGGACACTCTGGTCTACGCTGCGCGATGCTGTCGTTCATACTCGACCGGACTGAGATAGCCGAGACTCGAATGCCGCCGCTCGTAGTTGTACCAGCCAT
>JBIOUY010000270.1:0-3983 GCA_044867445.1 Gemmatimonadales bacterium
ATTGCCATCGCGAGTGGAAACAGGAGTTTCATATTCCCTCCCCGCGGGCGAGAAAAGCGGCGCCGAGGAAGCCTGGACTGAAAATCCCGACTGGGGAATGTTACTGGGCGGCAGCAACCATCACCAGATGGCCAGGCGAGGATGTGCGGGGGTCATAGCGCCTGGAGCAGTCCGGCTCGGGTCTCGATCCGACGCCGTCGCCTTCGACTAAATTGGAGCAGGCGCGATCCTCGCCGGCGAGAATTGCCAGAGGGCTTACCAAGGAGGGAGAGATGACCGGAGTACGGGTGCTGGTTGGCACGCGTAAGGGCGCCTTCGTCCTGACCGCCGACGGCGGGCGCGATCAGTGGAAGGTCAGTGGCCCCCATTTCGCAGGCTGGGAGGTTTACCATCTCAAGGGATCGCCCGTCGATCCGGACCGGCTCTACGCGTCGCAGTCCAGCAGCTGGTCCGGGCAGGTGATGCAGCGGTCCTGCGATGGCGGCAAGACGTGGGAGGCGGTGGGGAACGAATTCCGGTACGACGGTGTTCCCGGCACACACCAATGGTACGACGGCACCCAGCACCCCTGGGAGTTCAAGCGGGTGTGGCATCTGGAGCCGTCGCTGACCGATCCGGATCTCGTGTACGCCGGAGTGGAAGACGCCGGCCTGTTCCGCTCGGCGGACGGTGGCCGGACCTGGCAGGAGTTCCCCGGGCTGCGCGAGGCCAAGGGGCACCTTTGGCAACCAGGGGCCGGTGGGATGTGTCTCCACACCATTGTGCAGGACCCAGTCGATTCGGAGCGGATGTTCGTGGCCATCTCTGCGGCGGGCGCGTTCCGGAGCGACGACGCCGGCAGGACCTGGCGGCCAGTGAACCGGGGTCTCCAGTCCCAGTACCAGCTCCCTGACCCGAATGCGGAGGTCGGCCACTGCGTCCACCGCATCGCGATGCATCAGTCGCGTCCGGCTGTGCTATTCATGCAGAAGCACTGGGACGTCATGCGCAGCGACGACGCGGGCGAGTCATGGCATGAGATCAGCGGGAACCTGCCGAGTGACTTCGGGTTCCCGATCGAGGTTCACCCACACGAGCCTGACACCATTTACGTGGTCCCGATCAAGAGCGATTCGGAGCACTACCCACCCGAAGGGAAGTTGCGGGTCTACCGCAGTCGCGGCGGCGGATACGAGTGGGAAGCGCTCACTCGAGGCCTCCCCCAGCAAGACTGTTACGTCAACGTGTTGCGCGATGCGATGTCAGTCGATTCGCTCGATTCTTGTGGGGTGTACTTCGGCACGACTGGGGGGCAGGTCTACGCCTCGGCTGACGCCGGTGGGAGTTGGGCTCCCATCGTCCGGGATCTGCCCTCGGTCCTGTCCGTAGAGGTGCAGACCTTCCAATGATCCGAGTGATGCTCCCACCACACCTGCGAAACCTGGCGCGGGTCGATGGAGAAGTCGAGCTCGTGGTTGAAGGCCCGGTGAGCCAGCGCACGGTTCTCGATGCGCTCGAGGCCAACTATCCAATGTTGCGCGGTACCATCCGGGATCATGTCACTCAACGGCGCCGACCGTTCATGAGGGTTTTCGGCTGCCAAGAGGACCTCTCCCATGAGTTGCCCGATGCTCCCCTGCCCGATGCGATCGCGAGGGGTGCCGAGCCATTACTGGTGGTCGGAGCTCTCGCCGGCGGCTAGCTCGAGAGCTCCAACTCCATCAGCTCGCCCCCTGCAACCGCGTTGGTCAGGACTGGGCGCTCGCCAGCAGAAACTCCCGGAACCGGCAGAGTGCTTCGCTCCGCGCCGCGCGACTCGAGACGGGAGCAGCTTCACCATCCGCGCCGGAAAGCAGGAACTCGTCGGCGGCGCCAGCTGCCCCAATGGCAATTGCGGCGAGCCACCGCTCGCCCTCCGCCAGAGTGATCTCAGTACCGTCGTCGATGGAGGCGCTTGGCGCGAAGGTGCGCTCTACCAGCTCCAGGGATGCTGGCACGATGCGCTCCCGCCCTGCGTCACAGATACGCAGTTTCATGGACTCTCGGACTCTACCGCCGCTCGGCGATACAACGGCGCACCTCGGCGATGAGGCGTTCCGGCGGAAATGGCTTGCTGAGCAGCGCACAGGGGGGCACGATTCCACGTTGTCTCAGCTCATCGAGTCCATATGCGGAAATGAGGATGATCGGTAGACTGGGACGGATGCGGGAAAGCTCCTGGAGGAGCTCGACGCCATTCAACCGCGGCATGACGATGTCGGACACCACTACATCTATCGCCGGATCACCACCCTTGATGAGCTCCAAGGCCTCGAGGCCGTCGCTGGCCTCGTGCGCGAAATAGCCTGCGTCGAGAAGCATCCGCGAGATGATGTGCCGGATGCCGGGATCGTCATCCACCACCAGGACGTGCTCCGACGCCTTCTGCTCATCCCCAGAGGGCCGAGGCTCTGCTGCACGGGTGAACGCCACGGGGTCCGATCCGAAGGTGGAAGGAGACTGAAATTAGTGCCAGAACGGCCGGCTGACTACGTCGCTGCTCCCAGGGTGCTACTCGTCATGCCCGCCCAATGGCCTCGTGCGCTGCTCCGGGCCGCGCTTCGTGAGGCCGGTTACGATGCCAGCGGCACGCTCACCTTGGAAGGAGCCCTCCATCAATTGGTCCCCGATCCAGACCGCGGTCCGGTTCGGCTCGTCGTGGTTGACCAGCAGGCACTGACCGGTGAGGAGTGGCATCGGCTGAAGGATCTCCAGAGCCGCGCTCCCGATGCGGCCTTGCTGCTCCTGGCTCCGAGGACGCGCCCGGTACACGAGGGGCCCTGGGCCAGCATCGTTCAACGTCCCACGAGCATCGCAGAACTGGTCGGAGTAATCGAGCACCTCGTGCCACTGCCGCCAGAGCTTCGCCACCCCATCGAGGAGCGAGCCTAAGGCGTGCGCCGGGGCTCCAGCTCGGCTCGCTCCAAGGCCGAGCGATCCCATCCAGCGAGATCAGCCGCCGCCTCATAGCTGCTCTGGACGAACTCGAGGAGCACCGCGTCGGGCGCGCTTGCCCTGCGGACCTCGGCATATGGCAGCACGAACTCGCCGAGGCCCGCGTGATAGTGCGCGCCCGCCGGCCGGACCGCAGCCGACTTGAACCCAGCGGGCTCAGGATAGGCATACGCATAGAAGACCGGCTCAGGCAGCACCTCGCCCCCGGGCCAGAATCCGCAGCTGCTCACCTCGTGAGAGTAGGCCTCCCGGGCGACCCAGTCGGGAAGGTTGGGAATGCCGCCAGGATGAGGCGGTGCGCGCCGGCCCGAGAAGCGGGTCACCGCCAGATCGAAGCTTCCCCAAAAGAAATGCACCGGACTGGACTTGCCGATGAAACGCGACCGAAAAGCTTTCAAGACCCGGTCCGCTTGAACCAGGGCGCGCCAGAAGCGGGTGACATACGCCGAGTCATACGCAGCGTGCACTCGATCCTTCTCAAAGGGGATGCCGTTCGGAATCTCACTCGGGACAGTTCGTATCTTGGTCTCGAGCCCGAGGCCCTTCAACCGACCGAACAACTCCTGGTAGAGATCGGCCACGGTGCGTGGCCCTAGTTGGATCCGTTCCACCCGGCCGTCGGTCGTGCTGATGACGATCTCGTGATCGAGGAAATCGAACTCGATTTCGAACATCCGAGGGCCGTCCGGAATCGGCGAGGTGGTGAGCCCCCGGGCGGTGACGTAGAAGGGAACGTGCCACGAATGGTTCACCCATGGCGTTCGGGCCAGGCGGATCTTGCCCACGATCTGGGTCCACAGGTGCAGCGTGGCCTGAGTGTCCTTCCACTCTTCATACACGATTGTGGGCCACATCGACATGGTGCCTCAATAGGCTTGGACGAACTCGGTGGCGACCCCGCCAAGTCGTTGCCCCACGATGACCCGAGGAGCGGTGACTACCGCAGGTGCCGGGGTATCGGATAGCAACTCCAGCCGAAGCATGGCCGGAGACCCGGTGGGCTCAAAGGC
>JBIOUY010000271.1:0-33736 GCA_044867445.1 Gemmatimonadales bacterium
GACGTCGATAATGCCATCGCGGCCGCAGGAGAGATCCGTGAGGCGATGAAGTAACCGCAGCATGGGTCGCGCTGTTCAGCTCGCGGCAATCCTCCTGCTGGCTATCTCCGCGCCAGCCGCTGCCCAAGATCCACACAATAGTCGGAGCCGCTGCGCTCGGCGAAGCTGGCGGCTCACCACCGTGGGGCACCGGCCCCGGATTGGGCTGGCTTCACGGTGGTGGGTGATCTGTGGGCAAGAGTGGTGGTCACGGAGCCCAGGACGTCGGAGCCTGCGTGGTGGGAAGCGGCTTCGGCCGGACTCGCTCTCTTGGCGGCCGCGGGCTATCGGGGGATCAGGCGGAGGGGACGAAGAGCAGAGCTGGAATGAAAGATTTTCATCGACCGAGAATGGCCAGTCGATCGCCTCCACTAACTGCTTGTCGACGGGGGAGCTAGGCCGGTAGACGGCGAGGCACGGTGGCGATGTCGGTATTTCCCCGCTTGACAAGACGGGTCCAATTTCCAATCATGACGGTGCACTCCTCTCGAAGGGAGGGCGCGCGGCACTCGCCCAGTCCACGGGTACCCACGAAGCGAGCGCCCGGCTATGAATCGAGCAGACTCCCTATAAAGCAGTCGTTCTACATGTAGCTAGTCAATGCTGCGGAAGCGGCAGGAAACCAGCTTCCCAGCACCAATAGCGGCACGACAGCCGCGAGCCAATGCGGCGCCGGGGACTACGAGGCCTGTGGTCCCCGGCTTATTTTGGGTAGGAGAGTCGTTCGCGAAGAGCTAAAAGGCGGCGATCTGTTCCATGGCCGCGCGCAAGGTGTGAACCTGCGGTAGGATCACGTCCTCGAGCTCAGGCGCATACGCCACAAAGGTGTCGGTGGACGCGACTCGCCGTACCGGGGCGTCGAGGAACGCGAACATCTCGTCGGCGATGCGAGCGGAGATTTCCGCCCCATACCCCCACGACAGCGAGTCTTCGTAGGCTACGATCACGCGATTGGTCTTCCGAACCGAAGTGGCGATGGTCTCCCAGTCGACCGGGGAAAGCGTGCGCAGGTCCACCACCTCCGCGCTAATCCCGCGCTGCTCTTCCAGCTCTTTCGCTGCCCAGAGTGTCCGCTGCACCAGGGCGCCATAGGTCACCACCGTAAGATCGGTCCCCGGGTGAACCACCTTGGCCTTCCCAAGGGGAATCATGAAGTTCGGGCCGGGGTTAGGCGCCTTGTTGTAGGTCTGGCGATAGAGGTGCTTGTGCTCAAGGAAGAGCACTGGATCGTCGCACCGTATCGCGGTGCGAAGCAGGCCATTGGCGTCGAGCGCCGTCGAGGGGCAGATGACCCGGAGCCCCGGAACACCGGTGAAGACCGCCGCTCCGGTCTGAGAATGGTAGACCGAGCCTCCCTTGAGGTACCCGCCGTAGGTCACCCGAACAACGACCGGGGAGGAGAAGGCGTTGTTCGAGCGCCAGCGCATCAGGGCCAGCTCGTTGCGCAGCTGCATGTACGCGGGCCAGATGTAGTCGAAAAATTGAATCTCGACCACTGGCTTGAGGCCGCGGGTCGCAAGACCGATGGCTCGGCCGATGATATTGGCCTCGGCCAGCGGTGAGTTGTAGACCCGGTCGCCCCCGAAGGCCCGTTGCAGGCCCCAGGTGACCTTGAACACGCCTCCCTTGCCCTTGACCTCCGGCAGGTTGGCGTCCCGGCTGCAGTCGGCGACATCCTCCCCAAAGACGACGATCCGCGGGTCGCGAGCCATCTCGTCCCGCAGGCAGGTGTTCAGCAGGTCCACCATAGTGGTGGGGTCGCCGGTGAAGCGAGGATCGTCTTCGGTATCGAACTGCTCGGACGTGGGATCCACTTCCGGAGAATAGACGTACTGGTAAATCGTAGTGGGGGCGGGTTGCGGCGCAGCAAGGGCCACATCCGCGGCCACCTGCACCTCTTCTTCTACCTGCCGTCTCAGCTCCTCCAGCTCCCCTTCGGTCGCGATCCCCTGTTCTATGAGGTAGCGGGGAAAGCGGAGGATGGGATCGCGCTCGGCATCGGCCTTCCGCTCCGCGGGAGGTCGATACTGGATCTCATCGTCGGATAGGGAGTGGCTGTAAGGCCGGATCACGTGTGCGTGCACTAGCGCCGGGCCGCGGCGGGCGCGAGCATACTCGGCCGCTTTGCTCAGCGCGTCGAAGGAGGCCATCACATCGCAGCCATCGACCTCCTGGATGAACAGGCCGGGAAACCCGGTGAGCAGCTTGGAGATCGAGCCGCCCGCGGTACTGACCTCGACCGGAACCGAGATGGCGTAGCCGTTGTCTTCCACCAGAAAGACGATGGGCAGCTGCAGATTGGCGGCGCTGTTGAGCGCCTCCCAGAACTCGCCTTCGCTTGTAGTGCCCTCACCCGTGGTGCAGAGGACCACCTCGTCGCCGTGATGGAGTGACGCCCGGTCGGGAATCTGCTCGAGCTGCGCGTAGCGGAGCCAGGCTTCGGCGCAACCAACCGCTTGGAGAAACTGGGTTCCCGTTGGGCTGGAGGCGCTCACGATGTTGAGATCTTTGTGGCCCCAGTGGGACGGCATCTGCCGTCCGCCGGAGTTGGGATCATCAGCGGCACCTACGGCGGACAACAGCTGCTCGGTGGCAGTCATCCCGAGGCCGAGACAGAGGGCCCGATCGCGGTAGTAGGTGTAGAACCAATCGTAGGCGGGACGAAAGACCTTAGATGCGGCGGCCAGGACGGCCTCGTGGCCCGCGCCCGAGATCTGGAAGAAAATCTTGTTCTGCCGCTTCAGCTGGATCTCTTTATCGTCGATCCGCCGGGCGAGCAGCATGACGCGGTAGAGCTCGAGCAGATCCGCCTTCTCCAGCTTGACGGAGGCTCGGGAACGGCTGGGGCTACGTGTGGCCATGGAGCTCGGGGGCAGAGGGGCACGGTCACAGGCTACAGAAGGACGGCGAAAGATAGCCCCGAGAGAGCGGACCTAGCGAGTTCCGCCGGGTCTACTGAGCGCCCGCAGCGTCACTCCTGCCAGTCCACCCTCTTCACCTCCGCCAGCACGCCGTCCAGGTCGTTGAACCGCAGGCCCTTTGGTTCAGCGGGCATGAGCGGCAGGTCGATCTCCGACTTCGGGCCGCGCACCTTGACCCGAAGCCGAGCAATGCGGTCCTTGCCGAGATCGAGGGCGACTGGGACGTACATCTGAAAATCGTCCGGCACGTTCTCCTGCACCACCCGAAGCCGCACCCGAAACTGGCCCCCATCCGCGGGCTGCGTACGGTACGAGACCCGGTACGTGGGGATCGCCGCCGAATAGACCCACTGGTTGAAGAACCAGCTCATGTCGGATCCGATGTGTCGCTCGACCACCTTCCTGAAGTCGTCGGTCGAGGCCCGACCACCGGCATAGGTCCGGTAGTAGTCCTGCATGGTCTCGCGAAACCGGTCCTCGTTCATCGTCTTGAGATCGAGCATGAGCAGCCGGAGCATGTGCAGCGTCCAGGCTCCCTTGTGATAGACCACGGTCTGGTAATCGTCCAGATCTTCATCCTTCACCGAGGCCACTCGATAGCCGAGGGCGATGGGACCAGGCTCCTGCTTCCGCATGAGGATGCCGTCACGCCAACGGTGGAGCATGTCGAAGTATCGCTTGTTGTCATGCCGAGCCGTCTGCATGTACCAGAGGCCTGAGAAATCCGCGAATCCCTCGCTGAGCCATTGATCGTGGTAGCTCAGGAAATCGACCCCGATCCCCCACCACTGGTGCGCCACCTCGTGCGCGCGAAAGACCTCGTCGTTCCCGCGATCGTCGGTGCGCGTGAAGGTGGACCATGAGAGTGCGATCATCCCCGGAAACGCCTCGCCGTCGAAGGTCGGGGTCTCGGTGGCATAGAAGTGCAGGGCCGGCGCGGGGCCGTACATGGTCTGGAAGAAGAGCAGGCTCTTGCTCACGTCCTCGCCGACGGTCTCCCGCATCTTGGACTGCTGTATCCCGCCGAACTTTCGGTGCGCTTCCTCGGACATCATCACCGTCACCGGCGGCGCGCCTGACTGGTTCACTCTGTAGTCGCCGAACAGGCCCAGGTTGAACGACGCATTGCGGATGGGGCCCTGAGTTACCCATCGGGTACGGACCGTACGGCCGGTACGGGTCGAATCAACCCGATCGCCGACGCTTGCCAGACGGTAGCTCTCGGCAGTGCTAAACGTCAGGTCGAAGTGTGCCAGGCTCCTGCCTTCGAGGGAGCGGGGGTACCAGGCGGCTGACGATTTGATGAGGAAGAAATCACCGTACCGGTCGATCAGGTCGCCATGGTAGTACAAGTTGAGCGTCCGGACATCGCCGGGGCGGATCTGGCGATCGAGACGAACCCAGAGCAGATCGGCGTCTTTCCCGCGCAAGACCGTAGCGGGTTCACCGCCTTCCCAGCGGGCGGAATCAACCTTGAGCTTCTCGAAGAGTTCGAAGACGACCCAGGGACCGACGGAGGTATCGGCCACGATCTCGACCTTGGCCTTGGCGGAAAAGCCGAGGTCGCCAACCCCGGTCGGCGGCAGCGACACGTCGATGGTGTACTTCTGGATATCGGCCTGCCGGCTTCGGTCCCCCTTGGTCCATCTTCCCCGCAACTGACCGTGCGCGGGGAACCGGCAGACGACCTCGGCCCGCCGGCCCCAGCCACGCCGGGAGACCTTGCTGCGAAGGGTGACGCCTTCCACCTCATTGGGATTGATCATGAACATCAACGGCCCGCCGTCGCCCCGGACCACCTGGGCGTAGAACAGGCCGCTGGCGTCGCCGTTCAGAAAATCGGCCATCAGGTCAGGGTGAAAAGAGCCACTCTCCTGATCGGCAAGATCATCGAGCGCTGCCTTGATCCGGCCGTGGAGGTCGCCAGGCTCAAGCTTCGGATCGAAGGTCAGCTTCGACCGAAGCTCCGCCAGGGTCGTGTCGGTGAAGAGAAAAACCACACTACTCACGGGCGCATCGATGGACGTGGTCTTCTCGAACCGCGCCAGCCGGTCCCGCTCAGTGATCGAAGGCGGAGTGAAGGCGAAGGTGCCCTTGCCCTGGAATACCGCCCCAACAGTGCGCCCGCCCACCGGAGTGAGGAGGTAGAGCCTTCCGCTCGTGAGAGTGAACCTGGCGACATCCCGGGTGAGCACCAGGTTGTTCACCTCAGCTATCTGGGTACGATCGCCGGCGAGGCCCATCACCTCGGTGTAGCGTTCGGGGTAGGAGATCGGTGATGTCCCGGAGGGCATCACCGGCGCAAGCGATTGCTGGGCGAAGGCGGCTGACCGGACCGACGTGACGCACACTATCGCGAGCAGGATGACTACCACGCGGACACGCAGAGGCGCCTCCCGAGAACAGAGGTCTATTTGTGAGGGTGAAATGAACCCGGAGGATGTGAGGCAAGCCCTCTTGGGTCAAGCTGTTAGAAATGCGACAGCGTCAGATTTCTGGAGGGTGCGTAGCGGAGGGCCGTTGCAGGCGGTGGAATTGCGACAAGGCAGGCCGCTCCCAGAGCCGCCTGTGTCGCAACGGAGCTCAGCGCGATGAAAACACGACGCGGCCCCCCACGACGGTATTCCGGACAGTCACCCGGTCGATCGACTCGGGCGGAATCGCCGTCAGGTCACGGTCCAGGAGCACCAGGTCGGCCTTGTACCCGGGCGCCAACCGGCCGCGGCTCTTCTCGGCGAACACTCCGTAGGCATCTCCCGTGGTGTACGCCCGAAGCGCCTCCTCCACCGTGATCTTCTCCTCCGGCACCCAGCCCTTCGGGTGCTTCCCGTCCAACGTGCGCCGGGTGACGGCCGCGTAGATGCCGAGCACCGGATCCAACGGCGCCACCGTCCAGTCCGAACCGAAGGCCAGGTGAGCACCCGCGTCCAGAAGAGAGCGGAAGGCATAGGTGGTCTTGATCCGCTCCGGGCCGATGCGCTTTTCCGCCCAACGCCCATCGTCGATCGCGTGGTACGGCTGCATCGAGGCGATTACCCCGCTCCGAGCCAGGCGGCCGATATCCTGCCGACGGAGGTGCTGGGCGTGCTCGATTCGAAAGCGACGGTCGCGAGGGCCGTGCGCCTGGGCCACGCTGTCGTAGATCTCCAGCAGCAGACCATTGGCGCGCTCCCCGATCGCGTGCACAGCGACCTGCAGGCCGGCGGAATCGGCGGCGCCGATGCGGGCTCGCAGGGAATCCTCCGGCGTGACCATCAGGCCCCTGGTTGCAGGCGCATCGTTGTACGGCTGGTAGAAGAGCGCCGTGGTCGAGCCCAGCGAGCCATCGACATAGCCTTTCACGCCCGCCACTCGAAGCCAATCATCACCCACGCCTTGCACTCGTACCGTGTCGGCGAGCTGGCGCCAGTACTCCAGCGGCACGAACACCGCGACCCGAGTAGTGAGAGCGTGTTTAGCGTGAGCCCGCTTGAGAGCGGCGACCTCGTACCAGGGCACCGACACATCGGCCACCCCGGTCACCCCGTGGCTGGCCGCCCAGGTCAAGGCCCGAGCCAGAGCGGAGTCGCACTGACTGGCCGACGGGGTTGGAACCGCGGCATAGACCGGAGTCTGCGCCTCGTCCTTGAGGACGCCGGTCGGCTCCCCATCCCGCCTCCGAACGATGGTCCCACCGGGGATATCTCCGCTCGCGCCAGTGAGACCCGCCAGCTTGAGTGCCGCACTGTTGGCCAGCGCCATATGACCATCGAGCCGGCTCACGAACACCGGGTTTCTGGGCGTGACCGAGTCGATCCAGCTCCGATCGGGGAGAGGTGAGCCAGCCCAGCGCTCGTGGTCCCAATCGCCACCCAGGATCCATTCGCCCGGCTTCAGGTTCGCGGCGTAGCGCTTGAGCCGACGGATGAATTCCGCTGGGGAGTCCGCGTCGCGCAAATCGACGCTGGCGAGCTGGAAGCCTCCGCTCAGGAAATGGACGTGACCGTCCATGAAACCGGGAACCACCATGGCCTTGCCGTTGGCGAGCACCCGGGTCCGTGGTCCGATGGCAGCGGCGATCCCAGTGCTGTCGCCCACCGCCGTGATGGTATCACCCACGACGGCGACGGCCTGAGCCCAGGGCCGGGCAGAATCACCAGTCCAGATACGGCCGAAGACGACGAGATCGGCGGCAGCCGCAGAGGTCTGGCAGGCGAGATGATGGGGGAGGGCGAGAAGGAGAAGACCACAGGCGAGGAATGAGCGGGTGGTCATGCGGCCTCAGCGAAGCTTGGTGAGTCGACGGATCGCTTCCAGTTGCTCGAGTGCGCTGCCGCCACTGGCGGCCGGGGCAACCGAGAAAAGATCGCGAATATCGAGCAGGATCTCCAACATCAGCTGATCCCGCATGTAGGCGCTCTCCAGATCGACCATGCGACCCTGGTCGCCCAGCTCTCGAGCCCGGTCGTAGGACTCGCGATAGATGGACTCGAGATTGGCGAGGATGCGGTCTCGGGTACGCATGGAAATAGGGTGAAGGCTAAGGGTAACGGCTAACGGCTAACAGCTAACGGCTAACGGCTAACGGCTAACGGCTAACCGCTAACGGCTAACAGCTAACGATTCCAGTTCCAAGCAGGGGCAGGTGGGTTCGTGGCTCGAAGCCCGGGTCACATGTAGCTTACAGTCAGCCAGCGCGGGTGGCCAATAGTTTGCCCTCGCAGGGATGCCCTAGCTGTTAGCTCTTAGCTCTTAGCTGTTAGCTGTTAGCTGTTAGCTGTTAGCTCTCCGAAGGAGCTCCCATGTCTCTTCTCTCCAACACCACCGTTCTCATTTTCGCCGGTCCGCTGTACGAGGACCTCGAGCTATGGTACCCCAAGATCCGGCTGGAAGAGGAGGGTGCCCGCACCGTCGTCGCCGGAACCGGTGAGAAGACCTATCAGGGCAAGCGGGGCTATCCTCTCACGGTTGACGCCAACGTGGACGAGCTCTCGTCCGCTTCCTTCCACGGCCTGGTCATTCCAGGCGGCTACGCCCCGGACATCATGCGGCGATCCAAGAAGCTGCTCCAGCTCACCCGCGAGATTTACGAGGCCGACAAACCGGTCGCCTTCATCTGTCACGCGGGCTGGGTGCCCATCTCGGCGGGTATCGTGCGGGGCAAGCGGGGCACCAGCGTGGGCGCCATCAAGGACGATCTGGTCAATGCCGGGATGCTGTGGGAAGACAGCCCTGTCGTGGTGGATGGGAACCTGATCTCGTCCCGCACACCGGCCGACCTGCCGCAGTTCATGAAGGCGTTGATCAAGGCGCTGCAGTCGCAGGTCGCAGGTCACAGGTCGCAAGTCAAGGAGATGTCGGCGGCAACCCGATCGACCTGAGACCTGCGACTTGAGACCGCCAACCATGCCACTTACGGATGCTCAACGCCGGGTCGACGCCTGGATCACCCAGTTCAAGGAGGGCTACTTCGATCCTCTGACCAATTTGGCGCGCCTGGCGGAGGAGGTGGGCGAGCTCGCGCGAGAGGTGAATCATCGGTTCGGAGAAAAGACCAAGAAGGTGGGCGAGCCCGAGGGCGATCTGGCCATGGAGATGGCGGACATTCTGTTCGTACTCATCTGCATGGCCAACCGGGAGGGCATCGACCTCCAGTCGGCGTTCGATCGGATGATGGAGAAGGTGGAGACCCGGGACAACGATAGGTGGACCAAGAAGCAGTGAGCAGTGAGAACTGAGCAGTGAGAAGTGGTCCCCGCCCGACTAGTTCAGGGGTCCTTGGATCAGGTCCCTCGCTGCGCTCGGGATGAGGAGCTACTTGCATCGCACTCCCCAGTCCTCCTGAGCCCGGGTTACTGCTCACTGCTTAACTGCTCACTGCTCACTTCTCACTGCAGTTCACTCCCACTCCTGGGGCGCGCTCTCCAGCTCGGTCAACAACACCCGATAGCTCTCCAGCCGGTCCGCCGCGATCGCGCCCGCATCCACCGCCTCGCGAACCCGGCACCCGGGCTCGCCCCGATGAATGCAGTCGGCATAGCGGCACTGTCCCAGGTACGGCCTGAAGTCGGGAAAGCAATCGGCCAGCTCGCGGGGGTCGATTCCCCACAGACCGACCTCGCTGAAGCCCGGCGTATCCACCAGATATCCGCCGGAGTCCAGCGGCAGCATCACCGCGCTTACGGTGATGTTTTTTCCCCGACGCACCTTCGCGCTGATCTCACCGGTTCGTAGCTGGAGCCCCGGTTGAACCCGATTGAGCAGGCTCGATTTGCCGGCGCCCGAAGGCCCGGTGACCACTGAAATCCGTCCCCCAAGCGCTTCGGCGAGTGCTGCCATGCCTGCACCGGTCCGGACGCTGGTCCCGAACACCTGGTAGCCCGCCCGGCGAAATCGCTCGATCAGGGCCGTGCCCGGATCGAGATCCAGCTTGTTCACCACGACTGCTGCGGGGATGGTGTTGGCTTCGGCGACAACGAGCAGACGGTCGATCAGCTGCGGGATGGGAGCGGGATGGGTGCTGGCGGTGACGACAAAAACCTGATCAATGTTGGCAGCGACCGGCCGGGTACCCCGCCCCTCCGGCACACGCCGCTCGAGTAACGCGGTGCGCTGCTCCACTCCGACGATGCCGTAGAGCTCGCCCTGTGGATCAGCCTCCAACCGCACCCGGTCGCCCACCACCAGCCGGGGTGTGTCACGCTTGGCCTTGCCCCGGAGTACGGCCCTGACCTGAGCGCCGTCGACGGCCACCCGGTAGATCGCGCCGTCCCGCTCCAGCACCGTGCCGAGCAGCGGCGTCACCACTCTCCCGGGGCGCGAGCGATGGCCTCGTCGAGCGCGGCCTTCACGTCATACAGCGAAAGGGCCTTGAGCCGGTCGCTGGCCTCCGCTGCCGTCCGGCCCCAGGCGAGGGGCTCAGTCTCCACGTGGCCGACCGGCCGCTCTCCCCCAGGTGACCAACGCACGAAGAGGAGCGACGCTCCGAAGAGTCCCCGCGGATCGGGGTCGTCCTCGACATAGATAGCCACCGAGTACGCCTGACCATCGCTCCCGCCGAAGGCCGCGGCGCGCTCGTGCTTCTGCATGTAGCCGCCTAGCGTAAACTCACTCACCGGTGAGGCACCGACTCCCGTACCAGATTGCCGAGCAGAAATGCGATATTGGCAGGACGCTCCGCTAGCCGCCGCATGAGATAAGGATACCACTGGGTACCGAAGGGGATGTAGACCCGCAATCGGTGGCCGGCCTGCCGCAGCCGGTCCTGCAGGTCCCGGCGCACCCCATAGAGCATCTGGAACTCGAAGCGGTCGTTCGCGATGTTCCGGGACTGCACGAAGCGCCGCGCTTCGCGAATGATGGCCTCGTCGTGGGTCGCGATTCCCGGATAGTTGCCCCGTTCCAGCAGCTGCTCCATCAGCCGCACGTAGTTGCGGTCAACGTCCGCCTTTGCCGGGAAGGCGACCTCGGGCGGCTCCAGGTAGGCGCCTTTGCAGAGCCGTACCCGGGCCCCCATGGCGATGAGATCGGCGATGTCCTGCTCCGATCGCCGGAGCATGGCCTGAATGACGACCCCACAGTGCGCCCCATAGGACCGGAAGAGATGCCGGCGGAAGAAGTCCAGGGTCCGCTGGGTGTAGTCCGATCCTTCCATGTCGAGCCGCACGAAGCCGCCAAGCTCGTGGGCCTTTTGCAGGATGCTCACCATGTTGTTGAGGCAGAGCTCCTGGTCGATGTCGAGTCCCATCTGGGTGAGCTTGACCGAGACGTTCACCTCGACGCCGGTCGCGGCCATGCGATCGAGCATATGCAGGTACTGATCGCGGGCAGCGCGGGCTTCGGCCTCGACGGTGACACTCTCGCCCAGCAGATCCAGCGACGCGGTGATGCCCCGCCGGCTCAGCGCCTTGGCCGCGAGAACGCCCTCGTCTATGGTCTCTCCAGCGACGAAGCGGGAGGCGAACTTCCGCGCGAGCCCGTTCCGGCGGACGAAGTTGAAAATGCCAGGCCGCTCCGAAAGCCAGAGCAGCCCCTGCCGCATGATCACGGGTGCCTTTCGAGAAGAAGAACCGAAGCGAGTCACCTGGATAAAACGCACCCGAAGGTAGCCACCCTCGTGAGCGCTGTGTAGAGGCAGCACACCGCCAGCGACGCGGCTGGAACTTTATGCATCCCAATCACTAAAGACACTGGTGTCCCACTGGACGAGGCCTGCACCTGTGACTGCCGTCACCCGGCACGAACCGGGGGCGGATTATTCTCGACCCAGCAGGTATGGCGAATCCAGCGGAGACCTTGAAGACGGCCCAAGCGGCCGGCCTGCGGTACGTGAGCGACAGCGTGCCGGGGATCTGCCGGTTGCGCTCCGGCAAAGGCTTTCGGTATGTCGGTCCCAATGGTCGAGCCCTTCGCGACCCGGGCATCCTGAACCGGATCCGCTCGCTCGCCATTCCGCCGGCGTACCGCGATGTGTGGATCTGTCCCAATCCCAACGGACACATCCAGGCCACCGGGCGGGACGCACGGGGACGCAAGCAGTATCGCTATCACCCGCGCTGGCGGGAGGTGCGGGACGAGACCAAGTTCGGCCGGATGCTCGATTTCAGCGCCGCGCTGCCCCGGATCCGCCGGCGGGTGGAGCGCGATCTCGCGGGGTCCGGCCTCCCTCGCGAAAAGGTGTTGGCGACGGTAGTCCGCCTGCTGGAATGCACCGGCATCCGGGTGGGGAACGACGAATATCTTCGAGCCAACGGATCCTTCGGTCTCACGACGCTGCGGGACGATCACGTCGAGATCTCGGGCTCGACGCTTCGGTTTCAATTCCGCGGGAAGAGCGGCAAGATCCATAAGGTGGACCTGAACGATCCCCGGCTCGCCCGGATTGTGCGACGCTGCCAGGCGCTTCCGGGAGAAGAGTTGTTTCAATACGTCGACGAGGCGGGGGAGCAGCAGACCATCGGCTCGGGGGACGTCAACGACTATCTCCGTGAGATCAGCGGTGAGGAGTTTACGGCCAAGGACTTCCGCACCTGGTGGGGGACGATCCTTGCGCTCGCGGCGCTCCGGACCATGGATGCCCCTGCCAATGAACGGGAGGCAAAGTCCGCGATCATCAAGGTCATCGACCAGGTCGCGAGTCAGCTCAACAACACCCGCGCCGTGTGCCGCAAGTACTACGTACACCCGGAGGTGTTCGAGAGCTTTTCCGAGGGCAGGCTGATCGAGGCTTTGGCGGAGCAGCCCGGAGACGGCAAGGGTGGCGCCGGGCTCACGCCGGAGGAGCGCGACCTGATCCGGCTCCTGGCCCGGACCCCGCGCCAGAATAGCTCAGCCGGCGCTCCCAAAGCCACCCGGGTAGCCGCGGCTAGTAGTCGTAACCTCCACCATCGCCGCCGCCCCCGCCTCCGCCGCCACCACCAGAGCCACCCCCGACGTTCACGACGCCGTGCATGACGGCCGCTCCATGAATGGTGCAGTGGTAGGCGAAAGATCCAGCGGTTGAGAAGGTGCGCTGGAAATGGCCCGAGCTCTGGGTAGCCGAACCAGGGCTTCCATCGTCAAAGGTGACGTTGTGGTCCACGCCGCCGGGGTTCCATGCCCATGTCACCGTCCGCCCCACGTCGACATTCAGTGTTGCCGGAGTGAAGACATTGTTGCCGACGGTGATATCGCCTGCGGCTTCCGGTGCCATGGATGAGATGTCCTCACCCGATGAGCATGCTACGGCAGCCAGGGCCAATGCCGCCAGCCATCCGTTTCGAATCATTGCTGAGCTCTACTTTCTGACCGGAGTGAGTGTGCCGCCGGTGGACCATAGATAGGGTCCGGAGGCGCCCGGGTCTTGAACCCGAGACACGGTTTTGTACCAGGGTAGCCGCCTGCGTGAGTGGACAGGTGGCCGGCCTTTATCATCTTTAGATGAGCTCGTAACGCGACCCTGGCCAGAGGTCCTTGATGGTTCGAAAGCGAGGTCCATCCCCCGGAGGCAGTCCGGTCAGAACCGCCCGAGTCGGCGGCTTCACGCTGACGGAGGGGGTTCACGCCAACGGGACCGCACTGCCGTGGCACACCCACCTCGGCCCGACCATGTGTTTCGTGCTCCAGGGCAGCTTTACCGAGATTTCGGGCGGCGTCTCCATCGCCTGTGGGCCGGCCACCTTCAAGGTGACGCCGGCGGGTGAGTGTCATTGTGACCGCTTCGATCAGGGCGATGTGCGTGGTCTGATGATCGAGGTCGATCCAGCCCGGGTAGAGACTGTGCGGCCCTATTCCCGACTATTGGAGGAGCGGGTTGCCTTTCAGGGCGGCTTGCTGGCCGCGATCGCCGGCCGGATTCACCAGGAGTTTCGGCGGATGGATCAGGCCGCGCCCCTGGTGATCGAAGGCTTGCTCCTGGAGCTGCTCGCCGCCGGGGCGCGGCGAAGCTCAGCCAATGCCTCCGGCACTCAACCGGCGTGGCTCGACGACGTCCTCGAGATGCTTCACGGCAACACGGGGTCCCACTGGACCCTCTCGCAGCTGGCCGCTGCGGTGCAGGTCCATCCGGTCACCCTCGCCCGGGCGTTTCGCCGGGCTCACGCCTGCAGTGTCGGCGAGTACGTTCGCCGGCTTCGGATCGAACGCGCAGCCCAGGAGTTGGGTGGCACCACCCGGTCGATCGCCGAGATCGCGATGACCGCGGGCTTCGCGGACCAGAGTCACTTCTCCAACGTGTTTCGCCGTCAGACCGGGATGTCGCCATCGGCCTTCCGGCGTTCAATACGGCCCAGCTGAATCGGCCGGCATCCTGCTGTACGTCCTGCTCTACCCGGTGGCGATCGAGGGGGGAATGGTCACCGCGAGCGCAGGCGACTCAGCTGAGCCGCATGCGCTCTAGCAATCGGGCGAACCGGGGATCGGCTCGTAGGGGATCCACCATCGGCTCTACCCGAAGATAGGCCAGCCACCCACGGCGGTCGGCGTACGCGCGCTCCAGCCATTCGAACGCCGGATCGACATCGCCCAGGCTGGCGTGGAGGATCACGTACGCAACGGGAGAGACGTAGTGCTCCCGGCCGGCGGCGTAGAGGTCGTCGAGAATACTTCGGGCCTCTCGGGTGCGACCCCGGAGGGCCGCGACCTGACCCAATCCCGCGGTGGCGAGTGCCGGACTCTCCGAGCTGGCGATCGCCTCGCGAAAGGCCGCCGCCGCCTCGTCGTACATCCCCTTCTGAGCGTAGGCCAGGCCCAGCAGCCGATGATTCTCTTCAGCGGTGGGGTTCATCGCGAGCGCGCGACGCAGCTGCTCCAGCGCGGCATCGTGCTCCCGAGCGTAGTAGTGCAGCCAGCCGAGGCTTCGCCGGATGGACACCGAAGCGGGATCGAGGTCCGCCGCCCTGCGGCCCTCCGCCATGGCTGCCTCGGTGGCGCCCAGGGCAATGAGCAGCCAGGACCGCCACTGTCGCGCTACTGAATAGCGAGGGTTGAGCTCGATCGCGCGCGCCAGCTCTCGATCAGCGGCACTCCAGTCCCAGTCGTAGATGAAGGTCACCCAGCCAAGGGAGGTGTGGGCTTCGGCCAGAGTCTCGTCCAACTCCAGGGCCTTTCGCGCGAAGAGCTTCGCCCGTTCCATACCTTCCACCACCGGAGCGCCGCGGTAGTCCACCTGGAGCGCATAGGAATCGGCCAGTCCGGTGTACGCCAGCGCATAGTCGGCATCTTCCGCAATGGCCTCCTCGAAGTACTTGATGCCCTCCACGATGGCGGCCTGGGTCCTCCGGTTCCACCAGTAGCGTCCCTTGAGGTAGAGCTGATAGGCCTTGACGTTGGCGGTATAGCGAACCGGCGTGGGGTCGCCGAGCTCGCCCAGGAAGGTCGTCCGGAGGGTGGCGACGATGGTGCGGGCGATCTCGTCCTGGATAGCAAAGACGTCGGCGATCTCGCGATCGTAGCGCTCGGACCAGAGCGCCCGGCCATCGGTGACTTCGGTGAGCTGCACGGTAATCCGCAGGCGATTGCCGGCCCGCCGCACCGATCCCTCCAGCACGGCCGAGACATTGAGCCGGGCGCCCAAGGTTCGGACATCTTCCCGCAGACCTTTGAGCGCGAATACCGAGGTGCGGGAGGCCACCTGGAGGCCCTCGACCTTGGTCAGCGCAGTGATAAGCTCATCCGTCATGCCGTCGCTGAAGTACTCGTTCTCCGGATCCGCGCTGGCATTGACGAAGGGAAGCACCGCGACCGTACGGGCCTCGCCCCGACTCGAGAGCGAGATCGCCGGCACGATCTCAGTCGTCGGCGCAACCAGGGCCTCGGCGAACTCGGTCATGCTGCCGAAGCGTTGACCCGGTTCCTTGGCGAGCGCCTTCATCAGGGCCCGTTCAACGCTCGATGGGACGCCGGGGCGACGGGTTCGGATGAGAGCCGGGCTCTCGATCGCGTGGCGGGCCATGGTCGCCCGCGGACCGCTGCCGGCAAAGGGAGGCTCGCCCACCAGCATCTCATAAAGCACGCAGGCCAGACTGTACTGGTCGGTCCGGCCGTCCAGGCCGGTTTCCGCACTAGCCTGCTCCGGGCTCATATACGCCGGGGTGCCCACGGTGAACCCCCGGTCGGTGATATAGGGGTTGTCGCCGCCCGCGGCGGAGATGGCGGTCGCCACCCCAAAATCGGCGATCACCGGCTCGCCTTCGTGGAGCAGGATGTTCTCGGGTTTGATATCGCGGTGAATGACGTTGTGCCGGTGAGCATAGCCGAGCGCACTGGCGACGGCCCTGGTAATCCGAAGGGCGACGTCGATGGGAAGCTGCCCTTCGCGGCTCAGCCGGTTGCGCAGACTCTCACACCCCGCGTAGGGCATGACGAAGTAGAGGAGCCCTTCGCACTCTCCCGAATCGTGCAGGGGGAGGATCTGAGGATGCGCCAGCCGGGCGGCGATCCGGATCTCCCGGAGAAATCGCTGGGGCTCGTAGCCGGCGCCCTGAACCGGCCGGAGAACCTTGATCGCTACCTTGCGGGAATGCTTCAGGTCCTCCGCAAGGTAGACCGTGGCGGCCCCACCGCGGCCGATCTCTTCCTCGATGAGGTAGCGATCGGCAATGGCAGCTCGCAGGCGGTCGGCGATGTCGAGCACGTAATGGAACTCCAGCCTCAAAAGCCGCGGGGAGCACCCTTCTGCCCCGTAAGGGAACCCTATACGGATTGAATGATAAGACTGTTCCAAATGGTTACTCAGCGACTCGACTCAGGCGGGATAGTAGCGCGCTCCTCGCCCGGCCATATCCACGAGCGAGGCAGCCGGGGTGAAGCGCTCGCCGTATTGGTCTTGAAGCTCTTGCAGCACATCGACCACGCGGCCGGCGCCAAGATCGTCGATCATGCGCAGGGGCCCGCCGCGGAAGGCCGGGAACCCGATCCCGTACACTGCGCCCAAGTCGCCGTCGCGCGCACTGCGGACCACCTGTTCCGCGCAGGCAGTAACCGCCTCATTCAGCATCATGTACACCAGCCTCCGCTCGACGGTCCAGGGGGCGATATCATCGGACGGCCGCACTCCAAGGAGGGGGTACACCGAGTCATCGACGCCAGCCTGGTGGCCATTGTGATAGCGGTAGAAGCCACGGCCGTTCTTGCGGCCGAACCGAGTTGCTCCCAGCAGCCGGCTGAGCGCGCCAGCGGGCTTCATTCGCTCTCCAAAGGCCTCATGCATCACCTTGGCCGCCTTCTGTGCCACGTCGAGCCCGACTTCATCCAGCAGCGCCACCGGACCGACCGGAAACCCCCATGCCGTCATGCCCCTGTCGATCAACTCGATGGGCACGCCTTCCTCCAGCAAGAGGGCAGCCTCATTCAGGTAGGGTGACAGAATGCGGTTCACCCAAAATCCCGGGCTGTCGCGCACGATGATGACCGTCTTCCCCATGCGGCGGCCGAAGCGGACCGCGGTGACGATCGCCTCGGGGCTGGTCGCATCGGTCGGAATGACCTCCAGCAGCGGCATCTTCTCCACCGGGGAGAAGAAGTGCATACCCAGCACCCGGTCGGGGCGGGTCGCGTGAGCGGCGATCTCGCGAATGGGAATGGTCGAGGTGTTGCTTGCGAAGATCGCATCGGGGCGGGTAACCGCTTCGACCTCCGCGAGCACTTGCCGTTTCACCTCCAGCTCCTCGAACACCGCTTCGATCACCAGATCTGCTCGCCCGAAGCCGCTGTAGTCGGCGCCTCCCGAAAGCAACGCGCTCAGCCGCTCATATTGTGGGCGGGTGAGACGCCTGCGACTCAGCCGTTCCTTGAGAAGTCCGATGGCGGCATACAGCCCCTTTCCGACCCGGGGAAGATCGGCATCCTTGAGCCGAGTATCGACTTCTACGTTGAGCACGGCGGTTGCCGCGATCCCCGCCCCCATAAAGCCGGACCCCACGATGCCGAGGCGGCGGATCTGTCGCGGCACGGCGCTGCCCGGGGCAATGCCATCGTCTTTCTTGAGCGCGGTGGAAGCGAAGAAGATCTGGACCAGTTTGCGGGAGACGTCTCCCACGGCCAAGTCGCCGAAGGCGTGATGTTCCTGCTGGAGACCGGCGGCGATCCCGTGCTCCAGCCCGACCCGAATCGCCTCCAGCGCCGCGAGCGGCGCCGGATAGTGGCGTCGGGTCTTCTCCTCTACCTTCTTGCGTGCGGCGCGATAGATCAGGCGGCGACCGGCCGGGGTGCCCTCGAGCAGCTTGACGGAGATTCCGACCTTTGGGGCGCGCCGGGTGAATTTTTGGTCGGCCAGCCGCTCGGCCGCCGCGATCGCCACCCGCTTGAGAATGTTCTGAGGCACCAGCTCATCGACCAGCCCGAGGCGATGCGCCTTGTCGGCCCGCTCGCTCTTGCCGGTTAAGATCATATCCAGCGCGGCACTCAGGCCGATGAGCCGGGGTAGTCGCTGGCAGCCACCGGCGGCGGGCACGAGGCCCAGCTGCACTTCGGGAAGCCCGAGTTGGGTCTTGGGGTGATCACTGGCGACCCGATAGTGACAGGCCAGCGCGAGCTCCAGTCCACCGCCGAGACAGGCCCCATGGATGGCGGCGACGACCGGCTTGGGAAGGGTCTCCACCCTGCTCACCATCTCCTGACCCTCAAAGCTCAGCCGCTCGGCTTCGGTTCGGGTGGTGAGAGCGGTGAACTCCTCGATATCGACGCCGGCGATGAAGGTGTCTGGCTTGCCGGAGATGAGCACCACGGCTCGGATGGCGGTGTCATCGCGGAGGCGAATCAGCAAGGCCTCGAATTCCACCTTGACCGCGGCGTTGAGCTTGTTCACCGGCTCGCCGGGGAGGTCGAAGGTGACGACCGCGACGGAGCGTTCGAGAATGGTTGTAAAGGCAGACATGTTTCTCCGGAGCCATCAGCTATCAGCTATCAGCTAGCAGTCTTGAGGCAGCGAGCCTCCGTTTCGCGGGACCGCAAGCTGTCAGCTGTTAGCTGTTAGCTGTTAGCTGTTAGCTGTTAGCTGTTAGCTGTTAGCCGTTAGCTGTTAGCCGTTAGCTGTTAGCCGTTAGCTGTTAGCCGTTAGCCGTTAGCCGTTAGCTGTTAGCCGTTAGCCGTTAGCCGTTAGCTGTTAGCCGTTAGCTGTTAGCTTCTCTCCAGCACCATCGCATATCCCATCCCTCCCTGCGCGCAGATGGAGAGCAAGCCAAACTGCACGTCCCGCCGGCGCATCTCGTGCGCCAAGCTGGTGACCAGTCGCGCCCCAGTCGCCCCAAAGGGGTGCCCAATCGCAATGGACCCGCCCATCACGTTGGTGCGGGTCCAATCCACCTCTCCTACCGGGCCGGCGAGCCCCAGCCGCTCGGCCCAGGCCCGCGAAGCCCACGCCTGCACATTGGAGAGCACCTGGGCCGCGAAGGCTTCGTGGATCTCCACGACACCCAGATCCTTCCAGACGATCCCGGCGCGTTCCAGCGCCTTGGGCACCGCATACACCGGGCCCATGAGCAACTGCCAACCCGGGTCTACCGCGCTCACCGCGTAGCTGCGGATGTAGGCGAGCGGCAGGTAGCCGAGCGCTTTTGCTTTCTCCTCCGCCATGAGCACAACTGCTGCGGCACCGTCGGTGAGCGGCGAAGAGTTCCCGGCGGTGACCGAGCCATACTTCCGGTCGAACACCGGCTTGAGCGCGGCCAGCGCCTCGAGCGACGTGTCCGGCCGGATGCCATTGTCCGTGGCGAACGGTTGATCCATGCCCGGGCCGCCGAACCAGGGCGCGATTTCCGCGGTGAGCCTGCGGTCGTTGGTAGCGGCGGCTGCCCGCTGGTGACTCATGAGGGCGAAGCGGTCCTGCTCCTCCCGGCTGATGCCGTTCTCCTTGGCCATCTTCTCCGCGGACTGACCCATGGTCTCCCCGGTGGAGGGCTCCGCGATGGCAGGCGAAACGGGGATCAGATCCCGCGGCCGAAGCCGGCTGAAACTCGACAATCTGCCTCCCAGGCCGCGCGCCTTGCTTGCGTCCACCAGGACCCGGCTCAAGCCTCGAGAGTGCAGGATGGGGATATCGGAAAGGGACTCGACTCCGCCGGCCAGCACGGTGTCGGCGTGACCCACCGCGATCTGGTCGGCCGCGTTGCCGATTGCCTGTGCCGCGGAGGCGCAGGCTCGGTTGAGGCTGTAGGCCGGGACACTGGGAAGCAGCTGAGGGAGGAGACTCACCTCCCGAGCCACATTGGGAGTGAGGACCGAAGGCACTACCTGCCCGAAGACGACCTCATCGATCTCTCGCCCATCCACCTCGCTGCGCATGAGCAGCTCCCGGGCGACGTGGCGGGCCAAGGCTACGGCGGGAACATCGCGGAACAGGGTCCCGCTCTTGGCGAACGGGGTACGTAACCCGGCGATGATCGCGGCCCGCCGACCCGGAGAATCTTGCATCCCACCTCGGAGGGTGAACAGAAGTAAGAAGTGAGAAGTAGGAAGTAAGAAGGGAAGCCCTGAGGAGTCCAACTTCACGGCCGGCAAGCTCAAATCGGCTCCTGGCTGCCCCCTTCCGCTCTTTCCTCCGTACTTCTTACATCTTACTTCTCACTTCTTACTTTTCACGGCGACTATGCTCGCCACCGCCCTCCAGCGCTCGGCATCGACCGGTTCGAGCACCTCGCGTCCGTGCAGGATCCGGAGTGGCGCGACCAGGCGGGCGAGCTCACCCGGCCGGAGAAGGTGGTCGTCGGAGGTGGGCCCCCAGCCAAGCTCGCGTTGGGTGGTGAGAAACGATTCCATGATCAGGATGCCACCCGGCGCAATAACCTCACGCACTCGAGGCATCCTGGCTCGGTCAAGATAATTGAACAAGAGAACCGCATCAAAGCAGCCGAGCTCTGGCCATGTCTCTTCCAGGTCGGCGATGCGCCAGTCGATCGAGAGTCCGTTGTCCTCGGCCAGCTCCTTGGCGGTGGCCAGGCGGGCCGCGTCCCGGTCCAGCGCGGTAACCCGGGCTCCAAGTGCCGCCGCTGCCAGGCTGTGGCGACCTTCGCCGCAGGCCAGATCCAGCACCCTCGCGTCCGGACGAATCAGATGAGCCCACCAGAGAAACCAGGTGCTGGGTCGGGGTACTCGCGAGAGGGGGGGCAGAGTCACGAACGGCGATCCTCAGTGCGCGCCACTCTGGACGAACTGGCCGCGCAGCCGGCCGACATCCTGGTCATCGGCGGTGGCATCACCGGAGCGGGAGTCGCCCGAGACGCGGCGATGCGCGGCCTGCGCACGGTATTGGTCGAACAGAATGATCTCGGGTCCGGCACCAGCTCGCGCTCCAGCCGCCTGATCCATGGCGGCCTGCGTTACCTCGAGACCGGCGATTTTCGTCTGGTGCTCGAGGCCAACCGCGAGCGACGGGTCCTCCTTCGCATCGCCCCACATCTCGTCTGGCCACTTCCCTTCGTGTTCCCCCTGCACCGCGGCGACCGGATCTCGCTCTGGCGGCTCGCGGCGGGAATGTGGCTCTACGATCTTCTGGCACTGTTTCGCAATGTGCGGACACACCGGATGCTCGGCAAGCGCGCGCTGCTCGAGGCCGAGCCGATGCTCCGGGAACGCGGCCTGATCGGAGGGGCCAGATTCTACGACGCCCAGTGCGACGATGCCCGCCTCGTGCTCGCGACCGCCCGCTCGGCCATGCACCACGGGGCACTGGTCGCCAACTATGCCGCGGTCTGCGCCCTGGAGCGTACGGCCGGTCGGGTGGTCGGTGCCGTGGTCGAGGACCAGCTCAGCGGCGAGCGCACCGTGATTCGGGCGAGCGTAGTGGTCAATGCGACGGGGCCCTGGAGCGATCGGGTCCGGCGGCTGGAGGATGGAGGTGCCGCTCCCATGCTGCAGCCCACCAAGGGGGTGCATATCGTGGTCGAGCGGTCCCGCCTGGATCACCGTGACGCGATCGTCTTCACCAGCCCGATCGATGGCCGGATACTGTTCATTCTGCCCTGGGGTGATCTCTCCTACATCGGCACGACGGACACCGACACCAGCGAAGCTCCCGATCGACCGGGCATCAGCCGCAACGACATGGTCTATCTGCTCCGCTCGGCCAACGCCCGGTTCCCCAACGCGCGGCTGGGGTTGGAGGACATCCGCGCGGCCTGGGTCGGACTCCGGCCGCTCCTCGCGAACGGCGTCAAAGTGCCCGAGTCGAGCCGGTCACGGGAGCATGCCATCGTGCAGGGCTCCGGTGGCATGATCAGCGTCGTGGGCGGCAAGCTCACCACGTATCGGGCGATGGCTCGGGAAGTGGTGGACCGGGCAGTGCGCGAGCTGCGGTTCCGCGACGGCCGTTCTCGCCCCACGGAGTCCCGGACCGACGAGGAGCCGCTGCCCGGAGGCGAAGCCGCCGATCTCACCACTTTTCGGGAGCGCGGGCTAGAGCTCGGCGTCGCGCCGGACAGCGTAGAGCACCTGCTCCGGTACTACGGCACCGAAGCAGCCGGGATCTACAACCTCGGTGCCTCCGATCGGCGGCTGTTCCGGCGGCTCGCTCCTCCTCACGCGGCAATCGAGGCGGAGGTCATTCATGCAGCCCGGCGAGAGCTGGCCCAGACCGTCGAGGACGTCATGGTTCGCCGGTTGCACCTGTATTACGAGCATCCGGATCATGGAGGGCAAGCAGCGCGCCGCGTCGCCGAACTGATGGCCCGGGAGCGGGGTTGGGACGAAGCGAGAGTGGAAACCGAGACCTCGCGCTACCAGAAGTACATGGAGCGCTGAGTAAGCCTGTGCTCCGTCCGCTGTCTGCAGCAGGTCCTTCCGATCATTATCTTTAGGCATTCCCCTTGAGAACGACTCCGGCTCTCCGGAGTCGGGTTGTTATACGCTCATTGCAGGGATGGTGGACCTCGTGGATCCGAACGTGTTCGAGACGGCCAACGCGGGCTTTGCGCAGGCCATGTATGAGGAGTTCCTCCGGGATCCGGCGGCGGTCGGTCCGGATTGGCGGCGCCTTTTCGAGAGCGGCATCGTGGGTGAAACGCCCGACGGCCGGAATGGGGGCCAGACGCTAGCCGGCCCTCCAACGGAACTACCGCCACACCGCCCCCTCGCTCCGCGAGGGGAGCTCCCTGCCGGCGCTATCCCCATCAAGGGTCCAGCCGCCAAGCTCGTCGCCAACATGAGCGAGAGCCTGACCGTCCCCACGGCAACCAGCTTTCGGGCGGTGCCGGTAGGATTGCTCGAGGACAGACGCCGGCATTTCAACCAGGCGTTACAGCGAGCCGGCCGCCCCAACAAGATCTCGTTCACCCATCTGATCGCGTACGCTCTGGTTCAATCGGTCAAGCAGCATCCGGTGATGGGTCACGCGCTCCTGATGCAGGACGGAGTGCCCTACCGGCTGCAACCGGAGGGCATCGGCCTCGGACTGGCGGTTGATGTGCAACGCAAGGACGGCAGCCGTGGCCTCGTCGTGCCGGTCATCAAGCGCGCCGAGACGATGGACTTCGCCAGTTTCCATGCGGCATACGAGGCGCTGGTGGAGAAGGCGCGAAACAGCCGACTGATGCCTGATGACTTCGCCGGCGCGACTCTGTCGCTCACCAATCCTGGTGGGCTGGGCACCGTCGCCTCGGTGCCGCGGCTCATGGTCGGCCAGGGCAGTATCATCGCCGTTGGCGCAATCGGCTATCCGGTCGAGTTCTCCGCCGTACCCGAAGAACGGCTGCGCGAATTCGGTATCAGCAAGGTCATGACCGTCACCAGTACCTATGATCACCGCATCATCCAGGGGGCGGAGTCGGGGGACTTCCTGGCGACGCTCGACCACCTGCTCCAGGGCGAGGCGGGCTTCTTCGAGCTCATCGGCGAGAGCCTGGGTCTGGCCGAGGCAAGTTATCAACTTGCCAAGCCGGCACCTTCGGCCAAGGCGGCACAGGAAGCAGCCGGCCCGGTGGCTCCGGAGATGCTCTATCACGTTGCCGCGGCGATGGCTCTGGTGAAGGCCTTTCGGATGCATGGCCACCTGGCAGCCCACCTCGACCCTTTGGGCACCCCGCCCATCGG
The DNA here is from genome assembly GCA_044867445.1 of Gemmatimonadales bacterium. Lineage (GTDB taxonomy): Bacteria > Gemmatimonadota > Gemmatimonadetes > Gemmatimonadales > GWC2-71-9 > CAVVWJ01. The sequence goes on from JBIOUY010000271.1 coordinate 23,439, forward strand.
CGACCCCGCGCTCGATCCCGACGGCCCACTTGGTCTCAATCCCGAAGTCAGAGCCGCAATTCCTTCCAAGGTGCTGCGCATCACGGTGCCCGGCCGGACGCTGGCCGAGTCACTGCCGTATCTCCAGGCCACCTACTGCGGCACCATGGCCTATGAGATCGAGCACATCGCCACCCACGAGGAGCGGGTCTGGCTGCGGGAAAAGATCGAGTCGGGCGCCTATCGTAAGCCGCTCACGACGGAAGAGCGGCGCAAGCTGCTCCAGCGGCTCACCGAAGTCGAGGCGCTGGAGAAGTTCCTTCACAAGGCGTACCTGGGCCAAAAGCGATTTTCGATCGAGGGAGTCGATCTCCTGGTGCCGATGCTCGATATCACCATCGAGCTTGCGGCCGAGTCGGGAGCCCGGGACGTGGTGCTCGGGATGGCGCACCGCGGCCGGTTGAACGTGCTGGCGCACACCGTGGGTCGTCCCTACGAAACCATCTTCGCCGAGTTCGAGGGTGGCAGGCACGTTGAGGGCGGCCAGCTCACACCCGAAGGCGGCACCGGCGACGTGAAGTACCATCATGGGGCCGAGGGGGCCTATGTGACGCCCAAGGGAAAGGCGATCACGGTGACTCTGTCCCCCAACCCGAGCCACCTGGAGTTCGTTTCTCCTGTCGTTGATGGCCGAGCGCGGGCCAAGCAGACCCAAAGGCGGGGCCGGGAGCCGCACCACGAGCCCAGCGTGGCTTTGCCGGTGGTGATTCACGGCGACGCGGCCTTCGCGGGGCAGGGCGTGGTGGCCGAGACGCTCAATCTGGGCGCGCTCAAAGGCTACCGCACTGGCGGCACCATCCATCTGATCACCAACAACCAGGTCGGCTTCACCACCGACATGGAAGACGCCCGCTCCACTCGCTACGCCTCCGACCTGGCCAAGGGGTTCGACATCCCCATCATCCACGTCAACGCGGACGACGCGGAAGCCTGTCTGGCGGCGGCCCGGCTGGCGATGGCCTACCGAGATCGATTCCACCAGGACGTGGTGATCGACCTCGTGGGTTACCGGCGGCACGGGCATAACGAAAGCGACGAGCCGGCGTACACCCAGCCCCAGATGTACGAGCGGATCAAGAATCATCCTTCGGTCCGGGAGCTGTACGCCAAGAGCCTGATCGAGGACGGGGTCGTGACTCAGGAAGTGGTGGACCGCGAGGCAGCTCAGGCCTATCAACGTCTGGTCGATATCCAACAGGCGTTCAAGGCCAGCATGGGCAAGACCACCACGGCAGAGCATCCCGTGAGAATCGGGCCGGCGGGCCAGGAGGTGGAGACCGCCTTATCGGCCGAATTCCTGACCGCGTTGAACGAGCAACTCCTCTCGTGGCCCGAGGGGTTCACAGTCCATCCCAAGCTGAGGAAGCAGCTCGAGCGGCGGCGCGCCGCGTTCGGCTCGCAAGAAGGGGAAATCGACTGGGCTCACGCCGAGGCCCTGGCCATGGCCTCGCTCCTCACCGAGGGTGTTCCGGTCCGGCTGACCGGTCAAGACACCGAGCGCGGGACCTTCAGCCAGCGCCACCTCGTTCTGCACGACGTCAACACCGGTCAGGCGTTTGCCCCCATCCAGCGTCTTCCCGGCGCCCTGGCTCCGATGGAGCTGCACAACAGCCCGCTCTCCGAAGTCGGCACTCTGGGTTTCGAGTACGGCTACAGCGCCGCCGCACCCGAGGCGTTGGTCCTCTGGGAGGCCCAGTTCGGCGACTTCGTGAACGCGGCCCAAGTCATCATCGATCAGTTCATCTCCTCTGGTCTCGCCAAGTGGGGGCTCACCACCAGGCTCACCCTGCTCCTTCCGCACGGATATGAGGGTCAGGGGCCGGAACACTCCAGCGCTCGAATGGCCCGATTCCTCCACCTCTGCGCCGAAGGCAATATGCGGGTCTGCAACTGCACCACACCGGGGCAGTACTTCCACCTGCTGCGGCGGCAGGCCAAGCGCACTCGCCAGCGCCCCCTGGTGCTGTTCACTCCCAAGAGCCTCTTGCGCCATCCACTCGCGGGGTCGAGCCTGCAGGATCTCACCACCGGCTACTTCCGACCCGTGTTGGACGATCCCTTCTTTGCTCAGGATCCCGATCGAGTCGAGCGGCTGCTCATGTGCACCGGGAAGATCTACTATGAGCTGCTGCCCGAAGCCGAAAAGATGGGGGCCGATCGTCCCGGAATCGTTCGGCTGGAGCAGCTCTACAGCTTCCCCTGGACCGAATTGCGCCAACTGCTGGCCCGATATCCGCGAGTCACAGAGCTAGTCTGGGTCCAGGAAGAGCCGCTCAACATGGGAGCGTGGCGCTACCTCGAGGCCAAGCTTCGGGAGCTGGCCTCGGAGAGGCCATCCATCATGGAGGTTCGCTACGTGGGTCGGCCGGAGCGAGCCAGTCCAGCGGAGGGCTATCCGGCAGCGCACGCTGCGGAGCAGGGCCGTATTCTGCGGGAGGCGCTTGGCGCCGGCTCGGGGCCCGCGCGAGCACCGCTCGAGACGATGGCTACAGCAGGCGAAGCGAAGGGCTGAAAATCAAGGACTGCAAAATCAGAGAGGGCGGCCGATGAGCCGCCCTCTTGGTCTTCGTCCTCAGTCTCTCGGCAGGATGGGTCGTTCCGAGGCCTGGCGAGCCAATTCCTTTAGCGGCTCAGAGAGATGCTCTCCATAGTGCCGGAGGAAGACTCCCCGTGAGCGCCTCTGCATGAGAAACGCGACCAATGGGGTGTCCGCCTTGGCCGCGTTGCAGTCCCTGCATGCCAGGACCAGATTGTCCGGACGGTCGTACGCCGTCTGCCCCCGCCGGGGGCGAACATGGTCCAGGGTGATGAGATCCGGCACAGTCTCGCTACCACAGTAAGCGCACACTGGGCCATGACTGGCGAGGAGCCATTCGCGGTGAGACTGCATGGAGCGACCGGGGGATCGGCGAAAACTGGGGACTGAGACTACGGAATGTCTACGTGATCTGCGTGCCACAAAAATCCAAGTTATTGGTGAAAAATGGGGGTCTGAGAGTCAGACCAACTCCGTGTCCTGGGAACATAGCAAGAATGGCGCCAAAATGACAGCTTCGTTCTCTTCAGCCCTGCTCCTGACCGCCCTTGCCAGCACCCTGACCGCTTGCAGCCAACGCGCGGACACGCCCCAACCCAGTGCCCGGCAGGCTATTCAGGCTGCGGTGGGACGGTACGTGGACGCGTCGAACCAGGGCGACGTCGAGACCCTGACCAGCCTCTATGCCGACGATGCTGTGCTCCTCCCGCCGGACCACTCGCCGATCGAGGGACGCAAGGCGATCGAGGAATTCTGGCGCCAGGGTACCGATCAAGGGCTCAGGGTGACCACCCTGCGGTTGGAGGTCGCTGGCGACGTCGGCTATCTTATTGGTAGATATAGTCTTCCGGCAACGGCGAAGGAAGAAGCCGACTCCGGGAAATATGTGATGTGTCTCAAGCGGCAAAGGGATGGCGCCTGGAAGCTGACGGCGGACATCTGGAACAGCAGCAGCAACGAAGATGACGATTCAGACGGGTCCTCCAAGCTCCCGTCCATAAGCTGATGCCCGAACTCAGGGCGCCGCGGAACGCTTGGGCAGCGGGGGTGCCTCGGCCCGGTGGGGCGACTCCAGCAGCCATCCCCAGCGGCCGTCATAGGGATGAACTTGGTTGGTCGGGCGGTCGTCCCGAAACATGGGGCGTCCATCGTTGGCCCACTGAAAAATGCTCCCATCCAGGTCAACCACGTTGGTGTACCCCTGGCGAGCCAGGAAGTGGGCCAGGCGAGCGCCGCGATAGCCCACCGAGCTGTAAACCACGATCGCGGTGTCCTTGGGGAAACGTCGGATGGGGCGGAGTATCGGGCGGTAGGGATCGATCCGGATCGCACCTGCCAGGTGGCTCACCAGAAATTCCTCCTGGGTCCGAGCATCCAGGATCACAGGCTGTGGCCGCATCGAGTCCCCTCGCCAGCGGGCCAATTCGGCACTGTTGATCCATTTCACCTGGGGAAACTTCCGGGCAGTGAGCCGGTGAACCACGGCGAACGCGATGGGCCGGCCGGCATACAGCAGCACCCCCGCTCCCAGCAGCAGGAGTACCCCGAGCACAATGAGAATGACCTTCACCCAACGCCCCGCCACGCCGCCTGGAGTCCGTCTCTGCCAACGCCCTGAGGGCTCCTCTTCGTCCGTTTCGTGTGAGGTCACGTAGCCGGCTCCTGGTAGGGCCATCGTCGGGCCTTCATTCAGCCGCACCCGTGCGGTCTTGTCCACTCAGAATCTGGGCCGTCTTGGCTTCCGTCAACCCCGAAGGCTCCCTGCCCAGGCGGCCCCGACCCTGCCCACCTGGTAGCCATACCTCTGCAAGAATGCGGCGTGGGGCTCCGCTCCCTTTCCGCCAATGGCCAGCCTGGTCCCGGCCGGAAGCTGGCCGGGAAGCGCGGCCAGTCCCGACAGAGATCTCCGAACGGTCTCGGGATCACTCGCACTCAGGGCGACAGCCGCTGGAGCGAGTCGCCGAGCGGCATTCACCATGTCCTCTAACGGCAGATCGGTCCCGAGGTACTGCGACCGCCAGCCCTGATCCTGGAGAATTGCGAGCACAGCCAGGATCCCCCATTCGTGCCGCTCACCGGGCAGGCAGGCGGCGAGCATGAGCCTGCCGTCGCCGCGGAATGAGCGGAGTCCCCCTTTCAGCGCATGGAGGACCACCTCGCTCGCCAGGTGTTCGGCCGCTATGGGCAACTCGCCCAATGCCCACAGCTCTCCGATAGTCTCGGCAAGGGGAAGCACAATCGCTTCCGCGAAGCCGCGCAGGCCGCGAAGGGTAAGCTGTTGAGCGACGATCCCCTCCAGCCGCTCGCGATCGAGCGCCTGAATGGCTTCAATGAAGGCACGGTCCGGCGCGGGCTGGCGGGCACGGTCCCGTGCCCGAGCCAGCACCTCATCGGGAGCGGTTACCGCCAGATGGCCGATGCGTTCTCCTGACTCGATGAGGCGAGCAAAGGCACGGAGGAGGGCAACCTGTTTCTCTGTGTACCTGCGGTAACCGTTGGCCATGCGCCGGGGGCGAACGACTTCGTAGCGACGTTCCCACGCCCGGAGGCGGGCCGGCTGTAGCCCGGTCAGTACCGCGACCTCATGGATCTCGTAGGTTCTCTCGACCTGAGTCACGTCGCTCCCGGATAGCGAACACCGCATAGTACCATCGCAGACCTGGGCTGATCCACCCTGCTGGCGCGCGCGGCCGCTGGGCTGCAACATTCCACCCAGCGTTTCACCTTGGCCTCGGAGATCCTATGCGCCGCTTCGTCCCAGTCAATTTGGATCTCGCCTTACTGCTTCTCCGCTTGGTATTGGCCACCATTCTGCTGTATCACGGGATTCCCAAGCTCCTGCACTTCAGCGCGACCGCCGGCGGCTTCGCGTCCATGCATGTCCCCGCGCCAACCCTCACCGCGGGCTTTGCGTTGGTGGTAGAGGTCGTGGGCGGACTGCTGCTGCTCCTTGGCATCGCGACCGATATCGTTGGACTGCTGGTTGTCGTCGAGATGATCGGCGCCATTGTGACGGTGCACTGGTCCAAGGGATTCGACTTTACCAAAGTCGGTTGGGAACACCCCTTCACCGTGCTGGTGATCGCGCTTGCGCTGGCGCTCAGCGGACCCGGCGCTTCTGCGGTGAGAACGAGATAATTATCTTCACCGGTCCATCCGCCAGGGCGCGCGACGCCGGTCCTGCGCTCGAAAGGAGCCCAGTCTGACCCCCGAGAGCACTCGCACGCGACCCCCGCGTCTAGAAGCCACCCTGATCCCCCGCGAGTCCCCCATCTCCCACGCCGACCTTGCCTGGCGCAGCATCAACGCCATTCGAGCATTGGCCATGGATGCCGTGGAACAGGCCCAGTCAGGCCATCCTGGCACACCCATGGCGCTGGCTCCAGCGGGCTACGTTCTGTGGAACGAGTTTCTCCGGCACCACCCGCGCAATCCCTCATGGGCCGACCGAGATCGTTTCGTGCTTTCCTGCGGGCACGCATCGATGCTGCTCTACAGTCTCCTGCACCTGAGCGGGTACGACCTGTCGCTGGACGATCTCAGGGCTTTCCGGCAGTGGGGTTCCCGCACCCCGGGGCACCCGGAGCGGGGACATACGCCGGGAGTCGAGACGACCACCGGACCACTGGGCCAGGGGTTCGGCAATGCGGTGGGAATGGCTATCGCCGAACGGCTGCTGGCGGATCACTTCAATCGGCCGGGGCACACCATCGTGGATCACCGGACCTGGGCATTCGTGAGTGACGGCGATCTGATGGAAGGGGTCGGGAGTGAAGCAGCCTCCCTCGCAGGCCACCTTCGGCTCGGCAAGCTCAATCTGCTCTACGACGACAACCATGTCACCATCGACGGCGATACCGCGCTCTGTTTTTCGGAGGACGTTCCTCGGCGATTCGAGGCCTATGGTTGGCACGTGGTGCGAGTGGGTGACGGAAACGACTTGGACGGAATCCGAAGTGCCCTGGAGGCGGCCCAAGCCGAGGTCTCCCGCCCGTCTCTGATCGTGCTTCGTACCCACATCGCCGACCCTGCTCCAACCAAGCGAGGGTCCGCCGACGCCCACGGCGCCCCTTTGGGTGCCGACGAGGTGCGGCGCACTAAGGAGATCATGGGCTGGCCGGTCGAGCCGACCTTCTATGTTCCGACAGACGCGCTGGAGCATTGGCGCGGGGCAATCGATCGAGGGGCCATGCTGGAGGCCGAGTGGCGGGCCCGGTTTGCCGGTTACCAGGATGCACACCCAGGGTTAGCCCGCGAGTTCGAGCAGTGGCTCTCCGGCGCGCTCCCCGATGGGTGGGAGCAGGCGCTTCCCCAGATCACGCCCACCGCGGGCTCCCTGGCTACACGACAGGCCTCGGGGATGGTGCTGCAGGCGATCGCTGCCGCCGTGCCTAACCTGATCGGAGGCTCTGCCGACCTGGGAGGAAGCACCGGAACCACCCTGAAGCAGGGTGGCACCTTCGGGCCAGCCAGCAGCGGCCGCGGTTTCCATTGGGGAGTGCGGGAGCACGGAATGGCGGCATGCCTGAACGGGATTGCCGCGCATGGAGGGCTTCGTCCGTTCGGGAGTACCTTCCTGGTATTCACTGATTACATGAAGCCCGCTATTCGGTTGGCCGCCATCATGCGCTTGCCGGTCATCTTTATCGGCACTCACGATTCGATCGGCTTGGGCGAGGATGGTCCCACTCACCAGCCAGACTCTCATTTGGCGATGCTCCGCTCGATCCCGGGACTCACCGTCTTGCGGCCGGCGGATGCGACGGAGACCGTCGAGGCATGGCGGGTCGCGATGGGGCAAAGCGGTCCGGTCGTGCTGGTGCTCACCCGGCAGAAGCTCCCGGTCCTGGATCGAACTTCACTCGGCTCGGTCGAAGGCGTCAGGCGAGGTGGCTACGTGCTGAAGGATTCGCCTGGCATGGCACCGCAGGCCATCCTGATCGCAACCGGGTCCGAGGTGCATGTTGCGCTGGCCGCGGCTCGGCTGCTTCAGGCCGATCGGGTCAAAGTCAGGGTGGTCTCGATGCCGTCGTGGGAGCTCTTCGCCGCGCAACCGGAAGCGTACCGTCACGAAGTCCTGCCGCCCGGCGTGCGTACCCGGGTCGGCATCGAGGCAGGCTCCTCCTTCGGGTGGCTGCGCTGGACCACAGAGGACGGAGCCATGCTCAGCATGGACGGGTTCGGGGCCTCCGCGCCCGGTGAGCGCCTATTTGCGGAGTTCAGGTTCACCCCTGAGCGGGCCGCCGAAATGGTTCGGACCCTTCTGGCTAAGAGGTCGGCATGAAGCAGCGAGACAACCCGCTGGTCCGGCTGGGTGAGCTGGGCCAGAGTCCCTGGTACGACTACATCACCCGCGATCTGGTGCTCTCCGGCGAGCTCGACCGCTTGATTCAGGACGACGGGCTCCGCGGGATGACGTCCAACCCCACGATCTTCGAGAAGGCGATCGCGGAAAGCCGGCTGTACGACGATGAGATCCGCCGGCTGAGCGAGCAGGGAAAGAGTGCGGGCGAGATTTTCGAGGCACTCGCCGTGGCAGACGTGCGCGCAGCATGCGATCGCTTCGCTCAGCTCTACCGGTCCAGCGACGGAAGCGATGGCCAGGTCTCGCTGGAGGTCTCCCCCACCTTGGCGAACGACACCGCCGGGACCATTCAAGAGGCGCAACGGCTGTGGCACGCGGTCGACCGGCCCAACGTCATGATCAAGATTCCCGGCACCAAGGCCGGGCTGCCCGCGATTACCGAGAGCCTTGCCGCCGGGATCAGCGTCAACGTCACGCTACTGTTCTCGGTGGAGCGCTACGCGGAGGTCATCGAGGCATTTCTTCAAGGGCTGGAGCGGCGGCAGCAGCAGGGCCTCCAGGTCCGCCCGGTCGCTTCGGTGGCAAGCTTTTTTGTGAGCCGGGTAGATGGCAAAGTGGACGCTCTGCTCGATCGGATGGGTGATCCGGCAGGGCTACGGGGGAAGATCGCCATTGCCAACGCATGCGCGGCCTATCGCCTGTTCGAGTGGTCCCTCAGTGCGCCACGTTGGGATCGCCTGGCCAAGGCGGGCGCGAGGCCGCAGCGGCCGCTCTGGGCCTCGACCAGCACTAAGGACCCAAGGTACCCGGATGTGCACTATGTCGAGGCTCTGGTCGCGCCGAGAACGGTAAACACCCTACCGCCTGAAACCTTCGCGGCGTACCGGGATCACGGCAAGCCGGCGGTGCGAATCCAGGACGGCGTGGCAGCGGCGCAAGCGCAGCTCAAGACACTGGCGCAGAGCGGGATCGAGCTGGCGACGGTCACCCGGGAGTTGGAAGAAGAAGGGGTGGCCAAGTTCGCCGCGTCCCACGCATCGCTGCTCGCAGGGATCGAGGCCAAGGCCGGAGCGCTCGTGGGGCGCTGAGGATCACATGTGGCGCAAGCTTCGTAGCATCTCGCTGACCCAGTGGATCTTCATTGGCATGGCCACGGGGATCCTGGTCGGCTACATCGACAATCGCCTTCCCGACCGGGACTTCGCTCCCGTCATCAAGCCGCTCTCCACCCTCTTCCTCCGGATGATCAAGTCCATCGTGGTCCCGCTCATCTTCGGGACCCTGGTGGTGGGGATTGCCGGGCATGGAGACGATCTGAAGCGGATCGGCCGGCTCGCGGTCAAGTCGATCGGCTACTTCTGGCTCATGACCACGGTGGCGTTGGCAGTGGGATTGCTCGCCGGCAACCTGGTCCAGCCGGGCCGGGGCGTAGCGCTGCCGCCGCCCGACCCCCACGCGGCGATACCGCAACCCGCGCCGACCACGTTCGCCGGATTCCTGGAGCATGTGGTACCCCGAAGCTTCTTCGAGGCCGCGACCCAGAATGAGGTGCTCCAGGTGGTGTTCTGGAGCGTGCTCTTCGGGGTAGCCCTCACCCGGGTACGCGCAGGGCGGCCCAAGGAGATCATCCTCGCCTTCGCCGAAGGCGTGGCCGAGGTGATGTTCAAGTTCGTCGAGCTGATAATGAAGTACGCCCCGATCGGTATCGGGGCGGCCATGGCCGTGACAGTGGGCCACAGCGGGATTCAGGTGCTCCGGAACCTGGGGCTGCTGGTAGGGACGCTGTACGGCGCCCTCATCGTGTTTGCCCTGGTAGCCCTCATTCCCGCGGCACTGATTGCCAGGATCCCGCTCGGGCGCTTCGCCCGCCAGGTGAAAGACCCGGCGGTCATCGCGTTCACCACGACCTCCTCGGACGCCGCCCTGCCACTCGCCATGCAGCGAATGATCGAGTTCGGGGTGCCCAAGCGGATCGTGGCGTTCGTCATGCCGACGGGCTACTCGTTCAATCTCGACGGCTCGACCCTTTACCTCGGTGTGGCGTCGCTGTTCGTGGCTCAGGCGGCGGGGGTTCATCTCTCGATTCAGCAGCAGGTGTTCATGATGCTGATGCTGCTGGTCACGAGCAAAGGCATTGCTGCGGTTCCCCGAGCCTCGCTCGTGGTCCTGGCGGGAGCTCTGTCCGCCTTCCAGCTGCCGATCGAAGGCATCGCGGTGATCCTCGCGGTCGATGAGCTGATGGACATGGCCCGAACCATGGTCAACCTGGTGGGCAACTGTCTCGCGACGGCGATCATGGGGCGGTGGGAGGGCGAGTTCAATCCGGAGGCGATTCCGGTCGCCCACGCGGTGCCGGTGGCGGCTGAAACCCCACTGGTGGTGGAGCGTACGGGAACCCGATAGTGCCTCTCACCACAG
>JBIOUY010000272.1:0-3629 GCA_044867445.1 Gemmatimonadales bacterium
GCCGCTTCATACTGCTGCTCACGGTGGCAAGCGTGGTTCTGTCCCGCGCGGGGGGCGCCCAGGCCGCGGCCGACACCTTGCCCGAGCGGGTAGTGGATCGATCCTACGAGGCGATCAACCGCTGCGACTCCACCGCCTTCAAAGCCCTCTTCGCGCCGGTGGTCTATGGATCGGCGATGGAAGACTCGACGGTGGCACCACGGCGGCGCGCGGCCCAGGACATCTCCGGGTGGTGCAAACCGCCCAAGGTGCGATTCAAGATGATTCGTCGAATCGTTCTTGGGCCGTACGTCGTGGATGAGCAGGATGTGGTAGAGCGGGGCAAGGCTCACCTCGACATCTTCGAGGTCCGGAAGGGCAAGATCGTCCACGAGTGGTCGTCGGATCTCTTTCCATCCAGCGCATCGTCTCGGCCGTGAGGACGAGGCGAGCACTCTCCGGCGGGCGACTCGTAACGTGTGCCTGTGCCCTCGCGGCGTGCGCCGCACCCGCTCTGGCGCCGGATCCCAACGCGCCTCCGGCCACGGCTCCGGCTGCTAGCCAGGCTGCACCGGATCCCTACCACCCTCCACCGCGCGATACGGTGGACGCCGAGACCTATAACGGATGGAAACAATTCAGTCTCCACTGTGCTCGTTGCCATGGCGATGATGCCCTGGGCACTTCCTTCGGGCCCAGCCTCGTGACGTCGCTGGGACCCACGGGAGAGATCTCCACCCGCGAGAGGTTCATCGACGTGCTCCGAACCGGCCGCAAGGACGAGGGGATGCCCAGCGCGGCCAAAATGGGTCTCGACTCCACCTACTTCGAAGGCCTATACCGCTACCTCGCGGGGCGAGGCACGGGTCGGCTCAAGGGAGGCCGGCCGGCTCGATTGGACAAGCCCACACCCCCGTGATGCTCTGGGTATTCTTCGGATCCAGTGCATACCCTGCTCTCCCGCAGAGACCTGCTCCGGAACGCGGCGACCACCGCGGCCGCTCTTATGGTGGTCCCGCGTTTCGCCCGCTTCACCGGGCCGGATGACCCTGACCACGCTCGACTGGGCGCGTGGGCCAAGGCGCTTCGGGCCGAAGGGCTATCGCGGCTCGACGCGCCTCTCGGTCCCAGCGCCGTCCGGGTAGGCGAGCTGGCGATCGGCAGTCCGTACCAACCGTTCACCCTGGAGAGCTACCTTCGTGCTGGAGGCAGTCCGTCGCGCACCGAGCCGCTCACTCTTTCTCTCACCCACTTCGACTGTGTCACCCTGGTGGAGGCTTGCCTCGCGGTCGCGAGGGTCGCGGCTGGCCGGGGCACGCCCTCGTGGAAGGCGTTTGGCCGGGAGGTGGAGCGGATGCGATACCGCGGTGGGAAACGGCGGGGGTACAGCTCCCGCCTCCATTACCTCAGCGAGTGGATCACCGACGGAGCCAGTCGAGGCCTGGTGAGAGATCTCGGCTCAGAGCTTGGCGGAGTGGACGATGCTCGTCCGCTGCGGTTCATGACCGAACATCGCGGCAGCTACCCGGCGTTGGCCGATGAGGCTGTGTTCCAAGAGATCGCCGCCATGGAGCGCCGGCTGGACGGACACCCGCGCCGGGTGATCCCTACGAAGCGCATTCCCCAGGTGGTCGACCGGATCCAGACCGGAGATGTCCTCGCCTTCGCGACCGCGATTCCGGGGCTGGACGTGACCCACACAGCCTTTGCTTACAGGGACGGGAGCGGAGTTCTACGGGTACTCCATGCCCCGCTCTCGGGGGGAGTGGTGGAGATCACCCGGACGACTCTTCCGGAGTACGTGGCAGCAATTCGCCGGTCGACCGGCATTTTGGTCGCACGGCCACTCCGGGGGTAGGTCGACCTCGCACTGAACTCTCCCGAATTGCGAAAATTGCCGCATCCTGTCCGTGCGCCCCTGGGTCAAAAGCGAAAAAAGCTGCACTATAGGGCTCGATTGGGCCAAGCCGAAGAGGCATCAGCTGATCCGGGCTGATGGGCCCGTGTCTTGCATACTTTCCTGAGGTCGGTTGGGCCTTCTCTACTCCCGCTCCCTCCACGGCTGCACTCGGTTTCCATCACGCACCCTCGCTCGGGGAAGTTTGCCATGACGTACACCTTCAAGCTGTCTCGCCGGATCGCCCGCCTTCGAGTGCCGCTGATCGCCGCAGTCCTCTTCAGTCTCGCTGGCTGCAACACCACCGACTCTCTTACTCCCGACGATAGCAATCCTCCCACGCTGGTCGATGCCGGCGCGCCCCAGCTCGCGGCAACCTCCGGTGGCATTCCTATCGGTACCTTCGACCAGCCGATCACCGCGTTCGGAGCCCAGTTCAATGGCGCCATTCGGATCATCTATTCCGAATACCTCCTGCGCGATCTGGCGGACATCAAGGCGCGGGGCGGCAGGGTCATGCTCAACCTGGCCGGGGCTCAGAGGTACTGGAAGGACGCCGCCGGCCACTTCAGTATGACCAAGTGGAAGGAGCGGGTGGACCGCTACAAGAACGTCAACTTCTCCTCTTACATCGATGACGGCACCATCATCGGCCATTACTTGATCGACGAGCCGAACGATCCCACCAACTGGAACGGGGTCACTGTGCCCGGCTCTACGGTCGAGAAGATGGCGAAGTACAGCAAGCAGCTCTGGCCCAAGATGGCCACCGCGGTGCGGGCCGAGCCGGCGTACATGGCCCAGTGGAGCGGGACCTACCAGTACCTGGACGCCGCCTGGGCCCAATACGTGAGCTGGAAGGGCTCTGCCTCCGACTACCTCAGCAAGAATGTGGCGGCGGCTCAGAAGAAGGGCCTGCAGCTGGTCGTGGGGCTCAACGTCACCAAGGGCGGCATCAACGGCGCGAAGATGACCGCCAGCCAGGTCCAGACCTGGGGCTCGGCCATGCTGGCCAGCACCTATCCCTGCGCCTTCCTGAGCTGGACGTACAGCTCCGACCTCCTGTCCGGCTCCATGCAGACCGCAATGACCAACCTGCGGAGCCTGGCCCAGAATCGGACCACCAAGAGCTGCGGGAACTCCTCCACTGCCCCGGCGCCTGCCCCCGCGCCGTCTCCCTCGCCCTCTCCGGCGCCAGTCACGGGAAGCCTTCCATTCGGGCTCGTCTACACGCCGTTGGATGAGTACTCGACGGAGTTCACCGGAACGGTCTATGTCGCCGATCCGTCGTACATCAAGGGCCGGCTGGCAGCGGCGAAAAGCAGCCAGATGCGGATGATCGTGCGGCTGGTCGGCACCGCGCAGTCCAAGAACTCCGATGGGACGTTCAGCCTGACCAAGTGGAAGGCGCAGATGGATCGCTACCGCAACCTCGGGCTTGGCACCTACATCACGGACCGGACCTTCTACCTCCACGACGTGGTGGATAACCCGAGCTGCACTTCCTGCTGGGGTGGAAAGGCGATCCCCTGGGAGACCATCGAAGAGATGGCGCGCTACAGCAAGTCGGTCTGGCCGTCGCTCCCCACCGTTTCCTGGGTGGCTCCTTCGAAACTGGCGGCCGCAACCTTCCGGTGGACCTACCTGGATGCCGGATGGATCCAGTACAACACCAGCCTGGGTACCCTGCAGACCTACCTGTCGGCCGAGCTCAACCAGGCCAGCCAGGAGGGCCTCGGACTGGTGGCCAGCC
>JBIOUY010000273.1:0-11879 GCA_044867445.1 Gemmatimonadales bacterium
CCTCGTCGCTCTCCCAGATATCCCAGTCAGTGGCCCATAGCAGGCACTCGTCCCAGGACCCCAGCGCGGCCAGGCACGCCTCGGTAACGCTCGCGGCATTCTCGGGAGCACTCTGGGGTGAATGGATCAGACGAGAGACATGGGTTAGCCGGGAGTCGGGAAGCAGGTTCGAGCGTTCTCCGACCTCCATGCCACGCTCCCGGCACCATTGAGCAGTCTCATTAACGTGGAAGAATTGCATAGACCTCATTGCCGTTGTCTAACGAAGTGCGCATCAGCTGCAGGCCCTCAGGCCCGCGCCCGTACCAACCTACGTTCCACAGCGCGCCCGAGGAGGGTGCCGCCTGAGCGGGGCTCCGCGCCAGACCGGCCTGTCGGCTCCATGCGCGGGTTAGGCGGCGGCGCTCGTTGCTGCTATAGCAGCTTCCGAAACTCGTCGATGGTCAGACCGGCGTCGCGAACGATGCCGCCCATCGTCAACGCATTTACGGGATTGTGGCGAGGGATGGTGAGAATCCGGACGCCGTCAGTCATGACAATGTGCTTGCCTTGCCGGACCACCCCGAAGCCAGCCTTTTCCAAGGCGCGTACCGCGTCGAGATGATTGATGCCCGGGAGTTTCGGCACACTCAGACTGCAACGTCGACTTCGCGAACCTCGGCGCCGCGCACCAACTCGGCAGCCACAGCCAAGTATTCACGAATGGCGTCGCGGATGTTGTCCAGTGCCTCCTGCTCCGTAGCGCCCTGGGACCAACATCCAGGAAGCCCCGGTACTGAGACGCTGACTCCCTCCTCTGAGCGCTGCAACGCCACCTTGTATTTCATTAGGTCCTCCACACATGCAGTATACCCAGATCTTGGTCCGTCCGCCTAACGATGGGCAAATCAGCTGCAAACGACCTAAGAAAACCTACGTTCCTTAGCGCCTCACAGAGTTCCAAGGCAAGCGGAGCTCCGGCCAGCCCGCGTTTGGCGGCTGCATTTCCGGGTTAGGCGGCGCCGCGCGCCGGCGCTCGCTCGTCGCTACTTCGCGGGCAGAGAGCCGGCGTACTTGGCGGCGCGATCTACCCACTTCCCCAGCTGCGCAGCGGTCGCCAGCCCCTTCGGCTCCACCAGAATCCACCCCTTCATGGGGCGTCCAGTGATATCGAACACCCGCGTGTGTGGCTCCGTCAACGCTTGGTCTGTCTCTGTGGGGTCGAGCCGCACGATCAGGGCATCACGATGGACGCCGCAGCACATGTTGCCCTTCACAAGGAACGAGATGCCCCCAAACATCTTCTTCTCAGTTAGCCCAGAGCGCTTGCCGAGGTGAGCTCGTATGCGCGCCGCCAGCTGCTCATCGAAAGCCATTGGGGCCTCGTGCTGGATGAAAGAAGATTCTTGGGGCGCCCGCCTAACGACTGGCGCATCAGCTGCAAGCGACTCACCCGCCCGGCACTATCCTACGTTCCGCCGCCCGCCATCAGCGGGTCGCGGCCACCGGCACCTCGCCCGCTAGCGCTTGTCGGCTGCATGCGCTTGATATTTCCAAGAAGTGCCCTCAAGGGATACCATCTCGGTGATCGGCCACGATCACAAACCCGAGACCCCAGGAGGGCACCATGTGGTACACCGGCATCGACCAACACCGGGAGTTCTGCTTGTTGACAACCTATGGCCCGGAGGGCCCGCGCGTCAAACAGGCCCGTGTGGCGAGCACCGGGCTCGCGCTGGCGCCGTACTTCGCGGACTACCCGGGGCCGCATAAGGCCGTCGTGGAGTCGACCGGCGGCTGGTACTGGCTAGCGGATGCGTTGGCCCCGCTCGGGGTCGAGCTGGTCCTGGCCCATGCGACCCGGCTCAAGGCGATCTCCGCCGCCAAGGTCAAGACCGATCAGGTCGACTCCGACGTGCTGGCCCTGCTGCTGCGCGCCGATCTCATCCCCGTCGCCCACATGATCCGGCCCGAGCAGCGTGGCCCGCGGGATCTGATGCGCACCCGGCTCCGCCTGGTGGCCAAATGTATCAGCGCCCAGAACAGCATTGACCGGCTGCTGGAGAAGTTCAATCTCACCGATGTGGCCGAACTCGGGGCACTCTACCAGCTCCAGGCCGGCTGCCATGCGGCCCAGATCCAGCAGCTCACCCAGCCGGTCGCGGACCTCGAGCGCGCCCTCCATCCGCACCTGATCCCGAACGCCGAGGTCCAGCGGCTGCTGTGGATCCCAGGCATCGGCAAGGTGAACGCCTTTACCATCTATACCGAGATCGACGGGATCACCCGCTTTCCCACGCCCCGGCAGTTCTTCTCCTATAGTCGGCTGGTCCCGGGCGCCGACAACTCGGGCGGGCGCACCCGCCACCGCTCCGGCTCCAAGGCCGGCAACCGCTACCTCAAGCTGGCCTTCAGCCACGCCGGCATCCGAGCGGTGCAGTACTACCCGGAGATCCGCGCCTTCTTCAAGGCCAAGGCCCGCCGGAAGCCCATCCGGATTGCGCGCACCCTGGTCGCCCTCGAGCTGGCGCGCATCGTCTATCACGTCCTCACGAAGCAGGAAGACTTCAACGGGCAGTTCAAGCAGCGCCCGCTGAGTCGGCAGAAACACGCGCAGTGGCCACGCCGGGCCAGCCCACCCGCCTAACTGATTCCCGCGAGGGGATCACGCGCTTGATTGGGAAGCCCGGCGTCGTGCCAACGAAGGATCTGGGATCGTCGAGTGAGACGACGGCTTGCGCCTACCCGCCGCGAGTCGCCGAGCCCATAATGGTGTTTGGACGCCACCGCGGGTGGCGTTCACGTGGATCCGACCGGCAGACGCCGCTGGCAGGTCGGAGCAGCGAAGACGTTCTCAATAAACAGAAAGGCCGGGCGAGCACTCTCGCCACGGGAGCTTGATCACGTCCTGAGATCGCGTTCAGCACGGCCCCTTGACAGCGCACTTCTTAATGGTGTTAGACGGCGGCTTCGCGAAGCTCGCAGGCCTCGGCGCCGTTCGGAAATCAAGCCGTCGCGTGGAGCGTAGGCGGCTCAGCGCCGCGGCTGGAACAGCTCGACGGGATTACCCGAGGGATCATCGATGATGACCTGGGCACCACCCGGCCCAGTCACGATTTCATTCATGCGAAAGGACACGCCGGCGGCTCGCAACCGTTTGACCTCCGCCTCGAGATCGGTCACCTGGAGGTGAATGCGATTCCAGCCGCCCGGTTCCTGACGCCGGCCGTCAGCGAGCGGGCGCTTCCCTGAGCTCCCCTCCCCGCTGAGCAAGAGCCGCACGCCGTCACGCGAAACCGCGGCAAAGGCGGGTGAAGCGTCCTGTTCGATGGTGAAGCCTAGGAGCGTTGTGTAGAACCTTACGGCCGCGGGCACATCATCAATCATGTAGCGCACGCTGACTTCAGCCATCGCTCTGAGTCCTCTTTCTCGTTCGGAGTGTTTCGTTCACAGAGTCGGGCGGACACTTGACATCTGAAACGTCGCTCAGCCCGCGAAACTGCAGGCGGACTGCGAAACGGACTCTATCATCGGCAGAAAACATCCTTCGCCGTCTAACGACTTGCGCATCAGCTGCAGGCCGTCAAGCCGGCGCCCACACAACCTTCGTTCCACAGCGCGCTCGAGGGGCCTGCCGCCCGAGCGAGCCTCCGCGCCAGACCGGCCTGTCGGCTGCATGCGCGGGTTAGGCGGCAGCCCTCACGGACAGCTGCCAAATGCGTAACACCCGACCACCAGCAGCCCGGCGGCACCGAACGGTGGAATCACGACCGCCAAGGCGACCGCTAGGACCAGTTGAACCGCGAGCGGCCAGGCTCGCCGAGCGATGAGGGCGACGATGGCTAGCACTAGGCCAAGCATCAGCCCACCCCAAGCCGAATCGACCCAGGCCTCGCTAGAAGGTACGGACCATGTGGCATGGTGGCGAAGAAAGCGCGCCAGCAGGAGATGATTCGTCACAGTGAGGGCTGCCCAGGTGATTAGCCCGACGACCAGCAATAGGCCTAGGCCCCAGCGGCGCGCTACGAGCGTGCCGACCAGCGCGATGACGATCGCCCCAGCCATCACGGGCCAGTTGTGGCTCACGAAGTCCATGAGGAAAGTCGCCAACTGACCTCCAGGCTCGCGCGCTGTCCGCCTAACGACTTGCGCATCAGCTGCAGGCTATCGAGCCGGCGCCCGCACAAACCTTCGCTCCGCTTCGTCCCCAAGGGACGAGGCGCCGGGGGGAGCCCGGGACATATCCGGCCCTTCGGCTGCATGCGCGGGTCAGGCGGCGCTTACATCCGACGTGCGACGCCGAAACTCCAACCCACGGTCCCGACCTTTATCCCTCCGAACGTGCGCAGCCCCGCCTCAAGTCGGGCACCCCACCCATCACTGATATCAGTTTGGATCCCGGCCCCGAGGCTTAGCACGGGGTCTATTGTATGGATGAGGTTGCCAAACGCGAGGCCGGCCCCGGCCCCGATGTACGGCCGGACGGAGTTGCCAGTCAGTTGGTACTGAACCAGCCCCTCCGGTGCCACTACGGTGGTGCGATAAGGCGAGTTGGAACTCGGGTCGAAGTAGGTTAGCGCCGCGACCCACGTCCAGCGAGGGTGGCGAGTCCGTGGCAACTCAAGGCGGACGCCTCCCGTGGTCCCGCGCAGATCTACATTCCATGCGCCTGCGTAGAGCGCAATGGTGCGTGGAAGCGGCGCAGGCTCAAGGGATGGTGTTTGGGCCACAGCTGGGAGCGATGGGGACCCGATCAACAAGGCAAGCACGAAGAGGCAAACAAGGTAGATCAGCCGAGATGTAGTCATGATTCCCCTCCATCCTTGTGAGTCTGCGAGACCTCCAAAGCGTCCGCCTAACGACATGCGCATCAGCTGCGGGCTCTCATGTCCGCGCCCGCACAAACCTACGCTTCCTTAGCGGCGCCACCGGAGGGTGCTGCCCGAGCGGGGCTCCGCGCCAGATCGGCCCGTCGGCTGCATGCGCGGGTTAGGCGGCGGCTGTGAGGAGGCTCGCCGCCGGAGGACCTAGCCTACCGTGTCCATGCGCCGCCTAGCCGCGCCCAGTCCCCGGCGGCGGATCCCGGCGAAACGTCCAGAGCCGGAGCCCGCTGCGAGGCTCGACCGTGTCGACGAGCGCCCGGAAGCCGAGCCTCTGGTAGAATGGCACGTTCTCGGGTTGCGCGGTCTCGAGGTAGCAGGGCTGGCCAGCGGCATCGGCCCGATCGACGACTGGGCGCAGGAGGGCCTGTCCGAGGCCTCGGCGCTGCCACTGCGGCGCCACCCCGACCACCATCACATACCAGTGCTCCGGGCCCACATCCCGGCGATGGAAGGGCTCCAGGAACCCGAGCACGTGTTCAAAGCGCGCCCACGCGGCCGCGCCCATCTCGGCCGGTAAGCGATCCAACCCGGCCGCGGCAGCACGCTCCGGGGTCACCTCCCAGGCCCCGGGCCCTAGCCAGACCGCAGCGCCGGCGATCGGAGCTCGGGTCGTGAGTACCTCCCCGAAGCGAAGTCCATAGCGCAAGAGTGCAGCGAAGTGGGCCGGGGATCGTGCGGCACGCTCTTCTGGATCGGGCAGCACGTAACTCTGCAGGGGATCCGCCTGGAAGGCGAGCGCCAGCGCGCGGGCTGCCTCGCCCACTTGCGAGTCCGCCAGCGGTACGATTTCCACCTGAGGCATGATGCCTCTGCCCTCGCGTTTGAGCACACATCCGTGACGGCGCAAGTGACGGAGCAGAGCGCTCCGCTTCACGCCGCTTGCACATCGACAGTGATGACCTCGCGCTCAGCCGCTTCAGGCACACCCCGAAGCCCCTCCTCGCGGCGGTCCTCGAGGATGAGGACGATCGCGTCGGCAAGGCTGGCTCTAGCCTCGTCCTTTGTGTGCCCCTGGCCGTTGGCCCCCGGCACCTCCGGACAATAGGCGATCACCCACTCGGCGTCGCGCTCGTAGATGGCGGTAAATTCGTGGCGCATGTGGCCATGCCTGTAGTGAGTTTCTTGAAAGCTATCGAGGCCAGGTGGCGCTGTCTAACGTTTGAGTTCACCCGCTCGCGGAAGCGGGCGAAGCCCGCTGTAGCGAGTCGGGTGCAACGAAGGGTTAGGCCTCACGGAGGTAGCGAGGCGCTTGGGTGTATTGCCTGTCCGAAGTTCATGGCGATGAAGAAAGTAGAGACAGGAGGGATCTCCTCGGTCGCATTGGGCTGCGACCTCGCCGGTCAACTCTCGGGGTCGTATTGGAACTCGCGGAGTTCCTGCGAGCAGCGGCAGGCTTCGGCGATCTTCGCGGCCCACTGGACGGCGGCCTCACGCGACGGAAGTTCCAGGACACAGAAGCCGCCGTCGAACTCCTTGGTCTGCGGGTAGGTCTCGTTCGTGACGGTGCCGTCGGCGGCGACCATCAGCGGTGCGACGTCCTCGTTGATACCACCACCGAACACGTAGACGCCAGCATCCTTTGCCTCGCGTATGACCGCGTGAGCAGCTTCGCCGACGGCGGCCAAGTCGTCGTTGGGGATGTCCATCGCTGGTCCAGGGAAGGAGATCAGGTACTTCGTCATCGTTCAGTCCTCCGGGTGACGTCGGTATTGGTTGTGAGGCCTAACGAACCGCAAATCAGCTGCAGGCCCTCAGGCCGGCGCCCACACAAATCAATGCTTCCACTTCCTGGCCACAGGGACCGCCACGCCCGAGAGAGGCTCCGGCCCGCCTCGGCCTGTCAGCTGCATTTGCTGGTTAGGCCTCAGCGTCGCGATTGCCACCGCCGTGGATGCTGACGCGTGTGGACGCACGCGATTACCGAGATCAGCTCCGGATCAAGGATGTAGTAGATCGCGTACGGAAAACGCCGTACCAAGGCACGCCGGATTTCCCCACGAACTCGGGCGAACTGTTCCGGATTGCGGCGGATCGTCGCAAATACCGCCCGGACAGCTCGAGTGAACTCGGTGCCCAAGCCTCGGACCCGACTCTCGTACCACTGAAAAGCGTCGTCTAGTTCCCGCTCGGCCTCAGGCTCAACAAGGAAACGCGGCCTCATCGGCCGCGCTGCTCGATGTCCCGCAGAACCTCGTCGGCCGGGCGCCCACGGCCGGGGTCTTGCCGATGTCGCTCCGCCCGTCTGTCCAGCTCTGCACCCAACTCATCAGGAATCGGCAGTTCCTGAGGCTCAAGGCTGTCCCAAAGTTCCTCCGCGAGCTGGATCCGCTCTTCCGGGCTCAGGTGGGAGAAGTCAAAGATTGGGGAACTCATGCCGGAAATTTGGGATACACCAAGAACTTCGGCAAGCCAAAGCGCCTTCTTTTGACCGAATCCTGGTGCTGAGGCCTAACGACAGGCAAATCAGCTGCAAACGACTTGAGAAAACTTACGTTCTCTATCGCCTCGGGGAGGGTTGCCACTCAGCGGGAGTTACGGCCAGCCTGCGTTTGTCGGCTGCATTTGCGGGTTAGGCGGCACGCGACGTGGGCTTGGCTCCACCATCATCTCTCGATCACAATGGGCGCTTCGTTGCTCATCTGAAGCCCGTTCCGTGGAGCACCGCCTATGCGGGGAGTACCGACGATCTTGTAACGGCCAGGTGTCCGAAGCTCGTAGCCCCAATCCCGCAGATTGAGCCATTCTCGGCGAGGGGGAGCTTTCCAGAATACCAGAGTCAACGATCCGCCCGGTGGAAACGTGCGCAACGGACCGCTGCTCTCTGCCCCGAAGGGTAAGCCTGGTGGCGGTATGACCCGGCCTGTTTCATCAATAACCCTGAGGTCAGCCATTGCCGTAAATGTTCCCGATTGGTAAAGGACCGGATGATCGGAGGTGTTGTGGAGGGTCACCCGGACCATGATCGAATCTCCGACCTGGTAGCTCGCGTGATCGGTCTCTATCTCGAGACGGACGTCGGCCGCCACATTGCCAAGTTGTTGGGCATTCAGGGATGTCGCGGATAGGCAGAAGACGACTCCCAGCATTAGAGCACGGAGTGAGGATGAGGAATCGTCCTCAGGTGCGTTCATCTGTGGCTCCCCCCGTTCAGCATGCTGCCCGTTGATGCCGCCTAACGAAGTGCGCATCAGCTGCAGGCAATCATGCTCGCGCCCGCACAAATCAACGCCTCCGCTGCCTGGCCTCGAGGGGCGCCGCGCCCGCTGGGAGCCTTGGCCCGTCCCGGCCTGTCGGCTGCATGCGCGGGTTAGACGGCGCCGGGCTCGGGCCCCACAGTTAGCGGTCGCGATCTGTACGCAGCGCCTCTAAGTCGAATTCTGCTAGGATGCCCGGCAGCCCTTGCTCCTGGACAGTGGCGAGTCGCGTCCGTAGCGAGGCGAACTCTTCGGCGCCTGATGGAGCCACTTCCTTGGCGCTCGCGTCCTGCAGTGCACTCAGTCGTGCCTTCAGCATTCGTACTCGGGCCGACAGGACGCGCTCGGCCAGTTTCCTCGCATTGGCCACTGCCTGCTGAGATTGATGGCTCGGACTCTCCGATCTCAGGCCCGCAGCGGCATGGCGTAGGGCGGCCTCCGCTTCTGCGACACGTGATGCATGAGTGTTGCCCGAATAGCCGCCAGCCCACTGCGCCAAGCGACCTCCCTTAGTTGGCGTCCGTCTAACGAAATGCGCATCAGCTGCAGGCCTTCAAGCCCGCGCCCACACAAACCTACGCTTCCACTGAATGGCCACCAGAAGGGCCGCCCCCGCTGGGAGTTCTGGCCCCCCCGGCCTGTCGGCTGCATGCGCGGGTTAGGCGCCAGCCCGAAGCGGAATTCCGAGTGCTGCCCCTAGCTCCGCTTCGGCAGCCCGCAAGGTGCGATCCTTCCCATGTTTGTAGTCGCGAAAGGCTTGCCAAAAGCGAATCACCCGAACTGGCCCGCCGGGCGGAATGATGATCGCGAGGGGATTGAACTCGCGCTCCCCCGCCCACGTTCGGAAGATGTCGGCCTCGAACGCGTGCTGCTCGGCCCAGGTGCTGCGCTCGGACCAGTTCAGCACCACCGCGATGCTTTCTAGCTGCGGCAGCCAATGTTCTTCCACATATGCCTGCCAATTCGGGCTGTTGGAATACACCAGTAACAGCCGCTTGCCCTGTCCTCCCCAACGATTGTGAAACTCGCGCTGAAGCCGGCGCCGCTTGCGTCTGTCCAACCATGCCCCGGCTGCCAGGAAGGGGAGTGCCAGAAGCAGGATTGGCAGCACGACAATGCAAAGCACCACAGCTGCTGCTATCGCAACGGCCTTAGTCCACCAGGGTTTGTCCTTAGGCAGGGCTGCTCCGTCTGAGATGGTTGTGCTGTGCGCCTAACGAATGGCGCATCAGCTGCAAACGACCCGAGAAAACTTACGTTCCTTATCGCCTCACGGAACGCTGAGGCACAGCGGCGCTCCGGCCAGCCCGCGTTTGTCGGCTGCATGCGCGGGTTAGGCCGCAACCCGCGCGAACATCCGTTAGCGTATCGAATCGGACAATTCATACCGTCTCGCGTTGCGTCGCTTCAGCTCTCGCCCAACCGCGTCGAACAGCTCGGTGGCACCGGCACTCTGACCGGAGCTCACTGCGAAGCCGTTCATCGGCTCAATCAGGTCTGCAAGCCGCTCCGTCGCCGATGCGAGAGTCAGGGAGCCGTCCTCGTAGGCCGCGACGATCGCCCGTACGGAGCCTTCCGA
Organism: Gemmatimonadales bacterium; assembly: GCA_044867445.1. Classification (GTDB taxonomy): domain Bacteria; phylum Gemmatimonadota; class Gemmatimonadetes; order Gemmatimonadales; family GWC2-71-9; genus CAVVWJ01. The sequence continues at coordinate 9,636 of JBIOUY010000273.1, forward strand.
GCGCGATGCCGAGGCTTGGGGCTTTTCCGTCGGCGCCGTCCCGACCGGAGGCCGTTCGGGCGCCTCGCAAGCAATCGCGAGCACTAGAAGGCTTGCCGCGCGGGGAAGTCCGGGCATGGAATAACCTCTCGTTGACGGCCTAACGAACCGCAAATCAGCTGCAGGCCCTCAGGCTCGTGCCCACACAAATCAACGCTTCCGCTGCTTGGCCTCGAGGAGCGCCGCGCCCGAGCGGGGCGTCGGCCCACCCCGGCCTGTCGGCTGCATTTGCGGGTTAGGCACCTGCCCCGCGGGGAGCTGGACGCATGGTTTGCTCGCCCGTGCGAAGGTAGAGGCGCATCGCCGCAAGATTGTCAGACGTCAGAGGGTAGTTGATCCCAGGCATCCCAAGCCAGAAGAGCACGTTGGCCACCCTTTCGCCATCAGGCGTGTCTGTATCCCAGATGAATCTCTCAATGGCGGATTCGAGCAGGAAGGCTGCGATCCCAGCCTGCTCCGCCGTCAGTCGTCCCCCCTCGAGTGCGGCGACTAATCGGTCGATTTCCGCCGCACTCACCTCCACCGTCTGGGACAGAGGAGCAACTGTGTAATTGGCGGACGTACGGAACCTGGGGTCGTCGGGTGCAAGGCGGGCGTGCAGAAGCGCCGGGCCGAGGTCCTCGGCTGTGGCCTCACCCTTCAGGAAGTCGGCCAAAAGCTGCTCGTTCACTGATCTCCTCGGCAAGTGCCTAACGAAAATGCGCATCAGCTGCAGGCGATCATGTCGGCGCCCGCACAAACCAACGCTTCCACTGCTTGGCCACTGGGAGTGCCGCGCCCGCTAGGAGCCCTGGCCCACCCCGGCCTGTCGGCTGCATGCGCGGGTTAGGCCGCAGCTGGATCAAGACCTAACCTTCAAAGCTTCGTTCAAGGCCCGATGCTGGTCCTCGCTAGCCTCACTCAAGCCAGTGGGCACTGACTCCAAACCAGCTACAGACAGATTGGACGGTGCGATTCTCGGGCGCTCAAGGCGCAGGAACGCCATGTTCGTCGGCCCGCCATAGCCAAACTCCTTGGCCAACTCCCGGATGCCCGGCACGCTACGGTTGGTCCATAGGAGATCACCGTCCGGAGTAGCTCGCAGCTTTCCGGCGCCGAGCACGACCGCCCTCGAACCCGGGCTCTCTCTCCAGATCAGCCAGATGTCGTCGCCCGGCGAGGGCTTAATTCGTCGGGCGCCCGGCGGGAACCAGATGGCATGCATGGGACTCTCCAGCAGCGCCAGGGTATTCATGGCGCTCACTGGCGGCGTTCCACAGTAGATCAGAGCTTTTCCGGCCACTTCGGGGCTCCATCATTTGGCAATGCTAGTGCTGGCGGCCTAACGACTTGCGCATCAGCTGCAGGCTCTCAAGCCCGCGCCCGCACAAATCAACACTTCCTTAACGGCTCCAGCAGAGGGTTCCGCCCGGACGGAGCTTAGCGCCCATCCGGCCCGTCGGCTGCATGCGCGGGTTAGGCCGCGGCTCGTGATCGTCGGCACATCGCGGTCGGTCGGCACCCACGTTGCAAAGCAACCTAAACCTTGCCTGATCCCCCGCAGCGACGGCACGCTATGGTGCCCCGGCCATGGCAACTCGCGCACGACGACCAGGTCTTAGACTCGTCGCTTCGTTCAGCGATCTTGCCACTTCCAGATCCACCGCATCCTTGGCACGTCACCTCGCGTGCTCCGCCGCACGTCGGGCAGGTCGTTTCTCCCACTGCACACCTCCTTCCCTAGGGTCTACGGCACTAGACCTTTGGCTTCCTTGATATCCGCCTCGCTAAAGTCCGCCTGATCAGTCTTTGCCCCAGTAAAATCAGCCTTCCGTGCACTAGCGCGGGAGAATTTGGCTTGGGTGAGGTCGGCGCCCCTAAGGTCAGCCTCAGTCAAGTCCGCATCGGTGAAGTCGGAGCCGCGCAAATCCGCGCCCGCTAAATGGCCGCGGCGAAGTGACGCTCTGACAAGGTAAACTCCTCGAAGTTCGGCTTGCCGGAGAGTCGCTTCATCAAGATCCGCGAATTCAAGATTGGCGCCGTTCAGCTGCAGGATAGGATCCTTGTTCAGGAGGCCTGCCTCGTATAGAAACTGGACCAGCTGGGCTTTGCGAGCGCCGTCGAGCTGCCTCAATGTGGCAAGTGTTCGCGTGCGTGCGATGCTGCGAGCAGTTTTCGCCCCTGCTCCATCAAATAGCTTCTTGAGGAGCATCTCAGTCATCAACG
>JBIOUY010000274.1:0-3564 GCA_044867445.1 Gemmatimonadales bacterium
CGACTGCTCACCTGGATGCCGAGGTGACTGGCTGCGACATCTTCGAGGTGGTGCGCCTCGTCCAATACCAGCCGCTGGTATGGCGGTAGCACCGCGGCCTCTTCCCAGTTGTCTTGCGCCTGGCGCACTGAAAGATCAGCCGCAAGCAAATGGTGATTGACCACGACCACATCTGCTTCCGCCGCGCGCCGGCGGGCCCGGAACAGGAAGCAGCGGTCGAAGTGGGGGCACTTGAGCCGGGGACAGAGGTCGGGCTCGGCGCTCACCTCGTCCCACACCTCCGGGCTCGGCGTCACCGGCAGATCGCTGAGAGTGCCGTCGGCGGTGTGCGCAGCCCATTCCGAGATCCCGATCAGCTCGTCCAGTTTGTCGGGCTCCAGCAGCGTGCGCTGCGCCCCCACCGCCGTATTGAGCCGGGCGAGGCAGAGATAATTCCGCCATCCCTTGAGCAGCGCGAACGTCGGCCGGTGTTCCTTGGACTCGAACGCTCGTCGCAACAGGGGCAGGTCCTTGCCGACCAGCTGCTCCTGCAGGTTGATGGTGTTGGTGCTGACGACGGTGCGTTCACCGTTGGCCCGAGCCCAGGCCAGCGCGGGCACCAGATAGGCGAAGGACTTGCCCACGCCGGTGCCGGCCTCGAGCAGGAGAATCCCGCCATCGTTGAACCCGTCGGCGATGTATGCCGCCATGTCGCGCTGACAGCGGCGGTCCTCGTACTGACCCAGCTGCGCGGCGACCGGACCATGCTCGCCGAGCGAGTCCACTACTGCAAATGGGTCGATCGGCACGACGGGTCGGTCGTGAGGCACCTCGACCACGACGTACAGCTCGGTTGCTTCATTGTCGATGATCCCGAAGCCAACTCCGGCGTCGTGCAGACGGGCGGCAACGTTCAGGTCGGCCCCGGAGGGATCCAGCCGGCCGCTGGGATGGTTGTGGAGCAGCATCTCTCCCCTGGCCAGAGCGCTGGGGAGCGCCAGCACCAAATCAACTGTGCCGCGGGCGAGCACTCGGATGGAGGTAACGACCCCGTCGCGGTCCACCTGCGCCGCGAAGGAGACCTCGCGGTTTCCCGCCGCGGCGATTTCGCGCGCGAGAGAGGCCCGGACACCCGGGGCGATGCGTTCGCTCAAGTCTTGAGCTCTTTCTTCTTGGCCGCCGGGAACAGGACGTTGTTCAGGATCAGCCGATAGCCTGGGGAATGAGGATGGAGCGAGAGATCGGTCGGAGGATCGCCGATCTGATGCTGGGGATCTTCCGGATCGTGCCCGCCGAAGAAGGTCCAGGTCCCTTGCCCATGCTCGCCATGAATGTACTTGACCCAGGGTGCGCCGGGCTCGTCGGCCAAGACGGTGATGCTGGGCTTGAGCGTCTTCCGGGTGAAGGAGGTAGTGAGCCCGTAGAAATCAGGGATGACCTGCCGGTGGTTCTGGACCAGCATGGTGGCGACCGGGTCGATCTTGGCGCTGAAGTTAAAAAGGGTAAAGGAGCCCAGCGGCTGACGGCGGTCCGGCGAGTTGACCTGATGGCCATCGATGTCGGAGTAAACCGGCACCGTCGGGCTCAGCTCCAGCTGCGCATTATGGAAAGCGAGGGCCTCGTTCCAGTGCATGCGCGCCGAGGCATCCGGATCCATGGGCGTGCCATCGGCATAGGAGGCGGCGATGTCCACCCCGTCGGCCGCGAGGGCGAGGTCGAGCGTTTCGGTGGCAGTACACATCGCGAACAGAAAGCCGCCCCTCTCCACATACTGCGCGATGGCCAGGGCCACCGCTCGCTTCTCCGCCGGCACCGAGGGGTAGCCGAGCGAGCGGGCCATGGCGCGGTTGCGCTCAACCATGTCTACCAGCCAGGCCGACCCGGCGTAATTCAGAAAGAACTTGGAGTATTGACCGGTGAAGTCCTCATGATGCAGGTGGAGCCAGTCGTACAACTTCAGCTTGGCCCCGAGTACCTCGGCATCCCACACCTTTTCGAACTTGATGCCGGCGTAGTTGAGCGCCATCGTCACGGCATCGTCCCAGGGCGGCGCATTGGGCGGCGCGTAGACCGCGACCTTGGGCGCCTTCTCCAGCGGAACCGCGTCCATGTTGTCCTGCTGGATCTGCCCCCGGATCTGCACCACCTGGCTGTCGTCCATCGGCTCGACGGTGACGCCTGCCAGTGCGGCGTCTCGTTCAGTGACTGAATCGCTCGGCAGCAGGAACGAGCCGTTGCGATAGTTCAGGAGCCACTCCCCCCGACCGCCGCGCTCCAGCAAGCGATAGGTCACCCCGTAGGCCTTGAGGTGCTCCGCCTGGGCATCGTCCATCGGGATCATCAGCCAGGGCGCCGCCTTGCCCCAGCTCGGCAACCGAGCGAGCGAGGGGGAGAGCGCCAACAAGCCGGCGCCGGTTTGGGCCAGGAACTCACGGCGTTTCATGTCTTGGGCACCGCGCCACGGGCCTGGTCGAGGGTTCGTCGTGCCTGTGGTACCAGGGCGCTCTCCGGATAGGTAAGAATAAGATGCTCCAACTGAGTCACCGCCTCGTTCTGCCGTCCAGCATCGAGCAGCAGTTGGGCCAGCGCCAGCTCGGCCGCAGGGGCGGCGGCTCCGGCCTCCTTGACTGCAGCCGCCCGGAAGAGTCGCTCGGCGTCTCCGGACTTGCCGACGGCTGCCGCGAGCCGACCAGCCAATAGACGAAGCTCGGCGCCACCTTTTTCCGGCGGTAACTCTGCGGCCACCTTCTCCAGTCCCGAGGCCGCCCGCGCGCTGTCCCCTTGCTCCAACAACAACATCGCTGCTCCGAGCCCGGGGAGCGAATCGACCTCGATCGGCTGCAGCAGCGCGAGCAGCATCGTCCGATGGGTCGCGTCGGCACGGTCACCAGCAAAGGGGCCCGCTGCCTTGAGCCGTTCGATGGCCCCGGGGATGTCTCCCCGATAGAGCCGGATCTTCCCGGCGAGCGCGAGGGCCTCAACGGTACTGTCTCCAGCGAGCGCCGAATCGGCCCGGGCGAGATCGCCAGCCCGTACCCACCCCAAGACAATTCGGCGCTGCAGGTCGGCAAAATCCTCGGCGGAGACTGTCGGGCGAACACCGGCGAGCCGACGACTTGCCTCATCCAGCTTGCCCTCATCGATCAAGACGCCGATTAAGGTCAGCGCCGCGCCGGAGGAGACCGATCCAGGTGCGGAAGAATCGTCCGCCAGACCGGCGAGCATCCTCCTGGCCGCGTCCCGGTCACCGGCGGCCGAGTAGGCCTGCGCCGCCTCGAGTCGCAGCCGGGGACCTTGGGCGTCGGGCATGCGCGCGGCGATCGCCTCGAGAATGCGGCCTTGCGCCAGCAGTGCTTCGCGCGATCGCTGCGACCGGAGTTGGTCCAGCAGGCCCCGCAGTGCCTCAATCGCCTTGCTTCGGTCGGCTGGCAAAGCAGGCTCGAGGGTTCGAATGCCGCTCAGTGGATCGCCCCAGCGGATCTGCAGCTCGGCCTTGAGCCGGCGCGCCGTGAAGTCGTCTTCCTCATCGAGGCTCCGGAGCAGCTCGGGGCGAAGAGCACCCGGCGCCTGGCCCAGGGTCGCGAC
>JBIOUY010000275.1:0-11956 GCA_044867445.1 Gemmatimonadales bacterium
GATCGGGGCATAGGGGGAGGTTAATAGAGGTCACGGGTCGCGGGCTACGGGTCGCGGGCTCCTTGCGACCCGCGACTCGCGACCCAAGACTTCTATCCATGCTCACCCTGCTCAAGCTGCTGCAGTCAATCGTCAAGGCACTGCACTCCGACGGCACGCCAGGTCAGGTGGCGGCTGGCCTCGCGCTCGGCTCCGCCCTGGGGCTCACTCCGCTGGTCAACATCCACAACCTGATCGTCTTCGCGCTGATCGTGATCCTCAACGTGTCCTTCGGTGGCGGTATGCTCGGCTGGGCGCTGTTCGTCCCGTTGGGCTTCATCCTGGACCCGGTCTTCGACCGGATCGGCGCGGGCCTGCTCCAGGCGTCCTCGCTGCGCCCGCTGTGGACCGAGTTGTTCAACACCCCGCTGGTGCCTTATACCAACTTCAACAACACGGTCGTGCTAGGAAGTGTGGTGGGATGGCTGGTGCTGGCGCTTCCGATTTTCTTTGCGGCCCGCTATGGCGTGGCTCGCTACCGTGCGACCATCGGCGAACGAGTCCGACAGTCCAAGTTCTACCAGGCGGTGACGGCCTCGCAGATCTACAACTGGTACCGGCTGTTCCGGCCCAACTGAGCCATGCAGGTCAAGATCTTTCGGTGGAAGGCGATCGGGCCGTTGATCCTGTTCCTCGGGATCATCGCGGTGCTGGTGATTCTCTTCGCCGAGCCCTTTGCCCGCGATACTACGGAGGAAGTCAGCACCGAGATGCTGGGGACCCAGGTCGATGTGGGCAAGCTGAACCTTCACCCGACCGAGCCCGCCGTCGATCTCGATGCACTTCAAGTGGCCGATCCTTTCAATCCCAACCGCAACCTGATCGAGGCCGCTCAGATCCGGCTCAAGCTGAACGCCGAAGCACTGGCTGAGAAGAAGGTGGTGGTGGAGCGGTTCGCGCTGAATGGCATGCGCTTTGGAACGACTCGGAAGACGCCCGCTCGTCCGGTCAAGGGGAATGGATTCGCTCCGCAGCTGCTGCGCAGCGTGCGACAGTGGAGCCAACAGTTCAATGTCCCCCTCCTCAAACTGACCCCAATCGACACCATCAAGCAGCTGGTGCTGAACCCGACCCAGCTGGCTACCGTGAAACAGGCGCAGGCGCTCGTGGGTCGCACGGACTCAGCTCGGCAGGCGCTGGAACAGGGCTTCAAGAGCCTCAACATCCAGGGCACGGTGGATTCGGCGCGGGCATTAGCCAGCCGACTGGCCGCTACCGATCCCAAGAAGCTGGGGGTGCAGGGCACCAAGGATGCGATCGAGTCGGTGCGGACCACCCTTCGTCAGCTCGATGATGCCAAGAAGCGAGTCGAGGGACTCGAGCGCTCGGTCAAGACCGGCGTGCAATCTCTCGGTGCCGGGGTGCAGTCGCTCGATAGCACCCGGCGTCAGGATTACGCCTTCGCCAATTCCCTCCTCAAGCTGCCGAGCTTCGAGGCGCCGGATATCGGCAAGGCGTTGTTCGGCAAGGTGAGCATCGATCGAGTCCAGCAGGCCTTGTACTGGGCCCGGCTGGCGCAGCATTACATGCCGCCCGGGCTGCTGCCCAGGCAGGAACCCGGCGCCAAGCGCCTCCGCATGGCTGGAACCAACGTCGTTTTTCCCCAGGAACACCGCTATCCCAATTTCCTACTCCAACTGGGACAGCTCGACTTCGCCATCGAGGGCAACAACCCTCTGAAAGGCGCGTACCAGGCTGTGGTCCGCGGGGTCACCACGAGCCCGGCGCTCTATGGCCGCCCGATGACGTTGTCGGCCAGCCGGCGGGCGGCCGGATCCGCTGTCGCGGGCATCGACGTAAATGCGGTGATCGACCATGTCACGCCGAACACCAGAGATTCGGTGGCGGCGCGGCTCGCCGGGGTCAAGTTGCCGGCCTTCAACCTGCCTGGCGTGCCGTTTCGCGTGGCGCCCGGAGTCGGGGGGGTAAACCTCAATTTTGCGCTGCGGCGGGATCAGCTGGCGGCACGCTGGGCCATCGCCTCGAATCGGGTGAGCTGGACGCCCGATACGACCGCACACCGATTCAACGACATCGAGCGCGTGGTCTGGCGGGTGGTGTCGGGTCTCAACGACCTCAAAGTCGATGCCCGGGTGACTGGCTCGGTACGGAACCCCAGGCTTTCAGTGTCGAGCAACCTCGACGATGCTATCGCGAGCCGGCTCAAGGCCGTGATGGGGGAGGAGGTGGCCAAGGCCGAGCGCATGGCACGGGCAAAGGTGGACAGCCTGGTGCAGGACAAGGTCGAACCGCTGAAGCAACGGATTGCGACCGTCCAGACCGATGCGACCAAACGAGTCGACGCTCAAAAACAGCAGCTCGATCAGGTGCAGCAGCAGCTCAACGCGGAGCTCAAGCGGCTCACCGCCGGGCTGGCGCCTGGGATCAAGCTGCCGAAGATCAAGCTTTAACCCACCCGATTCCACGTCGGTCGTCCGAGGCTCTGGACCACACCGTGGTCCGAGCTTCCGATTGACTCCCAATTGACCGCAGACTGACCTGCCTTCGATAAACTCGACTCCAGCTGGCGGATCGCAACATTCCCCGCGCCTGGAGGCCCGATCTCATGCGATATCTGTCCCCGTGCCTACCGACCGTGGTGGTCGTTGCCACGATCCTATCCGCCTGCACCGACACCTCTGAGTCGCCCCTCGGTCCAACTTCGCCCGCGCTCGCCACCCGGACCGACCACAACAACCTCTGGGTCCCCTTCGTCTTGGAGGACGTAGACAACCCCTGTACGCCAGCAGTCGAGGCCATCGATCTGGAGGGAAGTATTCACGGGCAGGGAAGCATATGGGACAACGATCACTTCAAGTCACACTATGACGTCAACCTCACTGGGGTAGACGCCGACGGCGTGCGATACCAGGGCACGTCCACCGGCAATGGGAAGGGGGAGTTTTCTGGCAGCGAGACCGAAGACGTGGTCATCAGCACCGTGATAAACAGCCAGGGCGGCACGCCGAACTTCGTCAGCAAGATCGTGCTGCACCATCACAAGGATGGAACCGTCACGGTGGACAAGGGTGGCGAGGAGTGCCGGGGGTAAGGTTCGCCGAGCTCAAAACGTCAGCTGTGCGCCTAGCTGCATCCGCCAGCGCGAGTCCCCAAAGAAACGCCGTCCGAGGTGCGGGTCGGGGCGCGCCAGTGCTCGCCGTTGGAGGCGTTGGTCGCGAGCATCTCGGCCTCGGCGATCGGAGCGCTTCGGCCGCACGCACGCGCTCCCCGATCGCTGCGCCGGTGATGCCTTGCGCGTACCAGGGCGGCGCAGCTTCGCTACCTGGGCCGAATCAGTTCCCGGTACGGGGTAAAATCGCGCAACGAATCGAGTCGGGATCGCGGACCGGGCTCGACCCTGTGAACGGCCGTGTCGTTTAGGGGCGACCTTCTTCTCGCGGTCCGATGACTGCCGGTTGATCGTCTGCTGACCGGCGGCTGATCCCCCTGGGATATCCTCCTCGATGGCTGCCTGGGTCCGTGGGGACGCCACGTCCCCGGGCCGCGATCCCTTACAGGAGGCCGAATATGCGAGCCGCCCTTGTTGTGACCGCAACAGTTCTTCTCTTAGCGTGCTCCGACTCACAGGAATCCCTCGTCTCCCCGGAGCCGGCCTGGGATGCCGCGGTGATGGCCGGGCTGCGCCAGGCGACCGCCAGGTTCCACGACGTCGACATGGCCATTGCCGCCGGATACACGGCGCCGGAGGCCGCTGCCTGCGTCGAGGTTCCGGGCCTGGGCGCGATGGGCGTGCATTCGGTGAACTTCGACCTGGCGTCGGATCTCGTGATCGACCCGTTGCGGCCCGAGGTCCTGCTGTATCTGCCCAAGCAGGGTGGGGGATTCAGATTGATTGGTGCCGAGTATGTCGTCGTGGCGCTCGTGTTGACCCCGACGGGGCCGGCGCCGTGGTTCTCGCCATCAGCCCCGCCGTATCCGTTCGTCAATGCGGCGCCGGAGGTCTTCGGGCAGACCTTCAACGGTCCCATGGCCGGACATGAACCCGGGCAGCCATGGCATTACGACCTCCACACCTGGGCATGGGCACCCAACCCGGCCGGCGAATTCGCGCAGTTCAATCCGAGCCTGAGCTGCGCGGAAAGCTGATCGTTCACCATTTCGGTCGCTGCTCAGGTCTTGGGCCGAATCAGCTCCCGGTACGGTGTATAGTCGCGCAGCGAATCAAGTCGGGATCGAGCTGGAGGAACTGCACTCCCGAAGGTCCTGGGTCGAACGCCTTCTTGAGCAGCGAGACCATCCGCTCCCGATCGCCACGCAAGGCGGCGAGGCGGGCGCGCGAGTAGGTCCTGGTGGCGGCCGTCGGTCGGCAGGCGAGCCACGCGTCCATCCGGTCCGCCGCGGCCCGCTGAAGCAGCGGATCGCCGCGGTGCAGGCGGAGGCGACCAAGCGCGTCGAGAGCCAGAAACAGCATCTGGACCAGGTGGAGCGGCAGCTCAACGCCAAGCTCAAGCGGCTTACTGCCGAACTAGCGCCCGGGATCAAGCTGCCGAAGATCAAACTCTAGGGGCCACTCTTGCGGTCAGAACGTGTATCGCGCACCCAGCTGCATGCGCCAGCGCGAGCCATCCACGTCCAGCACTCTGAGCCTCGGCAGTTGTGCGGCGTAGATCCCTCGGCCCAGGATCGGATCATACCCGATGAGCCTGAGCAGGCTGGTATGCTCGATTCCCCGAATCACCCCCCAATCGCTGTTGACCAGGTGGAGCAAATTGAACACGTCCAGCGAGAGCTCTACCGTGTGCCCGTGCAAGGTGGGGAAAACCTTGGACAAGCGCGCGCTCGTGTTGTTGACCCAGGGGTTCCGGCAGCTGTTCCGCCGCATAATGGCGCCGCGCCGGGCCCGCAGGCAGGGCTCGCGGCCGATGAATGCGGCGAGCTTCTGGTAGGGGACGGCTGAGGCCGGAACGAGGTTGCCGTTCTCGTCCCGGCTCGCGAGCGCCACGTCCCCGCCGGGCCGGGCCACCGCGGGGACGTAGACGATGTCATTGTTGCCGAATCCGTCCGCGTTGGCGTCACCCTCGATCGTGTAGGTGTAAGGTCCGCCTGAAAGACCTTCGTAGAACAGTGACACCCGAAAGCCGAGCGGGAGGTTGGTGGAGGCGAGCAGGGTAACACGGTGCGGCACTTCCCACACAGCCGTCGTAACGCGACGGCGCTCCAGCGTGCCGTCGAGCGGCGTTTCTTCCACGTCGCCGTCGGTGACATCCTCGCGGGCCGATAGCCGATCTCTCGATTGGCTGTACGTGTACGACGCGCCGAGCTCGGTGCCGTTGGGGAACCGTTTCTGAAGCTGCGCGGTGATGGAGAAGGCTCGGTTTCCCCGGGCGTTTCTCACCTGCATCACCGGGCCGAAGGCGTCCGATCTCCGGGCTGGGTGTGCTTCCGCCAAGCTGTCGACGACACCGTACATGAGTCGCTCACCATCGCCCGCCGCGGTGGTGGGCGGCCGCAGGTTGAGGTCGACCAGGTCGTACTGATCGATCGCACGGGTGTAGAGAAAGTCGAGGGTACCGACCATGCCCCACGGCAGCCGGTGGTCCGCGCCCACGGCGAACTTGAGATTGCGCGGGAAGCGGAACCCGGGGTCGAACACGTTCACCAGAGGACTAGGGTGGATGATCCCGCTGGCGCAACTGCTGGGCTGTTCTGCAGGATCGATGGAAAAGCGAGGGACGGTATGCTCCCCCGTACAGTCGAGTTGGTAGGCCTCCAGGCCGGTGTGCGCGTCTACCGCCACGAACCACTTGTAAGCCGGCCGGCCGGCAAACAGGCCGATGCCACCGCGAAGGAACGTGCTGCCGTCACCGGCCAGATCATAGTTGAGGCCCAGCCGGGGCGACCACAGGATGTTCCCGCTCGGCGTCGGCGTATTGTCGATCCCGAGCTGGCTCAAGAGGGCTGAGTTTTGGACGGGTTGACGGGACAGGAATGGCCCGTCCAGGCGAAGCCCAGGAGTGACGGTGAGACGCGGCAGCGGAGTCCATTGATCCTGGACGTAGGCCCCCACTTGCGTGATCGTCGGCTTTGACAGCGGACCGGGAGGGCGGGCGGGATCCCGCAACGTCGCACGATAGGAATACGGCTGCCCCTGTTCCAGCGAGTCCAGGCTGTTGAATGTCCAGCCGGTATCAAAGAAATAGTCCAGAAATTGCTCGCTGCTCAGGCGGATGAGTTCGTCGTGGGTACCGACCGTGAATCGATGTGATCCCGAGGCGAACGTGAGGTTGTCAGTCAACTCCAGGATGTGCTGGTTGTTGGCGTCGGGAAATTGACATGCGCTGCCGGCCGAGAGCTGCCGGGCCTCGGCCTGGACGTAGATCGCAGCAAAGGCGCTCGCCGGCGAGCAGTGGAAATGCTCCCGCAGCCTTGCCGCGACCAGCTCGTTGCTGTACCGGCCTCCCCAAGTCGCGGTCCAGGTCAAGCGGGAGGCGCTGGTCGTGGCCGGTAACGCGAACACCCTCGAGGTGAGCGGGTAAAACTCGAAGCTCCTATCCATCGCGATGCGAAGATTGCTGTGGGAGTAGTTGTGCGACACCTCGAGGTGACTGTTGACTCCCAGCTGGAGGGTGATCTTGCCCAGGAGGTTTTCGGCTGGGATGCGGAAGGGGAAGGGGCCGAAGTCCCCGGCGTCGACGCCGTACCTCTCTCGGAGAATTTTCTGAAACCGAATCGCACTGGTGTCGCTGATTCCCACCCTCGCGATGTTGTCTGGACTGTCGGGGCGGATCAACGGCGCACTCTCGGGGAAGACCCGGCGCTGGATGCCTGCGTCGAGGAAGAACGCCAGTCGGTCCCGGACAATCGGGCCACTCAGGGTGAGGCCGATCTCCTTGTTCTCGAACTCCGTTCCTCGGCCCCCATCCGGATCCTTCCCGACCAGCCCACGCTCGGAGTAGTAGCTCGTGAGCGATCCCTCGAACCGGTTGCTGCCCGACTTGGTCACCGCATTCACCAATCCCGCGGCGAAGTTGCCGAACCGCACGTCGAACGGCGCCGAAATCACCTGCAGCTCCTTGATCGCCTCGACCGACAGCGTTCGAGCTCCCACACCTTGCCCCGGCGTGCCGATGCTGCCGAGGAGCGAGCTTCCCAGGAGGTCGTTGTTGGTGGCGCCGTCGATCTGAAGCGCGTTGAGCCGATCCGGTTGCCCCGCGATGGAGAGACCGCCGCCGAAAATGGAAAGAGGATGTGACGGAGTCCGGACGACCTGCGGAGAAAGCAGCGCGAGCTGACCGAAATCCCTGCCTGCTACTGGCAGGCGTGACATTGTCGACTCGGTGATGCTCTGCGCCGGCCCGGTGCGACCGGCGTTGGCCAGTGGATCGACCACCGCCACGATGCCAACCTCGGGGAGCTGATAAGCCCCGTAAAGCAGGGTGAAATCGGCGATGAGCCGCTGGCCCAGCGCTAGGAAGACGCCGACGCGCTGGGCCGGCGCGAAGCCTACCGCGCGGATCTTGATGACGTAGGGGCCGCCGACCGAAAGCTGCTCCAGGCCATAGCGGCCCTTCCCTCGGCTGATGGTCTGCCACCGCTCGCCGTTGGCCGTGTTGGTGACGAGGATCGTGGCATCCTGAATGGCGGTACTGTCCGGCCCCAAAATGCGCCCCTGAATGGCGGCCCCGGTGACCCCCTGGGCGTGGAGCGCAGCGACCCGCAACGAACAGAGGAGCGCCAGCCTGGCGAGCACCTGCGGGCGAGCTCGCGCGCTCGGATCGCTCACCGAACCCCGCTCAGCATGGTTATCCCTTCGGCCGCAGCAGCTCCTGGAACGGCGGATAATCTCGTAGCGACTCGAAATCCGGATCGATGTGGATGTATGGTCGGCTGGCGAGACCGCGCTCAAAGGCATCCCGCAACAAGGCTACCGCTTGCTCACGGTTTCCTAGAAGGGCCGCCATCCGCGCCCGAGAGTACATCGCCCAGCCTTGGGCCCGGTGCCGATCTGCGAGCCATCGGTCCATACGGGCCACCTGGGAGCGATCCCCTCGGCGAGCGGCCAGTGCCCCAAGTCCAGCTCTAGCCTTCGGGTTCGCGGTGTCCTCGGCGGCGAGTCGCTCGTAGTCCGCCTGGGCCTCGCTCCACAGCCCGGCATCATACACCGCGCTGAGCTGAATCCAGAGGCAGGGATCGTAGTTGTTGGTGGCGGGATCCACGTCGGGATGTGTCCGGTACCAGGCGACTACCTTGTCCAGCATCGCCTGACCGTCCTGGGCGTGCCCATGCGCGCGGAGCTCCAGCGCTACGCAATGCGCACCGCCGGGATCATCATGCCGCAGCAGCGCCTCCGCCTCCTCGCGCGCCTCGGCCACTCGGCCCAGAGCGGCCAGGGCACCTCCGCCTCCTCCGCCAGGCTGCTCCGGGTGAGCGTCCGCGCGCGCTTCGGCTAGCTCTGCCCGATAGTCGCCCAGCATGTGGTAGGCGATCTGGCGAAACCCTCGGTACATGCCGCGTCGCGTGCCGGTGAGCTCGTCTACCCGTGCTTCCAGCGGCTTGAGCAGTTCGAGAGCCTCTCTCGGCCGAAACAGCTCGAGCGCCATGATGCTGGCGAGCAATCGGGAGCCGACTGAGCTGGGCGCGGCCTCGATGACGGCGCGGCTTGCGTCGAGTGCCGCGGCCAGGTCTCCCCGACAGCGAGCCGTCGCCCAGTCAAAGCCTCCTCTATCGGCCGGGGCTAGACGATCTCGCACCGGCTCGAACGTACGCGCGATGGAATCGGCCTCGACGCAATCACCGTGCTCCCCGAGGGCCATGGCTAGGCCGGCTTTCGCGCCGGTGTAGGTGGAATCGAGCGCGACCGCGCGGCGGTAGTGTCGGATGGCCGTCTCGTAATCGAAGCTCCACGCGGCCTCGGATCCGGCCAGGACCTCGCGGTAGGCATCGTAGGTGGGAGGGATACTCTGCGCCTGCCAAGTCTCGAATCGCGGGGCCTGGAATACTGCCGCGAATGCCCCCATTACCCGCTGCCGAAGGATCTCGACCACTCTGGTCGGACTTCCCAGCGGACCGACGGCCGGATCGAGCGAGAGGATCACCCGGCCGCTGGCCGCGTCTAAGAGTTGGGTCTCGAAATGCAGGCTGTCGCCGTCGCGGTAATAGCTGCCCCAGACCACCGTGCCCGCGCCAACCTTTCTCCCCAACTCTCGCCCCGCGGCTGGATCGGTCCGTGCCGGCTTGCCGGATTCCCGGGCCGCTGCCCGCGAATCGTAGACCTCGTGCAGCAACCGAGTGGCCGCGAGCCCGCGGGCTATATAGTCGGCGGCGATTTCGCCAACGGGGGCGAGCGCGGGGTCTCCGGTCTTGTTGTCGAAGCCGGCGACCACGACCTGCCTAGGATCGGCGTTCACAGTGTGGCGAGGAAGGAAGGCTACGGCTGCGCCGATGATAACCAGCATCGCGGCACCGGCAGCCATCCAGAGCAGCTGCGGCCGCCACCGCAGCCGGATCGTTGCTGCGGACTCTGGCCCAATGCCGGACGGCGCGGCAAGTGCGTCGCGAAACTCTGCCGCGCTACTGAAGCGCTCGGCAGGATCGCGGGCGAGCGCCCGCTCGAGGGCGAGGTCGACCCCCGGCGGCACCTCCAACCGGAAGCTCCGAACCGGTGGTGGTGGCGTTGCGAAGCGCTTTTGCAGGAGCTCGGAGGCGGTCGGCCCTCCGCCGGACGGATCACCCACCAACATCTCGTACAACACACAACCCAGGCTGTAGATGTCAGTGCGGCCATCGAGCTCGCGGCTACCCGCTGCTTGCTCTGGGCTCGCGTATGCCGCCGTTCCGAGGGGGAGGCCCGAGTCGGTGCGCAGCTCTCCATCTTGGCCCGAGGACGAATCGCCACTTATCGTGAGGCCCTTGGCCACGCCGAAATCAGCCAAAAGGGCATGGTCGCCGGAAAGAAGGATGTTCTCCGGCTTGATATCCCGGTGAATCACTCCGGCTGTGTGGGCATACCCGATGGCATCGCTGACCTGCCGGGTGATCTCCAAGGCTTCAATCACAGGGAGTCGCTTTTCCCTCACCAGTCTGCTTCGGAGGCTTTCACCGTCCACATGGGGCATGACGTAGTAGAGGATCCCGGCTGCTTGGCCGGAGTCGTGGAGCGGCAAGATGTGGGGATGACTCAGCTGGGCCGCGATTCGGATCTCTCGCAGAAACCGCTCTGGGCCGACCGCAGCGGCCACATCCGGCGGGAGCACCTTGATCGCCACCTTGCGGCCGTGCTTCCGGTCCAGTGCGAGGTAGACCGTACCCATGCCCCCACGGCCGAGCTCACGCTCGATCGTGTAGCGACGCCCAAGCGCCGCGGTGAGGCGGCCAATCGGGTCAGACAGCGGAGGATCCCTGATGTGAGGGTGTAGAAATAAGATGCGGCCCGGAGGACCGGGCCGCCAGGTCTGCGAGCGTGGCTGGGTGGACTATTTCCAGGATTCGGGGAACTCCGAGCCTCGGCTACTCGCGAGCACCGTGCCTGTCCCTCCGGTCGAAGGGATCACCGTGAGTTCGCTCGAGCCGTCCTGTTGCCCGACCGGATACGCAAGTGCCGCGCCGTCGGGCGACCAGATGACTGGGCAGCCAGCACCCGGCCCCGCGAGACGCCGCGCGCCGGTCCCGTCCGCGTTCACGATGAATACGCCCTGCAGAAACGCGATATACGCGATCTTCGATCCGTCGGGCGACCATACGCCACACTGTCCCCCTGCCGTGAGCCGTCTGACATCCGAGCCATCGGCTGACATGACGAACAAATCCACTTCACAGAAGAAGACCAGACAGCGGCTACGGTCGATCCGGTCGAACAAGATCTTGGATCCGTTAGGGGACCAGTCGGGCCTGAATCCAAGCGCGAGTGTCGCGACCTGGGAACCGTTCGCCTTCATGACCCGAATGGCACCATCCGATTCGAAGACAATCCTGGAACCGTCCGGGGACCACCGCGGGACGCTGCCGCGCACACCGAGGCCCACCGGATTCGAACCGTCGACGTTCCTCACCTGGATGCCCGACGCTGTGTTGAGGACGATTCGGGATCCATCGGGCGACCAGTCTCCATCGAACGCTGCCAGAGACGGCGTCAGGTCCAGGAGGCCAGAGCCATCGTCCTGAACCCGGTACAGGTGAGAGGTTCCGGAGCGATCGCTTGCCACAAGCAAGGTCGAGGCCCCGGTGCCACGACAGCTTACCTGAAACAGGACTTCGAGGGTGGCCCCGTTCACCACGGTCCCAGTCTGGGAATTGTCACCAGCGAGCGCACAGTTCAGTGCGACCCCGGTGAGCCGAAGGGTATGGTCACCCACAGGCACCCCGGTCAGAGTCATGGTTGCGTCGGGGCCGATCGGTTGGGCCGGTCCACCGTCCAGGCTCACCGTGTATCCATCGGGATCGAGAAAGATTCCGACCGTTGTCGTGCGGACCATCACTGCACCGGTGGGCGTAGGACAGCTGATCTCGAACGTGGTCCGGGCGGTGTCGGTGCCGACTGCGACCGTACGGGGGTTTTCCCCGGCGACGGCGCAGTTAGAGGCGAGCCCAGTGAGGCGGACAGTGTGCGTTCCCGCGCTCACGCCAGGAAGGGTTAGCAGGTCACTCGTGGCTATCGATTGAGCCGCCTGCCCATCGAGCACGATTGAGTACCCGTCCGGGTCCGGGCTCTCACCGCTGGTGGTGGTGGTGACTTCGATACCTCCCGTGGGCGTGCTGCACTCGATCTGAAAAGTGACTCGACCCACGCCGGCGCCGCTGACGCTCACGGGCCGGGCATCCGCTCCGGCCAGTGAACAGTGGGAAGCGATGCCCTCGATTCCGACCTGGTGCTCGCCGGCAGGAACATCGGAGATTGTGAGGGTCGCATTCGCCGCAATCAGTTGCTGCTCGCCTTGGTCCACCACGATGGCGTACCCGT
>JBIOUY010000276.1:0-15599 GCA_044867445.1 Gemmatimonadales bacterium
GTACGACGCTCGAGCCGGCCAGTAACTACGCGGTCATCCGAGGCAATCAGGACTTCCACAACGGCGATGGCAGCCTGGGGTTCATCGTGACCGGGGTGAACCGGTCGCTCGACGCCAGCAGCGCGTCGTATCTCCACCGCAGCGCGTATGCCGGAGGGCTCAATACCCGCTGGCGGTTCCACGGGCGCTACGAGGTGTCGGGTTCGGTGGATGGCAGCCAAGTGGCGGGTGAGCCGGCGGCGATCGCCCTGACCCAGCAGGATCCGGTGCATCTGTATCAGCGTCCTGACGACCACCTGGCATTCGACTCGACCCGTACTTCGCTCAGCGGCATCAACCAGGAGATCCGCTTCGCCAAGGTGGGCGGGAGGCGGCTGCACTTCGAGACGGCATATCAGCGGCGCACTCCGGGGTTCGAGATCAACGACATCGGGTTTCTCCGGCAGGCCGACCAGCAGTTGTGGACCAGCTGGGCCAACCTGACCTTCTTCCAGCCCAATCGGGTCTTCCAGCAGCTCCGGTGGAACTTCAACAATTGGGAATATTGGACCAGCGAGGGGCTGCCGACGGAGCGGGCGTTCAATACCAACGTCCATACCCAGTTCAACAACCGCTGGTGGCTCCGCCTGGGCGGCACTCTGGGTCAGCTCGGCGCCACCTATTGTGATCGCTGTGCGAGAGGCGGCCCGGCGGTCCGGCAGGACCCCTACATTTCTCCCTGGCTCAGGATCGAAGGCGACGACCGGCGGCACCTGGTCCCCAGCTTCGCCCTGAACTACACCAATGGCGACCAGGGCCGATCGGAGACCATCGAGATCACGCCGGAGCTCGACCTCAAGCTCTCCAGCCGGTTCACTACCTCGCTCAGCGCGACCTACAACCACAATCGAAACGACATCCAGTACTTCGGCACCTTCACTGACTCGGCGGGTGTGTCGCACTTCACCTTCGCCCATCTCGAGCAGAAGACCCTGAGCCTCACCTGGCGACTGGGCTACACCTTCACGCCGACCACCACGCTTCAGGTGTACGCGTCTCCCTTCATCTCTAAGGGAACGTACACCGATGTGCGGGAAGTGGCCGATGCCCGGGCGTCCTCATACGACGTACGGTATCGTCCCTATAGTGATCCGGCGGTAGCGGACGATCCGGGCGGCTTCAACTTCCAGCAGTTCCGATCCAACGTAGTCTTCCGCTGGGAGTATCGGCCGGGGTCGACGCTGTTTCTGGTGTGGAGTCAGGGACGGCAGGGATCGTCGCCGGTCGAGGGCACCCACTCCTTCGGCGGCGACCTCAACGACCTGTTCGGGCGCCGAGCGAACGATACGTTCCTGGTAAAGGTGTCCTACTGGCTCACCCCCTGAGCCGCAGCGTGTTCTTCCTCACAGCCTCCTCGAGCGGGGAAGCGCAATTTCGAAGCTGTCGGGCTCGAGGGGACCATGCCGAACGTCTACGACCTGCATCTTCGTTCGACCTCTCTCATTCGCCCTCGACGTCCGTCGGGTGAGCGCCGCCGCATCTCCGGCAGTCATCCCTCAGCCACATCCGAGTCGGACTGGGCGAGTCAGGACAGCGGCCCCGAGACCGTTGTTTCCGAGCCACCCCGCGAGACGCGGTGAGCAAATCCGCCCGGTCGAGGCGTTTCTCAGATGGTAGAGCGGGGTCGAGAGATTGTTCTCCTCAGCGAGCCTCGAACTCCTGCATCCCACAGTAGTTCAGGAACGCCACCAACTCTTCGGCTTCCCGGAGGGTGGAGACCATGATGGTGGTGGAGCCCCGCTGGACCAGCGGAATGAACAGGAGCCCGCCGCGTCCGGGCTTCTTGAGTGGGCGAGTTCCCACCGTCCAGGGACCGTGATCGGGTGCGGGAATGGTTACGAGTGAGATGACCTGCTCCACGAATCGCCTGAGGAGGGCGGAGTCCCGACGAGTACGCCCCGTAGGCCGGCGCTGATGCTTTACCAAGGCCGCGAGCTCGAGCGCGGCACGCTGGCAATATGTTTGAGGTGCGATCTCCTCCATATGGAACTCCGGTGCATGGGGGTTGGAGAAAATTACACGAGGGTTCGCGCCTCGATAGGGGACTTGCGGTGACGCCACGTAGGTGCAAATCGGGTGTTAGATTGGTATGGAGAATGCGAGCGTCAAGTTGAGCGGGCCGGTGTTTGAAACACTCCTTGCCCTCGGTGGAAAAAAGCAATGCTCTGGATTCAAGGACATCTGGCACATCTGATCGATGGGTGGTTCATCCTGGCTCGGGCGCTTGTGCTTGCCCTCGCCGCATCCTGGCTGGCGATTCTGTTTCACGAATTCGGCCACGCCGCGGCCGCCCGGTTGGTAGGTGTGAGAATCTGGGGGGTTCGCCTGGGATTCGGTCCGGTCATCTGGCGGGGCGAGCTCTGTGGCTGCCGGTTCCACATCGCCGCTCTTCCATTCGTCGCAGCGGTGCATCTTCTGGACGATGACGCCGAAGCGATCGGATACCGGGACATCGCGCGGGGAAGCTGGCGTTTCGTTTGGGGACCCAAATCCTGGCGTGCGCCGATCATCTCGGCCGCGGGCGGGCTCGCCAATCTCGCCGGTATCCTGCTCGTCGTGATCTCCTGGGAGCTGATCGGCCGGCCGGTACGGGGAACGATTCCGGGTGACCTGATCCTGTTTACCCTGGGCGCCAACATCGCTGGCTATTTGAATTTGCTCCCCTGGTGCCGATCCGATGGTACCCACTTGCTGGCTCAGATAACCGCAGCACGGCTCAGCGCTCAGCCGGCCACCGCAGCGTAAATCGGTGTCACCATGCGGGATCAGGGCCCCAGTTTGGGGCCCTTTTGCTGGTAGCCTTTCCTCTTGGCGGCGCGCCCGCTTGGCGGTGCGCCCGCGCAGTGGCGCGTCTGTTGCCATTGGGGTAGCAGGCTGAGCTCTTGAATCTCGTAGCAAACCATCCAGAGGCTTCGACTTAGCTCCTATTTGCAGACTCCGTTGGGAGCCGCCAGTGCCCTCCGTCCGATGCAGAACGAGAGAGCTGAGCGTCCTCTGGCCGGTACACCACTCGTCTGAGGCAGGACCTTACCCGATGCTGACACCCAAGCGCGGCTGGATTTTCTCACTGGCGTTGCTCGCGCTGATGGCCTGTGGTGGCGGCGACCCCAGCGGTCCGAGCACCGGCAGTCTGACAGTCAGCGTCTCCGGACTGCCCAGCGGTGCTTCCGCGGATGTGCTGGTGACGGGCCCGGTGGGCTTCACTCGTTCGGTCGACTCCTCAGAAACCCTGTCCGATCTCACTCCCGGCAGCTATACGCTCGCGGCCTCTGGGGTCTCTGTGGGTGGTTCTCTCTACGCCGCCAGTCCCGACACCCAGGTGGTCGTGGTCAGCCAGGGGACCACCCCGGCGTCGGCGAGCGTCGATTATCAGCTCGCGGGCGGGAGGCTCACGGTCAACATTTCCGGGGTTCCCAGCGGAAACGCCGCTGCGGTTACCGTCACCGGACCCGGAGGCTACAATCGGGCGGTCACGGCCACCGAGACTCTGACCGGCCTTGCCGCTGGGTCCTATACCGTCGCTGCCCAGTCGGTTTCGGGTGGCTGCGATGTGTACGATCCGACCCCAACCTCCCAGACTGCCTCGGTTACTGACGGCGCGACCGCCTCAGCGAACGTGAGCTATGCGAGCAGCTCAGCGGCTGGAGGCCTCAATCTCTGCATCCAGGGGATGTACCTCACCCAGAGCGTCCAGACCTTCGCCGGCGCGGTACCGCTGGTCAAGGACAAGAATGGTTTCTTGCGGATCTTCGTGGTTGCCAACCAGGTCAACGCGGCGGCGCCGACGGTACGGGTGCGGTTCTACAGTGGCGGAACCCTGATCCAGACCAGCACGATCAACCCGCCCGGCGTGACCACTCCACAGGCGCCCAATGAAGCCTCGGTCAACAGCTCCTGGAATCTCGCCGTCCCTGGATCCTTGATTCAGCCGAACTTGTCCATTCTCGCGGATGTCGATCCGTCGAACACCATTACGGAGGCTAACGAGGCCGACAACAACTTCCCCGCCTCGGGCACGCCGGTTCCGCTTGACGTGCGGACGGCGTCCACCTTCAACGTCCGCTTCGTGCCGGTACTCCAGAGCGCCAACGGTTCGGTTGGCAATGTGACGACCGCGAACCAGGACCAGTTCACCGCGCAGGCGCTGAAGATGCACCCGCTAGCCAGCATCAGCTCCAACGTCAGGACTACCCCATATACCACCACGACGACGGCAGCCGTCACCGCGGATAACAGCAACAACGCCTGGACCACGATTCTGAACGAGCTCAATGCCCTGCGGGTGAGCGAAGGCGGATCCCTCTATTACTATGGCGTGGTGCACACCACCTACTCCAGCGGCGTGGCGGGCATCGGTTACGTCGGGCTGCCCACCGCGGTGGGCTGGGACAACCTGCCGAGCGCATCAGAGGTTGCGGCCCACGAATGGGGACACAACTGGGGACGGCAGCACGCGCCCTGCGGTGGCGCGAACAACCCGGACGCCAGCTTCCCCTACGGCGGCGGATATATCGGAGTGTATGGCTACGATGTGGGTGCGGGCCAGGTCAAGTCGCCCACCACCTCCCACGATCTCATGGGATACTGTGACAACGAGTGGATCAGCGACTACACCTACACCGCTGTGCTCAACTACCGCAGTACCCATACTGACGTGGTGAGCGGCATCAGCCAGGCAATCCAGCCGTGTCTGCTGGTCTGGGGCCGGATCGAGCACGGCCAATTGGTTCTCGAGCCCGCCTTCCAGATCACCACGCGGCCTCAGTTGCCCAAGGCGAGCGGAGGCTATGGCGTCGACGGCCGCGCCGCCGACGGCTCCAGTATCTTCCATCTCAGCTTCTCACCCGATGAGGTGGCGGACGACCCCAACGGTGACAAGCAGTTCGCCTTCGCTGTGCCTCTGTCAGAGGAGCGCGCCGTGCAGGTAGCCTCACTCCAGTTTGCGGGGCAGGGACGCAGCGTCAATTGGTCTCAGGTGGCCCCGGCGCCAGCGTCGGTGGACGTGCGGCGCGGGACCGACGGTCGGGTTGCGCTCAGTTGGGATGCCGGCAAGAGCCCGATGATTCTGGTGCGCGACGCCGCCAGCGGCCAGATTCTTTCTTTTGCCCGCGGCGGCCAAGCCGAAGTGTGGACCAATCGACAGGAGCTTGCCCTGAGCCTCTCAAACCGGGTACAGAGCCGCGAGGTGCGGGTTTCGGTGCCTACCCGCTGAGTCGCTTGTTCCGGCCCACGCTGCTGCTTTCGCTCGGAGTTGTCGCCTGCGCCCCGCATGCGGTCCCCCGGGCGCAGCCGGACTCCACTGCCACCATTGCGTCCGACTCGCCCGTCATCAAGCTGGAGCGCACGCCTTGCTTTGGCCGCTGCCCGGTGTACCAGGTTGCCATTTCCGCCTCAGGCCGGGTGAGCTTTGTGGGAAAGAATTTCGTGGCGCAGCAGGGCGAGGCCAGCGGGCAGGCTCCCAAGGAAAAGCTGGACAGCTTGCTCGCTGAGATCGAGCGCCAGGGGTACTTCGGGTTTGCCGATCGCTATGTCGCTGGCGCACCGGATTGCGGACCCTACGCCACCGATGCGCCCAGCGCCATCACCCAGGTGACCCACGCCGGGCGCCACAAGCGTATCGAACACGACTACGGCTGCAGCCAGGCGCCGCCGGTATTGGGAGAGCTGGAGCGGAGGATCGACGAGGTGGCGGGGACGGCACAGTGGACAGGAAAGCAGTGAGAAGGGAGAAGTGAGAAGGGAGGAGTGAGCAGTAAGGAGTAGAAGTGGGCCCTCATCCCGAGCGAGCTGAGCGCAGCGAAGCGAACCGAGGGACTGCTCGCCAGGGCTCGAGAACCGCGCAGCAGATCCCTCCCCCTCGCGGTGCTCGGGGTCGGGATGAGGAACTCCCCGAGTGTCCTTCTTACTCCCCACTCCTCCCTCCTCAGTCCTTACTCCACACCTTTCACCTTTCACCTTTCACCTTTCACCTTTTCACCGCCCCTCTAGCCGGTCTCTCACCGCATCGCCCAGCAAGGTGGCCGCCAACACGACGAGCACGAGCGCGATGCCCGGCGCCGTTGCCACCCAGGGCGCATTGACCAGCGTGTCACGTCCGGACGCGATCAGGTTGCCCCACGAGGGTGTCGGCGGTTGAACGCCCAGCCCTAGGAAGGAGAGTCCCGCCTCGAGCATGATCGCATTGCCCAGACCCAGTGCCGCCGCCACGATGACTGGGGTGAGCGCGTTGGGCAGCACGTGGCGCAGTAATACCCGCACCCCAGGCGCTCCCAATCCGACGGCACTCTCCACGAAGGGTCGCGCCGCCAGCGCCCGCACCTCTCCGTGCACCAATCGCGCGATCGTCATCCAGCCGGTGAGGCCCAAGACCAGGACCACTAACACCGCGCTGGGCTGCCAGAGCGAGGCCAGCAGCAGCAGCAACACTACCCGCGGCAAGGCCAGCGCGAAATCGGTGAGTCCCAGCAATACCGTTGCTGCCCAACCCCGCCAGTACCCTGCCGCGGCCCCAATAGCGACCCCGATCAGAACCGAGACCAGCACCGCCAGCGAGCCCACGCTGAGCGACACCCGAGCGCCGTAGACCAGTCGGGCCCACACGTCCCGCCCGAAACGGTCGGTGCCCAGCAGGTGGAACACGCCGTGGGTATCGACGCTCAATGGCGAGAGGAATCTGGTGGCTACGATGTCCCTCTGCTGGATAGGATCGCCGGCGAGCAGCGGTGCCATCAGCGCCACCAGAATCGCCAGCCCGAGCACGGAGAGTCCGAAGACGGCGCGGCGATCTCGTAGCAACAGGCTCATGCTCGCACCCGCGGGTCAGCCCAACCCACCAGCATCTCGGCCAGCAGATTCCCGGCGACCACCAGGATCGCGCTCACCGCCGTCGCCGCCATGACCACAGGATAGTCCCGGGCTAGCACCGCCTCGACCAGAATTCGCCCGACCCCGGGCCACGCGAAGATGGCTTCGATGAACACCGCGCCCGAAAACAGCGTGGGGAGCGAAAGACCGAGGAGGGTGAGCACGGGGATCAGCGCGTTGCGCAGCACATGGTGGAAGGTGACCCGTGCCGGCGAGAGGCCCTTGGCGTGCGCGATCGCCACGAAGGGCGCGCTCCCCACGTCGAGCATCGCTCCTCGGACGAAGCGCGCCGTGCCGCCAATCCCGATCAGAGTGAGCGTGGTGAGCGGGAGGGCCAGATGCCGGAGCCGGTCGGCGAGACGCTCCCAGCCGGAGAGAAAATCAGCATCGAATCCGGCGGAGCCGAACGCCGGAAGGACGCGGGCACGGTAGGTGAAGAGCATGACCAGCATGAGACCGAGCCAGTAGCCTGGGAGGGCGAAGAGCGTCACGGTCGCGATGGACAGGACGGTATCCAGCCATCCCCGTCGGCTGGCCTGCAGCACGCCTACCAGGATGCCCAGGCCATAGCTGAGTAGCAGAGAGAGTCCAACCAACTTGACGGTGGCTGGCCATGCGTCCGCCAGCATCGCCCGCACCGGCCGCCCGGTGGCGAGGCTCATTCCCCAATCGCCTTGCACAAACCGGCCGAGCCAGGAGGCGTATTGGTGGGGCAGTGGCCGATCGAGGCCCAACGCGTGTCGCTGGGCCGCTACCTGCTCCGGTGTGGCGGTGGGACCTACCAGCAGCCGGGCGGGATCACCCGGTGCGAGGTGCAGCAGGAAGAACATCAGCGTCACCACGCCGAGGACCACGGCGGCAGCACTGACGGTGCGCGAGAGTGCCCTGAGCGGCATGGGGTGCAATCTCCCCATCCTCTTGCGATGCCGCCAGGAGCCCTGGCCGCGCCCTACCGGGGCTCGGTACCTTTCGCCGTGGCTCGACGACATCTGCTCGGCGCGATGCTGTCCGCTCTTCTGATCGCGGCCTGTCAGCCCTCGGCGGCACGCCGCGGGTCGACCGTGCTGTTCGCCTCGGGCGCCGACCTCCAGAGTATCAACCCACTGCTCACCATTCACCCGCTGGCCCGTCAGGTGCAGCGGTATGTGCTGCTCACCACGCTGGCTCGCTACGACAGCGCGCTCGCCCCGAGGCCTTACCTGGCGCGGAGCTGGAGCTGGTCACCGGATCACCGCACCCTCGCGTTCCGCTTGCAGACAGACGTGCGTTGGCACGACGGGCAACTCACCACGGCTCGCGATGTCGCGTGGACTCTCGCGGCCGCGCGGGATCCCGCGACCGGCTATCCCCGCACTGTGGAGCTGGCTGGAGTGGATTCAGTGAGCGCACCCGATGACTCAACTGTGGTGCTTCGATTCGCTTCCCCGCAGCAGCGGTTTCCGGATGTGCTCACTGATCTTGCGATCCTTCCGTATCATCTGCTCGGCCGTGTACCTCACGCTCAGCTGCGGGGCGCAGCCTGGAACCTGCAGCCGGTAGGGAACGGGCCCTTCAGGTTCGTCGCCCACGAGCCGAATCGCCGCTGGGTATTTGCTGCCAATCGGGAGTTTCCGGCGAGCCTCGGTGGTCCCCCTCGACTGCAGCGCCTGATCCTGGTCGTCGTGGATGAGCCCACCACCAAGCTCGCCGCTCTCACCTCGGGCGAGCTGGACTTCGCCGGCATTCAGCCGGCGCACGCCGCCTTTGTCGCCCGCGATCCCGACCTCGCTATTCTGAGCTATCCGCTGCTGCTCACCTACGGCATCGTCTTGAACACCCGGCGGCGGCCGTTCGACGAACTTGCGAACCGCCGGGCGCTCAACGCAGCACTCGATCGGAAGGAAATTGTCGACGGCTACCTCTATGGTTTCGGGAGGCCTGCGACGGGTCCGGTGCCGCCGGAAGTGCCGGGCTATCTTCCGGTGGCGCAGGAGAACCGCGCGCCAGAGCGCTTTGTCGCATTCCGGGATAGGGTTGCCTTCGAGCTGCTCACGGTGGGCAGCGGTGAAGCGCCCTTGGAGCAGATGGTGCAAGCCAGGCTCCGCGCGGTCGGCTTCGCCGTGTCGATCCGCCAGTTGGAGCTCTCGGCCTTCCTGGCCCGGGTGTATGGTCCGGTTCATGACTTCGACGCGGCTGTACTCGGGATACCGGGAGATCCCGGATTGGGCTACCTGGCGCCGCTGGCCGAGCTCGCCGGTCTCCGGCCGAAGGGTGACGCTGCGGCAGTCCAGCACCTGTTCGCCGATTCCACGCCGGTGGCGTTCTTGTATCACGCACGTGGCCTGCAAGGGATGAATCGTCGAGTGCACGGGGTGACGATGGACCTTCGGGGGGAACTGGCTACGGTCCACGACTGGGGGGTGGCGCCGTGATCACCTGTGGTGCCGCTGCTCCGGTGCGGCTCGACTTCGCCGGAGGATGGACCGACGTCCCGCCGTTTTCCTCCCGAGAAGGCGGACTCGTCGTGGCCTGCGCAATCCAGCTCTTCGCACATGCCGAAGTTCGACCGGCGCGCTCGGGGTTCCGCTTGGTTTCCGAGGATCTGGGAGAGGAGCTGGACCTGCCCGACGTCAGCGGGCTCGCGGAGAATGGCCGGCTGTCGCTGCTCAAGGCTGGGATCCGGATGCTCCCGGTTGGCCCCTGTACCCTGGTGACCCGCAGTGATGCCCCCTCCGGATCCGGTCTTGGGAGCTCGGGCGCGGTGGATGTGGCACTGGTGACCGCACTCTCACAGGCTCGTGGCGAACAGTTGAATGTCCGAGAGATCGCCGAACGCGCCTGTCACCTCGAGGGCCACGAGGCGGGCATCCCGGGCGGCCGTCAGGACCAGTTCGCCGCGGCGTTCGGCGGCTTTCTTCGTCTGGGCTTTCGGGATCCGGCGGTCGAGGTCGAGCCTCTGACTCTCGATCCCGCTACACTGGCCGAGCTGGAGCGCCGCATGGTGCTCTGCTACACCGGTGCCTCACGCTTCTCCGGCGCCACTATCCTCCGGGTCATGCAGGCGTACGATCGAGGCGATCCTCACATCGCGCAGGCATTGCATGGGCTGCGGGAGGTTGCCCAACGGATGGGCGAGGCGCTCCAGGCCGGCGATCTCGTGGAGGTCGGTGCGCTCTTGAGTGAGAACTGGCGGCTCCAGCAGGAGCTCGACCCCGGAATGCGAACTCCTGATATGGCCAAGCTGGAACACGCCATGAAACAGGCCGGGGCCCATGGCGGAAAGGCGGCCGGGAGCGGGGCAGGGGGCTCCATGTTCTTTCTGGCGCCTGACGATCCGACTCCCGCTCTCGAGGCGGCCCGCTCGCTTGGGATGCAGCTCCTGCCGGTGCGCTGGGCAAATGAAGGTGTTCGCCGGTGCTGAGTGCCGCCGAACTGGAGGCCCGGAAAGAGGAGCTCAAGGAAGCACCGGATCTGAAGGGCCTGCTGGACCGACTCACCCTGCGAGCCGCGCCGGTTCTCGCCCGGATGCCAGCAGTGCCAGCGGAGAAGGCGCTGCTCTCGAGCGACGGTGGGTTCTGTCCGGACGACGGCGCCGGTCTGGAGTTCGACCCCTGGAGTCCTCAGGAGCACCGCTGCCCTCGCTGCGGTCGGGCCTTCAGCGGCAACCGGCACGACCGCGCCTGGGCCCGCTTTCAACACCTTTGGCTGGCGGAGCGGGCCGCCCACCTGGCTACAATCGCCGCGCTGGGCCAGCGGGACGACGCAGCCGCTCGCGCGAGCGACATCCTGGGGTGCTACGCCGAGCGGTACCAGCAGTACCCCAATCGCGACAACGTGCTCGGGCCGAGTCACCTGTTTTTCTCCACCTACCTGGAGTCGATCTGGCTCGCCAATTTCCTGGCCGCCGCGACCCTCCTGCGGGAGAGCGGTCGTCTGGATCAGGAGCTCGCCGAGGCGATCGGAGGCGTGGCTGATGAAGCGGCCAATCTCATCGGCGAGTTCGACGAGGGCTTCTCCAACCGGCAGACCTGGCACAACGCCGCTCTCGCCGCTGTGGCTGTCTGGTTCGAAGATGAGGAGCTGGCGACGCGTGCGGTCGAGTCCTCCACCGGGATCATCGCCCACCTGGACCGCGGGTTCGGGGAAGACGGGATGTGGTTCGAGGGCGAGAACTACCACCTGTTCGCCTTGCGGGGCGAGCTGCTGGCGATGAACTGGGCGCGCCAGGCCGGGGTGGATCTGCTGGCCGACCCCAGGCTCGCCGACCGGCTGATGGCGGCCCTTCGTGCTCCGGCACTCACCGCGCTTCCCGACCACACCTTTCCGGCTCGGAAGGATTCGCGGTTCGGGGTCTCCCTGGCGCAGCCGATGTACCTCGAGCTCTGGGAAGTTGGGCTGGGGCAACTCGCGGAAGAGTCCGACCTCGCGAGTTGGCTTGGGGAACTATACGCCACTCCCGCGCCGGCCGCCGAACGGTTCGACTCCTACCTGCACGAGGCGGGGGAGCCAGCGCCGACCAGACCCCGCGCG
The DNA here is from genome assembly GCA_044867445.1 of Gemmatimonadales bacterium. Lineage (GTDB taxonomy): Bacteria > Gemmatimonadota > Gemmatimonadetes > Gemmatimonadales > GWC2-71-9 > CAVVWJ01. The sequence continues at coordinate 11,413 of JBIOUY010000276.1, forward strand.
CGTTCCGACCTCTCCTGGTGGTCGCTGCTGGAGATGGCCCCGTCGATGCCGCAGGTCGTCCCAGCCTGGCGTCCCGGCAATGTTCTGCTTGAGAGCCAGGGTCTGCCGATTCTTCGGACGGGCACACGGTACGCCAGTCTCGAGTGTGGCGCCTACGGCGGAGGTCATGGGCATCCAGACCGGTTGCACTTGACGCTGCATGCCGATGGCCGGCACTGGCTGGCGGACCCCGGCACTGGTTCGTACGTGACGCGGGACCTGCTGTGGTATCGCTCGACACTGGCCCACAATGCACCACGATTGGACGGAATCTCTCAGCCGGTAGGTGATGCGGCATGCGACGCCTTCGACACTCAGGGCGAGTGGGGATGGGCTCAGGGAAGCTTTGGTCACCTCACCCGTACGCTCGTCGCCGGACCGCGCTACCTGCTCGATGTAGTCGATCTCTCAGCCGCCGACGAGCACCTGCTGGAGCTCCCTTGGCATCTCGACGGCCGGGTCGAAATCCTGAGCGTCGGAAGCTGGACCAACGGCGTGCTGGAGGATGAGTTTGTTTCCGATGCGCAGCGGTTCGTCCCTGCGGCCGAGGGCACACTGCTGCTGCGAGTCCAGGCCCACGATGGTGCTCCGGCTCTCCACCTTCACCTTCTCTTCCACGGCGAGCTGATGCGCGCCCAAGCGCCAGGCCGCCCCGGGTCCCCGGAGCGAGCCACCTTCTATTTGGTCCGGGCTCGCGGCCGCAACCTTCGGTTGGTTGCAATACTCGAACCTTCAGGCACCTCTGTGCTTCACGGCTTGCGACTGAGCGGAGAGGTCATCGAAGTCAGCGGCCCCGATGGCCCCGAGCGTCACCTCCCTACCGCGGACGGCTGGGACGTGACCCTACCCGCGGGAACGGTCCGATTGCGCGGCCGTCGTCACACTACCGCTCCGGTGCGTCCACTCGTCGATCTCAACCGGCCGGTGCCGGTCGACGGAGTTGCTCTGCATGCTCACGAGCCACCCTCGCTGGATGGGTCGCTCGACGGGCTCGATGCCAGCCAGCCCTTGCTGCTGGACCATGAGGACCAGTACCGGCGCAGCGAGGAGCCCTATCCGGGGCCGGAGGAGTTCTCGGCAAGCGTGGTCGCCAACTGGGATGCGGATGCGCTGTATGTCGGCATCGACGTCGTGAAGCAAGGAGTAGTAACGCGTGGTGACGATGCACCGGCCTTGCAGCTCGATAATGAGTCCGACGATATCCACGCCGACGGAGTCCAGCTCTACCTGCGCCCTGGTCCGGATGCACCGGTCTATGGCTTTCTGGTGGCACTCGCCAGCGAAACTGGAGAGATCCGAGCTCGTCCCACCGGGGGAGCAACCGGAAGGCCCGACATGATCCAGGGGTCGTGGCAGCGCACCGAGTCGGGGTACAGCTTGAGCCTTGCCATGGCGGTCCCGGAGTGGCAGCCGCGGTCCGGAGACGCCATCGACTTCGATATCCTCATCAATCGAGCCGAGCCCGATCGGATGCGCCGGTCAGGGCAGCTGGTCTGGTCGGGAGGCGGAGGCTGGGTGTACTTGCGCGGGGATCGGCAAGATCCCGCCCGCTTCGGTGTCCTGGAGCTCGGATGACGAGCCACCATATTGCCGGCTTCACTTCGACTGGTAGCAAGCGGCCCCAGGCGCTGTTCGGGACCTCCGATCCATCTCTTCCGTCCCGGATGACTCGCTCGTCCGGGTATCGCGTCTGGGATGCGCAAGGCCGAGAGTACGCGGACTACATCATGGCCCTCGGGGCGGTCGCACTGGGCTACGGACATCCGGCGGTGACCCGGGCGGTGGTCGAGGCGGCAGAGCAGGGAGTCGTCGGCCCGTTTCCCCCAGTGCTGGAGGAGGAGCTCGCCGCCGAGCTGTGCCGGCTGATTCCGTGGATCGAACAGGTGCGTTTCCTCAAGACGGGAGCGGAGGCGATGGCCGCCGCGGTACGCCTCGCTCGCGTGACCACGGGAAGAGAACGGATCCTCGGCTGCGGCTATCACGGGTGGCTCGACTGGTGCGAGACGCGAGGGGCCGGAGTTCCCACGGTCACTCGCGCGCTGTACGCGGAGCTGCCCTTCAACGATGCCCAACGCACCCGCGAGCTGATCCGTTCCGCGGGGGATCAGCTGGCTGCCGTGCTCTTCGAGCCCGTCATTCGGACCGAGCCCGCGCCCGAGTGGCTTGCCGTGCTCCAGGAGGAGACCCGTCGGTGCGGTGCCGTCCTGGTGGCCGACGAGGTCAAGACCGTCTGCCGCCTGGCGATCGGGGGAGCGGCGGAACGCTACGGCTTCCGCCCTGATCTGGTGGTGATGGCCAAGGCGATCGCCAACGGCTTTCCCCTGGCGGCCGTTGGAGGGCGGGCGGACATCATGGCCGGTATCAGTCGCACCTGGATTTCGTCTACTCTTGCCACCGAGTTCGTCTCGCTGGCTGCTGCTCGGCGGACTCTGAGCGTGATGGTGGATGCTTCGGTACCGAGCCACATCGCGCGCGTAGGGGGGCGACTCTTCACCGGACTTCAGGGCCTGGCGGAGCGCCATTCCGGTTTGGTCGTCGGCGTTGGCGGTGTTCCCGAGATGTGCTTCCTGCAGTATCGCGACGAAGAGGTCTCCCAGAGGGTGACGGCGGCTGTCGCCCGACTGGGCGTTCTGTTCAAACGCTCGGCCTACAACTTCGTATCCCTCGCGCACGATGACGTTGTGGTCGACCGCACCCTCGACGTGCTGGACGAAGCCCTCTCGACGGCCGCGGTTTCCGCCTAGATTCGTCGATCATGCTCATTGACGTCCACGCGCACTTTCTGCACGATCGGACTCCGCGAGCCGACTGGCGGGAGCGCAATGCTAGCCGCCTGCGCGCGGGCGAGCGGGTTGGCATCACGATCCATCTGGCTTCGATCCTGGGCAGCTGGGGACTCACCTCGCCCACCTACTTTCCTTCGCTTCCCGATCTCCGCTACGCCAACGACTATCTCCTCGCACTGCAGCGGGAGCATCCTCGACGCATCCGCGGCTACGTCACGGTCAATCCCAACCACACGCCGGAAGCGCTCGCAGAGATCCATCGATGTATGGATGGGGGGATGGTCGGGATCAAGCTGGCCGCCAGCCGTAGGGCCGACGACCCCTTGCTCGACCCGATCTGCCGCCTCGCGGCGGAGCGGCGGGCGCCGGTGCTGCATCACGTCTGGCAGCATCGCCGGCGAGACTATGCTGGGCAGGAAGCGTCGGACGCAGTCGAGTTGGGCAGGCTCGCGGCGCGCCATCCCGACGTGAGCTTCCTGCTGGCTCACATCGGCGGCGGTGGAGACTGGCTGCACTCGCTCCCGGCGATCCGCCGAATCCCCAATGTCCTGATCGATCTCTCAGGCAGCGGGGTCGATGGAGGAATGCTGGAGGCGTGCCTGGCGGTGGTCGGGGTGGAACGACTGCTCTGGGGCTGCGATCTCACCATCGAAACCGGCTGGGCCAAGCTGCGGTATCTCAGTCATATTCTGAGTGATGAAGAGCTCGAGCTGATCCGCTGGCGCAACGCCGCCCGCATCTTCCCCCCCGGCGCCTTCCCGACCGACTAATGCGTGTCGACGTCAACAGCTTTCTCGGCGCCTATCCCTACCGGCGAGTTCCCGGCACTTCTCCCGAGGCTCTCCTGGCTGCGATGGACCGAGTCGCGATCGACGAGGCCTGGGCCACCCACCTGCCAGGCATCTTCTGGAAGGATCCGACCGAGGGAAACCCGTGGCTGTACGATATCACGGCACGCCATCAGCGCCTGCGGCCGATTCCGGCGGTGCATCCGGAGCTGGCCCATTGGGAAACATCCTTGGAAGCCGCGGCGAAGGCCCGTGTCCCCGCTGTCCGCTGCGATCCAACGTTCTACGGCATCGCACCGGCCGGCGGCGCAATGCAGTCCCTGGCGCGCGCCTGCGCCGAAGCTGGTCTCCCCCTACTGCTCGCCGTTCGGCTGGAAGATCTGCGCCAGCGGCACCCCAACGATCGAGCCGACGATCTTCCCGCGGCGGCGGTTCGAGCTCTGGTGCGAAGCGCGCCCGGGCTGCGACTGATCGTCACCCATGCGGAGCGCTCGTTCATCGAGGAGGTACACTTCGGCCTCACGCCTGGCGAAGCGGAGCGCGTGTGGTGGGACATCTGCTGGATCTGGGGCCC
>JBIOUY010000277.1:0-2324 GCA_044867445.1 Gemmatimonadales bacterium
CTTGATACTTCGTTCGCCGCGCTCTCGGACGCCACGCGGCGTGGCGTTCTGGAGCAGCTCGGACGAGCCGACGCTTCGATCACGGACCTTGCCGAGAAGTTCCACATGACGCTCACGGGCATGAAGAAGCACGTCGGCGTTCTGGAGCAGGCGGGGCTCGTCACCACGAAGAAGATCGGGCGCGTGCGGACGTGCCAGCTGGGCCCGCGCCGGTTGGAGGAAGAGACGGCGTGGCTCGAGAGGTACCGCCAGCGCTGGGACGAACGCTTCGACGAGTTGGACAAGGTTGTCGAGGAACTGACACGAAAGGAGAAGAGCGATGAACGCAAGAATCGAAAGTGAGCCCGGCCCCGTGAAGAACCGCACCACGGTGGAACGGAAGTCGGACCGCGAGGTGGTTGTCACGCGGACCATCAACGGCCCGGCGCGCATCGTGTTCGAGGCATTTACCAAGGCCGAGCTGCTCAAGCGTTGGTGGGTGCCCAAGTCGATGGGAATGACCCTGCTGTCCTGCGAGGTGGATGCTCGTGTCGGAGGCAAGTACCGATTGGTATTCGACCACGGTGGCCCCGAGCCTGCCGCGTTTTTCGGCACGTATGTCGAAGTGAAGCCGTATTCGCGCCTCGCGTGGACCAATGAGGAAGGTGGCGAGGGCGGGCCTGTCACCACGGTGACCTTCGAGGAAAAGGGCGGCAAGACGCTGGTGGTCCTGCACGAGAGCTATCCTTCGAAGGAAGCGCTCGACGCTGCCGGCACCGGAGCAGCCGATGCAATGGGCGAGACGTTCGATCAGCTGGACGAGCTTCTCGTCGCCCTGGGTGAGAGCTCGGGACAGTAACAGAGACGTGGATCTCGCGGTCGGTCGTCCGATAGTCCCGGCTCACACTGGCCGGGGCTATCGGGTCCCACGGTACGTAGTCTCATCTGTCCCGACATGCGTGCGTGGGCGCCATCTAACTGGTATTAGACTGCGACCGCACGGCCTAAAGTCGGCTAACCGAGCGCCGGATGCGGCAAGGGCGCCGCATTTCCTGCCCGTGGCCCGCCCCTGCGCCCCCCCGAGCACCGTCACTTCGAGCCCGCCTCCGGTACACGACATTTCTGCCTGTGGGCCTCGTGCCACAATCGGTAAGGTACAGTTTAGGTACAATCGGGGGGCGTGCGGTGGGCTAACTGCAATGGCCAGAGAGGGAATCGAACCCCCGACACGCGGATTTTCAGTCCGCTGCTCTACCAACTGAGCTACCTGGCCGCGGGGGCGGAATATAGGGCTACAGTACTAGCGCTCCAAGACCCCGATAGTGCTCCTCGCACTCGGTCTCCCGCCCCCGCACCACCCGGCGACTCCGTAGCGGGCCGAGCGTCGCGGTTACTACAGTCTGCTGCCCTCGATCCCCGCCCTGCTCCCAGTGCAACACTACCCAGTCATGGGTTCGGTTGAGCTCGTGCGCCCGAGGCGTGTTGGAGTAGAGGGCCGTGTACCGGCGATCCCCGCGATGCGTGTGCAGAATCGGAAGCCACGCATTACCCAGCGGGTTCATCCGCCGGGGAGCGACCTTGGGCAGTCGGTGCGCAACCGCCATCTGACGATACTCCCGGTCGACGTCCAGGAGCTCGGCGACTGGGGGCTGCTGTGCCGGAGGCCGTTCGGGCTGCGGGCTTTGCCGACCTAGCCGCTCGGCCAGGGCCGCCCGGATCCCGGCGAGCCGGCGAGCTCCGAACCCCACCAGGCCAGCGAGCCGGCCATCCGATACCGCCGCCTCCAACTCTTCCAGGGTCTCGATGCCGAGCTCGGCCTTCAACCGTCCGGCCAGCTTCGCTCCGATTCCGGGAACTGACCGTAGCACTGCCATCGGTTCCCGCGGTTCACGCATCCGCTCCTGAATCGGCATGCGACCGGTATCGACGTAGTCCCGGATCGCCGCCGCCAACCCACGACCGATCGCGGGCAAACGTTCCAGTCCCTCAGCCCCTTCCTCCCGCAGGATCTCTTCTACCGGCCGATCGAGCCTTCTAAGGGTCTCGGCAGCTTGGCGGTACGCTCGCGCCCGAAAGGGGTTGGCGCCCTGGTCATCCAGCAGCCGACTCGTCTCGACGAAGCGATCGGCGATGCGGTGGTTACCGGCCAACCGAGGGTCCGCGTCCTGGCTAAGCGTCGTGCCGCTCATACTCCCAGGATAGCCCGGCAGCCGTACAGAGACCATGTGGCCCCTCACACACCCAGGTCCCGTTCCCCTTGCTGAGAAGCGGTAAACCAAAAGCCAGGAGGATATATGAGGAAGGCAAGGCAACTGGTACCGCGAACGGTACTGCTCAGGGCCTTA
>JBIOUY010000278.1:0-6815 GCA_044867445.1 Gemmatimonadales bacterium
TGGTTTGCTGCAGATCTACAACTCGGGCACGTCAGTCGCGAATCTGACGGTCGGTGGACAGGGCGCCGGGTACCTACAGCTGTCCGATCCCTCCGGTAATCCAACGGTGGAGGCAGGAACGCTTGCCGACGGGAACGGGACAGTCAGGGCAGGCCCGACCTATCAGTGCCTTCCAGTAACGCCGTCCGGTCCCATAAGCTTTGTGCCCAATTGCATCATGGGTGGTGGTAAGAAGAAGTGACGCGCCTAGTCGGCGCCCCGGGATGGAGCGATGGCACGCCGACGAATCGCGATAGGCCATAGCTGCAGCAGTCCAAGGTGCTCCATGAACGCTCTCCGCTCATTCAGGTGGCCTGCGATTACGCTGCTCTCGCTCCCGCCCTGCGCAACCGCTCTGGCGGCCCAGACCGAGCCTCCCGAGTTGAGGCGTGCTTATCCCCTGAACTGTCGAGGAGAAGAACGACTGGTCCTCGACACGATCAGCGCACCATCGCGCTCAGATGCTCGCATGACGCTTTCCCTCACCTTTATCGCGAGCCGGAGTGCCGCGGGCATGGAAGGTCAGGGACTCGAGCCGAGCACTTGTGCCTGGGTGGACCGACCGATCGACCGTGACGAAGCTCGGCAGATCAGGTTCTCCCCTGCCGTTGGAGATTCGACTCCTCAACGCACGATCCGCGACAGCAGCGTGTACTGGTCATTCCTGGCCTATAACAGCGACAGCGGCCACCTCACGGGAGTCGGGTACCGCCATTGGGACGCAGCTTCGCCGCCGATGCCACTATGGCATCCTCCCCCGGCCTCAGTCCCACCTAAAGGCCGGCTCACCTTCAACCCCCGTCACCTGCCATGGTTTCTGCTCGGCTGGGTAGTTATCGGGGGAGTGATCGTCGGGCTGCCGATGCTCACGCTCACTGCTTGGTGGAGCGGCTGGCGGCGGCTGGCAGGTCTCTATCCCGACCGGAACACCGGCCGGGGCCAGTCCTTCAGGTGTGGCCCCATAGTGATGGGCATGGCGAACTACCGGGGCGGCGTGCGGCTCACGCCCGACCACTCGCATCTCCACTTCTCGGTGTGGGCGCTGCTTCGGCCCGGTCATCCACCTTTCAGCGTTCCCTGGTCCGACGTAACGGCGTCTCGGGACCAATGGCCCTGGTTTCCCTTCAAGGGAATGCCGGTCATTCGGCTCACCCTCGGCAGATACCGCCACCTGCGCATCCTGGTGCAGGTGTTGGATGGGGATAAGATAGTCGCCGCGAGTGGAGGCCGGCTGCAGGTGAGCGAGCCGGCCGCCCCCGTCTCTGTGGTGCCGGAGCGCTGAGGAATGTCCTCTCGACTCTTTGCCTCGGTGCTCTCGCTGGCGCTGGCCAATGCGCGCGCGGAAGGACAGCAGTCCGCCCTGCCGCTTCCGCTCACTACGGGCGCGACAATCGTGCAGACGCTCTCTTTCGAAGGCGGCGACCGGGAGTCGGTCCACGCCATCCGTCTCGCCTCGGACGATGGCCTGCACTTCGAGTGGAGCCTCATCGAGGTACACGCCGCCGGCGACACCAGCCGCCAGAGCTTTCGCTACTTCGAAGCTGCCAACGATGTTGCGGCCGCGCACCGGCTCAAGACATTCCACAGCCCTGATGAGCCTGAAAGGCATCCGGGCTACACGATGCACGCAATCTCGCGCGCAGTGTACCAGCGACTCCGAATGGGCGCAGCGGACAGCTTTCAGATCATGTCCGCGGAGCGGTCCGCCGGTGCGGGGCTTACCGCCTTCGTCTTCCGCTCGAACCGTCAGGTGCCGGTGCGCTGGCGCGGCACCCTGACAGCGGCGGGCCCGGGAACGGTCCCCTTCCCCCTGCTGGTGAACGGGCAGCGGGTGGAGGTCCCCGCGCTCCGGGTGCGCGGCAGCTTGGCCGCCCGGCAGGGGCGCTGGGAGCCGGAGTTTCTGGTGCTGGCCGACAGCACCTACCCGCTGATCCTCAAGTGGACCGGGGCATTCCAGGAGCCCGGCAACGTGCTGCAGACCGTGCGGATCGACGTGCCTGCGATTGGCTCATCCTCCGCTGAGGGCAAGGCAGAGGGCGAGATGGATGGGGTGCTCGAGGGCACACTCGCCTCGGCGTGCAGGGTCGAGCTCCCCGGGATCTACTTCGATTTCAACAGCGCGGATCTCAACCCCGCCTCGGATCGGGCGATGGCCTCGCTTGCCGCGATCCTCGGCCGTCACCCCGACTGGAACGCGACGCTCGAGGGGCACACCGACAGCATCGGCTCACCGGCCTCGAACCTTGCGCTCTCGCAGCGCCGGGTCGAGGCCGTGCGGCGACGTCTGATCGAGGAGCACAAGGTGAGCCCGTCGCGTCTCAAGACAGTCGGAATCGGCAGCGCGCGCCCGCGCGAGCCCAACGCGACCATCGAGGGACGCGCGCGCAACCGCCGCGTAGAGCTGGTGCGCGAGTGCTAAGGGAGGAACCATGAACGCGGGAATATCGAAGCTCTTTTTGACGATTGCGCTGCTTTCGCTCCTGCCATGTCCGTCGATACTGGCGGCCCAGACCAGGCCTCCGGCAGATACGACGCACGCCTGCGATCTGGCGACCAACGCCGATGTTGAGAGACTGACCGGGCGCCCTTCCCAGGATCCCCCGGGCCGACTCTCGACCGTTCAGAAGACCCAGTCGGCATGCGACTTCTGGGAGGCGGCAATCCAACTCGCGCTCTTTTCCAGCCCGCTGCCGCAGGATCAGGTGAACCGGCCACTCGACGAGAATGGCTTCGACCGGTCCAAGCATGCGGTGGCGGGAGTAGGTGAATCCGCAGCCATCTATTTCAGAGCGAAAGGCAAGGAACCGGACGGCTTCCTCGTGGCATATGCCGGGGCCCGTACGGTGACGGTGCGGGTGAAGATGGAAGCGGGTCAACCCTCGGAATCGTCCCAGCCCCACGCAGTCGGACTGGCAAAGATCGCGGTGGCGAAGCTCAGGTGACGACCTCCAACAGTCTAGATCATAGGAGAAGCGCCATGCGTCGGTCTGGTATCACGCTCGGGATGGCCTTGCTCGTTTGCCTCTGGTCCTGCGGCCACGACAGCTCGGGTAATGCCGCAGCCGACGCCAGGCCGTCGAGCTCCGGCGAGTCCAGCTCGGGCGAACGGGCGCGCGACGTGAACGCGCACCCGTGGCCGTCGGATCCCTGCGGCTGGGTACCGGTGCCTGCGGTGGAATCAATCGTGGGCCCGCTGGCCGGCTCTCCGCGGCGCCACGAGGGCGGGTGTCTCTATCCCCTACCCCTCGACGCAGAGACCAAGCGGCGGCGCGCACTGGCGGCGCGGATGGACAGCGTGGCGGCGAAACTGGCACAGCGGCTGGGGCAGAACTTTACCCCAATTGAGGATCGCCGCCCGACCGAGCCCGCCGTCATCGTCGATGTGCGGCTGACTGCCGAGACGGCCGATGAACGAGGACTCGCCGCAGGAGAGGAGGTCGCAGCCGGGTGGGCCGGTGTGTCTCCGGATACTGCGACGGCCGCAAGCGCCGCACGGGCCAATGGGTGGGACTTCTCTCGCTCGCCCATCTCGATCGGCTTGCCGGGATTCCTGGGGCGAGCAGGGCAGGTCAGCGTCTCCGTCATGCTGCAGGCCATACCTCCGGTGACCGATGACATGCTCGCGCGACTCGCCGCCCGAGCGCGCGACGCGGTCCCGGACCACCCGTTCGTTCCATCGACTGGCAATCACGTGCGCCTCGCCGCCGCCTCCCGCGGGCCGGATTCGTGCACGCTGCTCACCCGCGGCGAAGCCGAGGAGGTGCTCGGCCCGCGTACGCTGCCGCCGTACCGCACGGCGGAGGGCTCCCCCTACCCCGATCCCAGCGGCTCGAGCTGCGCGTACCGGACCAGGGCTCACCGGGTACTCAGCCTTACGCCTCACTGGAGCGGAGGAGAAATGGAGACGCAGCTCGCGCATGGGACCGGTGGTCTCATGAGCGCAGTCATGCCGGGCTTTAGTCCCGAGACGGCCGATACCATCGAGGGGCCTTGGGAGGAGGCGCTGCCGGATCCGAGCGGCTCGCTGCTCTTCCGGTCAGGGGATCGCGCCTTCGAGATCGCTTACCTCACCTCCTCCATCGGTGCGCAGGGGCAGTGCGTATTGCCCGGCAGGCCGCCGGCCGTCTGTTCCAGCGCGGCCGATGATCGGAAGGATTGATGCGGGATCGTCCCGCTGCCGATCTCATCGACGAGCGTTCTGACCAGCTCACGCGAGGTTACCGATGATACCCATCACCCGAGCCGCGGCATCCGCGGCACTGTTCACGCTCGCCGCCGCATCGCAGCTCGAGGCCCAGGGGGAATCGCTCCGCCTCACCCTGTCGGGCGGCCCCCACGCGGGCAACTACCGGTTCCCGGCGGCCCAGTGTGACGTATTCGGCGGCCGGGGGAAGCGGGTGTCGATCTCACTCGTCACTCCCGAGATGCAACAGGCGGGGCGCGCCGATCCGACCTCCATACCCAGCGTCGACCTGGCGGTGGAGGAGGGAACCGGCGGACCCAACGGGCTCGCGATTGACGTCGAGTTCCTGGCCTCAGGCGGCTCGCGCGAGAGGACCCTGTATCAGGTTTACGCTATTCCGCCCGAGCTCCAGGGAGGAACCAAGAAGCCGCCTGAGGGACGGGGTGAAGTGACCATCCGGCGGACGGAGGCCGGCATCACCTCGACGTTTCGGGCCGAGACCAAGGGCGGGGTGCGGATTGAGGGAACGCTGGAGTGCAGGACGTAAAGCGCCGAGTCGGCTGGCCGTGATGGCGGCGACTCGAGGATTCTGGTTTACGGCAAAACTCTACGTCAAGGAGAAGCGTCATGCCTCGCGTTAGTGGGATCACCATGCTGGCAGTCTGTGTACTCCTGGGTGCGCCCGCGGGCGGGGAGCTGGCGGCCCAGAGCTCGAAGCCTGCGAACCAGACAACCACCGGAGCGCTGACTCCCGTCTGCCCCCTACTGAGCGTAGCCGAGGTCCGGAAAATCACCGGGCGGCAGGATTATGGTGAGCCGTGGGAGGTTGGCCCGGGTGAGGGCATCGGAGGCGGCTCGGCGTGTGTGTACCAGGGTGCCGCGAGCTCGTTGGACGAGCCTCCGCCGATCGGGTTCGTCTTGATCACCGGAAAGAACTGGACTCAGACCCGCAAGGTCAAGCTCCTTCCCGGCTGCAAGCAAGAGGCCGTGAAGGCCGTGGGCGACGAGGCGTTCTTCGAATCCTGTCCCAGCAAGTCCGCGAAAAAACGGGTGGATCCGCTGTACGTCAAGGTGGGCTCCAACGATCTCATCATCCAGATGGATTTGAAGCCCCCGGCCACCGAAGCCTCTTCGCGGCCCACGGTCATCGCCTTCGCCAACGCCGTCGCGGCCAAGGTGCGGTGAATCGGCCATGACACGACAGCTCAGTCTTCTGATCGCCCTGGCGGCGCTTCCCGCCCTATGGTCCTGTGGCTCCGATGCGGGAACCGACCGTGGGTCGGGCAAGGACGCCTCAGCCGACGTCCGGCCAGCCGCGAACGTGGTCACTACCGCCTCTTTGCCTGAAGGGTGTGAGCTGATTCCTGTCGCCGAGATCGAGCGGGTCGTGGGACCGCTCGAGGGACCGCCAAAGCGTGAGGGTTCAGGTTGCCGGTACTACTTCCCGGTAGACTCGTCGAGGCCGGAGTGGGCCAAGCTCCGCGAGTGGGAACGCCGGGTGCGCGCATCGGCGGGCGCGGACACCCAGGACCTCAAACCCTTCGAGCCCCGCCGCCCCGAACTGTTCGTCGAGGTCGACGTAACCGGTGCCGCGCTGGTTAGCGCACGCGGTGTGGCAGCGGCAAGGGAGCGGCTTGCGGACGGTGGACAAGCCTCGACCAGCAAGACGGAACGTCGCACAGGTTGGGATGAAGTCAGCACGCCCCTGGGGCGGGGAGGGTTCACCGGCCGAGTGGGCCACGTGACAGTGACCATCGCCTTAGACAATCTGCAAGTGCCGGTGGACACGCTGGCAGCGATGGCTACTCGCGTGCGCGATCGCATCCCTGACCGCCCGTTCGCCCACCCGGCCGCCGATCCTTCGGCATCGCCGCCTCCGGGCAATGACCCGTGCAGTGTCCTCACTCGCGCCGAGGCGGAGACAATGCTGGGCAAGCTCGCCGCCCCACCATTCCGGACCCGCGAGGGATCACCCCTCGCCGATCCGATGGGAAAAAGCTGTGCCTACTTTGCCCCCGGGCATCGGGTTTTGGTGCTCACACCGGAGTCGACCTACGGCAAGCTGAGTGTGAATGCGGAACGTCTGGTCGGAGATGCCGTCGGTCAGGTAGCGAATATTCCCGGCGTCGTGGGCGATACCCTGGAGGGTCCCTGGGACGAAGCTGCCGTCGGACTCTCGGGCGATCTCATTCTGCTTAAGGGCTCCCGATCCCTGACCATCGGGTATCTCATGTCCTCCACGGATGCGGCGGGGGCCCTCAAACTCGCCGGCCCGGCGCTCAAGCGTCTGGCCGCGGATTCTGAGCCGGCTCGGCCGCGCATATCCGATGACGGTTGCCTGGCGGCGCCTCTGGTAAGCGAAATCCTCGAGACGCCGTTCCGGCTCGCCGCGAAGTTTGTGAACACGGAGCGGATAGGCACTTGCTCATACCAGCTGGAAGCGGACCCCACGGTCAGCCTAGAGCTCTCCATCAAGCCTGGTGGGGCCGCTCAATCAGTGTTCGAGGACATTCAATCGAGCGCGAAGATCGTTCTGGGCTCGTCGGCGGAAGCGGAGCGGATCAACGTCGGCGAGGGAGGCTGGGCCTTCGAG
>JBIOUY010000279.1:0-3561 GCA_044867445.1 Gemmatimonadales bacterium
GTGCGCCGTCTAACTCGGCGCCAGATCGCCCCTGCAAGGGGCAGAGGTTCGGGAGGAGGTGACCTCTGGGCCACCCGCCTTACCTGGACGGGAAACCGCGAGGGGACAACAGCATGGCGGGAAAGCGCGGAACGTTGCGAAGGCACCGAAGGCGTTGCCGTGCGAGGCCCGCGTGATATGGCGAAGGCCAGACTGCTTGAATCCCATGTCTCCAGCGGTGCAAACGTTCACACTTCCCGACACGGTGTCTTACGTCGGGGCCACCGGTATCGGATGATTCCGACTTTCGTCATCTTGAACCCTCCCGGCCGGTGGGCGACGGGCAACGAGCCTGTTCAAGGGGACGGACGGGACGCCTACGTCACGCTCGATACGTCTGGCGCATAGAGGAATTCGGGATGGCCTACGGGGCGCGAGCCCTATGGTCACGGAGTGTCCGTAGTAGTCGCAGGGGTAACGGCCCTGCCAGGGAGGACGGGAAAGCCGTCCACATGGGCGAAGGGACACAGGTACTCAGATCAACAAGGGATGGTGAGGTACGCGAGATGCGAGACGCCGCAACCATACTGGAGATCATTCGCGATCGAGGCAAGAGAGGACTGCCGTTGGAACGGGTCTATCGATGTTTGTTCAACCCGGATCTGTATCTGCTGGCCTACGGCAAGATATACCGCAACGCGGGGGCGATGACTCCTGGTATCACCAGCGAGACTGTGGACGGCATGCGCCTGGGCAAGATTCGGGCGATCATCGAAGCGCTGCGTCAGGAGCGTTTCCGGTGGACCCCGGTGCGGCGCACCTACATCGCCAAGAAAGGATCGGCGAAACGGAAGCGGCCGTTAGGGTTGCCAACCTGGACGGACAAGGTGCTGCAAGAAGTGATGCGCCTCATTCTGGAGGCGTATTACGAGCCGCAGTTCTCCGGCCGTTCCCACGGGTTTCGCCCGGGCCGGGGGTGTCACACCGCGTTGCAGGAGATCTACCACAGCTGGCGGGGCACGACCTGGCTCATCGAGGGCGATATCACCGACTGTTTCGGATCTTTAAACCATTCGGTCATGCGATCGATTCTGGCCGAGAAGATTCACGATGGCCGGTTCCTGCGCCTTATCGACGGGTTGATGCGGGCTGGATATTTGGAGGACTGGCGTTATCACCGCACGCTGAGCGGCTGTCCGCAAGGCGGGATCGTTTCACCAGTTTTATCCAACATCTATCTGGATCGGCTGGACCACTACATCGAACAGGCCTTGCTTCCCGCCCATAACCGGGGCAAGCGCCGCGCCGCATATCGGCCTTACGTGCGGCTTTGGCAGCGAGCAACCAGGCTGGAACAACATGGAGATCATGAGGCGGGTCGCGTACTGCGCAAGCAGATGCAGACCATGCCATCACGTGATCCCCACGATCTGGCCTACCGCAGGCTGCATTACTGCCGCTACGCCGATGATTGGGCGCTGGGCTTCACCGGGCCGAAGCGGGAAGCCGAACAGATCAAGGCAGAGGTCGGGCGGTTCCTGCACGAGCAGTTGAAGCTGGAACTTTCCCCGGCCAAAACCCTGATCACGCATGGGCGGACTCAAGCCGCCCGGTTCCTCGGCTACGACATCGTGGTCCTGCACGCCGATGACAAGCGCGATCAACGCGGTCACCGCAGCATCAACGCGGGAATCGGGCTGAAAGTGCCCATCGACGTCATCGCCGCCAAATGCAAGCCATACCTGCACCACGGCAAACCGATCCGGCGCACCGAACGCACCGTCGATACCGACTTCAGTATCGTCACGCAGTTCCAGGCCGAGTTTCGGGGTGTCGCGGAATACTACCGGCTGGCGTTCAACCGTCACCGTCTCGGCAGACTCAAGTACGTCATGGAGCGATCGCTGACCAAAACCCTGGCCCGCAAGTTCAGGATCCGGGTACCTCAGGTCTACCGCCGCTACCAGGCCGTCCTGAATACCGAGCACGGTCCACGCCGGGGCTTACAGGTCATCGTGCCCCGTGACGGAAGAAAGCCGCTGGTGGCACAGTGGGGCGGCATCAGCCTGGCACGCGATATCACGCCACGTCCCTTCTACGACAACCCTTCCCGGGTCTGGAACAACCGCCGCTCGGAAGTCGTGCAACGACTCCTGGCCGACGAATGCGAACTATGCGGATCAAGGGATCAGGTGGAAGTTCACCATATTCGTGCTCTCAAGGATCTCAACCCCCGAGGGCACAAGAACCCACCCGAATGGGTCGCGCGGATGGCAGCCCGCCGCCGCAAAACCCTTGTCGTCTGCCGCGCATGTCACGAGGACATCCACGCCGGACGTCCAAAACGACGATCACGATGAGTACTGGAGAGCCGGATACCACGGAAATCGGGTACGTCCGGTTCGGAGGGGGGCCGTTGGAAAAGGACCAGCTCAGCTGGCACCTCGCTAGCGGCCTACCCTACTTTACGTACGGATCTGTGGGAGCCCGAGGGTGAGATCCCCTCGGGCTACCCGACCAAACGGCGTGCGTATCACAAGTGTATTCAAGCGGCTTTGTGCGCCACGTGGCGCTGGGTGATCGAGGGAGGTGGGAGACCTTCCCGTCGGGCCGTCGCAGCGGCCCGATTGAAGCTGAGGGAAGCCTGATCCGGGGAACGCCGGGGAGGGTGGGAGCAGCCCTGACAAAGCCGGGACGGGTTGGTACTGCCAGACAGTCCGGGTCCGGCGAGCAAGGCCAGGAGGCGTAACGCAAGTGAATCAGTGGCAGAAGCTCCGTAACATGAATGCCGGCTCCAACCTGGTGGATGCGGGCCGGTGCGCAGTGCACGGCTGTCCGATGGGGATGGTCGACTCCGAAGCCGGTTGCAACTGTCGGTGGGGAGGCCGTGCTGAAGGTCTGCGGCGTAGGCATGGCGATGCTGCCGGAGTAATGCTGAGCGCCCGACCTGGTCGATCGATTGCTTGGTGAACGTGGGAACGGTTCGTGGTCGCCCGTCCAGCTTGGCAGCCAGTCGGGGTGGCGGGCAGGTTCGTTGCCGACTGATGGTCGCGGACTGGGCGGAGGCTTCGTAGTAGTCCGAGCACGCGAGAGGCGTGTGCATGGCGAAGGGAGCCAGCAAGTCGCGCAGGGAGGATGTGGGAATGTCAGGAGGGTCGTTGGGGAATCCCGACGAGCTGGCCTCGGCGCTGATGCGTGCCGAGGTTCGGGTACTGAAGATCCAGACCAAGCTGCATCGTTGGGCTCGTGAAGATCCTGATTTCAGGTTCGATGATGTTTTCAATCTCGTCGCTGATCCCGCGTTCTTGTTGGTGGCGTGGGATCGGGTGCGCAGCAACAAGGGTGCGCGGACGGCTGGCGTGGATGGGCGATCGGCCTACTACGTGCAGACCGTTGTTGGCGTCGAGCGGTTTCTCGACGAGCTACGGACCTCGTTGAAGGACCGTAGCTTTCGCCCGCTTCCGGTGCGGGAGCGAACAGGGAAAGCGCGGAACGTTGCGAAGGCACCGAAGGCGTTGCCGTGCGAGGCCCGCGTGATATGGCGAAGGCCAGACTGCTTGAATCCCATGTCTCCAGCGGTGC
>JBIOUY010000280.1:0-3261 GCA_044867445.1 Gemmatimonadales bacterium
GAGGCTCGATGCACCTGTTCGATGCCTCGCTTGGCTTCCTCGGCGGCCATGCGATCGTCGGCGCCCACATCCCCCTCGCCACCGGCATGGCGTTCGCCGCCAAGTACCGCAAGACCCAGCAAGTGGCAGTCTGTTACTTCGGCGAGGCGGCGGTGAACAACGGGGCCTTCCACGAGGCCCTCAACATGGCCGCGCTCTGGAAGCTGCCCGCGGTCTACATCTGCGAGAACAACCGATACGGCATGGGAACCGCGCTCGAGCGAGCCAGCGCCATCTACGACATCTCCGAGCGGGCCTGCTCCTATGACATGGCCAACGAGGTGGTGGATGGCCAGGATGTGCTGGTCATGCACGCGGCGATGGAGCGGGCGGTCCAGCGCGCCCGAGCCGAGGAACAGCCGACCCTGCTCGAGGTTCGGACCTATCGCTTCATGGGCCACTCCATGTCCGACCCAATCCACGGTCACTACCGCACTCGGGAGGAAGTGGAGGACCAGCGCAAGCGCGATCCTATCGCCGTCTGGTCTCAACGACTCATCAGCGAGGAACTGATGGATGAGGCTGCCGTGAAGGCGATGGATAAGTCGGTGATGGAAGAGGTGGAAGACGCGTATGAGTTCGCCGACCAGGCGCCGGAGCCGGAGCCGGGGGCGCTGTTCAAGGATGTTTACGCTGAGCCATGGCCGACACTGCTTCCACCGGACGCTGGCGAGTCACCCTGAGCGGAGCGAAGGGGGCATGCCTCGAAGCATGGCTCCTTCGCTTCGCTCAGGATGACGACGGCCGTGCCATGGCGCCCGTCGAGCTGGGGTCGTAATGGCCATCGTCACCTACCGCGACGCCCTCAATCAGGCACTCAGGGAAGAAATGCAGCGAGATCCCGACGTCTTCCTCATGGGCGAGGAGGTCGGGGTCTATCAAGGCGCGTACAAGGTGAGTCGTGGGCTGCTGGATGAGTTCGGGCCCATGCGGGTGGTTGACACGCCTATTACGGAGCTCGGCTTTGCCGGCGTGGGCGTAGGCGCCGCCATGGTCGGGCTTCGCCCGGTGATCGAGTTCATGACCTGGAACTTTGCCTTGCTGGCCATCGATCAGCTGGTGAACTCAGCGGCCAAGATGCGTTACATGTCGGCCGGTCAGGTTGGAGTGCCGGCGGTGTTTCGGGGACCGGGCGGCGCCGCGCTGCAACTCGGAGCCCAACACTCGCAGGCGTTCGAGAGCTTCTACGCTCATATCCCCGGCCTCAAGGTGGTCACCCCGGCGACGCCCGCCGACGCCAAAGGCCTGCTCAAGAGCGCCATCCGAGATGACGATCCGGTGGTCTTCATCGAAGGTGAAATGCTCTACAACGTGAAGGGGGAGGTACCCGAGGGAGAGCACGTCGTCCCCCTGGGCCAGGCCGATATCAAGCGGGCCGGCGGTGAGGTCACGATCGTCTGCCACTCCAAGACGGTCGCCGCGGCTTTGCGGGCCGCCGAGCAGCTCGCCGCCGATGGGGTGGATGCCGAGGTGCTCGATCTCCGCAGTATTCGTCCGCTCGACCGGGCCGCGATACTCGCCTCGGTCACGAAGACCCACCGATGTGTGGTCGCAGAAGAAGGCTGGCCGTTCGCGGGCGTGGGTGCTCAGGTAGTGGATACCATTCAGCGAGAGGCATTCGACGAGCTGGACGCCCCGATCCTGCGCGTGACCGGCGCGGATGTGCCGATGCCGTACAACAAGCAGCTCGAGCGAGCCGCCAAGGTGGATCCGGGAAAGATCGTCGGGGCGGTAAATGAGGTGCTTTACAGGTAGTCACGGGTCGCGAGTCGCGAGTCTCGGCTCTCCACCCATGCGACCCCGAGACCCGTGACCCGCGACCCGCGACCTGAACGAGGAACTCTGGATGGCAACCAAAGTCGTCATGGAAGCCCTTTCGCCCACGATGGAAGAAGGGCGTCTGGTCGAATGGAAGAAGGGCGAGGGCGATCCGGTGGCCGTCGGCGATGTGCTCGCCGAAGTGGAGACGGACAAGGCGGTGATGGAGCTGGTGGCGCGCGCGGGGGGGACCTTGCTGAAGCAAGTGGTTCCCGCCGGGGCGACGGTGCCGGTCTCCGAGTTGGTGGCTCTGATTGGAGAACCCGGAGAAGCGGTCGGCAATGGGGTAGGCGCGCAGCCCCGCGCCGGGCAAGCTGGAGATGCCGCCACGCAGCCCCAGAGCCCGGACCAGGAGCAGGCTACCCAACCAGTTCCCGACCGGGACCGTCCAGTGTCGATGCCCCCGGCGCCCCCCGCGCGTGCGGCGACAGAGGCAGCAACCCCATCTGCTCCCCGCGCCGCACAGGGCGCTGTGCCCGGGCGTGCCCCCACCGTTCCTGCCGCTCCCGCCGCTCCCGCAGGAGGCCGAGTTAAGGCCTCGCCGCTCGCCCGCCGGATGGCGGCTGAGCGCGGCATCGATCTGGGAGGGATTGCCGGCAGCGGACCCGAAGGCAGAATTGTAGCCCGGGACCTCGAAGGACCGTCTGCGGTTCAGCCGGCCCAGGCGCCCGGCGCCCCTACCCGTCCTATTCCATTCCCAGTCCCGCCGGCTCGAGGCGTTCCCGCCGAGGCATTTACCGACGTCCCGCTAACCCAGATCCGGAAGACCATCGCCAAGCGCCTGGCGCAGTCGATCGGACCCATCCCCACGTTCTATCTCACGAGTGAGGTGGACATGGAGCGGGCCTGGGACGCACGGGAGAGCCTCAAGTCACTGGGTGAGGGACCCAAGGTCTCCTTCAACGACATTGTCATCAAGGCGATCGCGACGGCGCTTCGACAGCATCCAGCCTGCAACGCCTGGTGGCAGGACGATCACATTCGCTATTGGAACCAGGTCCACGTCAGCATGGCGGTCGCCGTTGAGGACGGCCTGATCACTCCGGTGATCCGCCACACCGACCTCAAGTCGCTTCGCGAGATTGCGGCCGAGTCGCAGGATCTGGCAACCCGGGCCCGCGCCCGGCGGCTAAAGCCAGAGGAGTATACCGGGGGTACGTTCTCGGTCTCCAACCTTGGCATGCTCGACATCGAGGAATTCACCGCGGTCATCAACCCGCCGGAGACCGGTATCGTGGCCGTCGGCAGGATTGTGGAACAGCCAGTTGTTTACCAGGGACAGGTGGCAGTTCGGCGCCGGATGCGACTCACCATGTCCTGCGATCACCGCGTGATCGACGGGGCCACGGGGGCGCAGTTCCTCAAGACCGTAAAGATGATGCTGGAGAACCCACTGGCGCTGGT
>JBIOUY010000281.1:0-2252 GCA_044867445.1 Gemmatimonadales bacterium
CGGTTTCCTCTTCGGTCAACCCACCGAAATAGCGGCACTCCACCACCCGGGCCATCCGCTCGTTGAAGGCGGCGAGGCGGCTCAACGCCTCGTCCAACGCGACCAGGACCTCAGCGCGCTCCTCGGCTGGCAGGCTGAGCTCCTCGAGCGGTACCGGACGGCGCTCGCCCCCGCGCTTGGCGGCCCGCCGGGCGCGGGCCGAATCGACCAGGATCCGGCGCATGGCGCGGGCGGCCACGGCGTAGAAATGCTCTCGATCAGCCCAGGAGACTCGGGTTCCATCGACCAGCTTGAGATAGGCCTCGTGCACCAGGGCGGTGGTGTTGAGCGTCCGACCGATCCCCTCTCTCTTCACCTGCCGGTGGGCGATCCGCCGGAGCTCGCCGTACACCAACGGCAACAACTGATCCATCGCGGCCCTGTCGCCCGCGCGCAGAGCCTCCAACAAGTCGGTGATGTCGGATGGGGCCTTCATATGTCCGGTCATGGCCGGATTCCGGTCTCTCATGCGCTAGGTAAGAGTGAGCGCGGCCCCCTCGGGCCGCCGGGATTGTCACTTGGCAACCAGGAGAAGTCAATGAGATCAGGAATTGAGGCCGTGCCCAGCGGGCGGCCAGCCGTTACATGTATCAGCAGGACAAGGTCTGGGCTCGCTATAGCAATGACAAAGTAGACGTAGGTGATACCCTGACCACCACGTTGCGGACCCTGAGCAAGGCGCTGCCCTTAGAGGCGCCCCTCACTGCACTGTCGATCGGCTCCAGCACCGAGCCGCCGAGTAGCTTGCCCCGAGCGGAGCGAGGGGAGCGCGAGCGAGCGACCCGCTACCCCGGTTCGAGAGTTTCCACAGTAGATCCCTCGCCCTGCTCGGGATGAGGATTATTCCTCACTCCTTACCTCTTACCTCTTACCTCTCACCTGTCACTTTAGTGGGCTGCCTCTCTCTGGGCACCAGGGCCGGGAAGCCATGACGTCGACGCACCAGCATCCACAGCAACGGAGCGATCACCAGCACCAGCGCCAGGATGATGCCGGTGCGGGGAGTAGAGACGTTGAGGAGCTTGAGCGCCGAGGCGAGGAGAACGAAGGCCAGCGCTCGGCGCACCAGGCCGCCTGGCGCGCGCGCTGACATGTGGGCGCCCACCCAGACGCCTGGAAGACATCCCAGGAGCATGGACGTGGTCAGGTCCATGTGAAAATCGCCGAAGATGATGTGCCCCAGCGCCGCCGAGGCCACCAAGGGGACGGCTTGAACCAGGTCGGTGCCGACGAGCTCGCTGGCCTTGAGGTTGGGATAGAGCGCCATCAATGCGATGATGATCAGCGATCCTGAGCCAACCGAGGTCATGCCGACGATGATTCCGCCGACCAGGCCGAGGACCACCGTGGCAGGAACCCGCAGGCTTACCGACGGCCGGCCTTGTGGGAGCGGCGCCGCGCGCCCGTCCCGCCGGCGGGCATGCTCGAGGAGGCGCAGGTAAGCGCGAACGATCAGCCCTGCCGCGGCGACGAGCAGGGCAACGCCGAGCGCCGTGCGGATGACGTCCTGCACCTGCTGGCCGCGGCCAAACGCTCGGGCGATGAGCACACCGCTGAACGCGCCGGGAATCGAACCGAGGCACAGCCACTTGACCAGACCGAGGTGGACGGTGCCACGGCGCAGGTGCACCATCGACCCGACCGGCTTCATCACAGCGCTTGCCACCAGGTCGGAGGACACGGCGGCCAGTGGAGGCACCTGAAAGAACAGCACCAGCACGGGAGTCATCAGAGCGCCGCCGCCCATGCCGGTGAGGCCGACGACGATGCCGATCCCGAAACTCGCGATGGCGAGCAGAGGATCGATGCTCATGAATGCGCTGGGGGAAGAGACCGCTGGAAGCGGAGGTTCGGGGGGCGGTGGTTGGTTGGTTTCACGCCGTAGTATAGCCCCGAGCCGGCGAGAACTACTGTCTGGTGAGGTGAATCTGACGCCAGAGCTGGATCAGAAAGTTCTCGATGGTAGGCTCGCGTAGCATGTGGCCAGCCAGGAGGACCAGGCCGATGATCACGACCACCGTCATGAGGGAGCGCATGCCGAATCAGCGGGGGTAGATATCTAGGGTCGGAGAGGGTTCGCTGCCACCGCCTCCCGCGCCTGAGCTTCCGCCCGATTGGTCGGCAGCCGGCGGGTTCGGGGGCGTCGCTGTTCCGCCGCCGCCGGTGGTCCCGCTGGATCCTGACGGCCCTCCGCCATTGGAACTCGAGCCCGC
>JBIOUY010000282.1:0-10241 GCA_044867445.1 Gemmatimonadales bacterium
TCCAGGGAGTGAGCTCGAAGAACTCCAGCAGCTCGTCGATCCGTCGCTCCACCATGGCGCCTTGCTGGCCATAGAGCGCAGCCGCGAAACGGAGGAACTCACCGCCGGTCAGCTTGTCGTACACGAAAGGCCGGTCGGGGATGTACCCGAGGCGGGCCTTGGCTTCCAGGGGATGCTGCTGGATGTCGATGCCGCCCACCAGCACGCCTCCACTGGTCGGCCGCAGTATGCCCGCGATCATGCGAAGGGTCGTCGTTTTGCCCGCCCCGTTTGGACCGAGCAGCCCGAAGAGTTCACCGCGGGGCACCTCCAGGTCGATGCCGGCCACCGCGGTGAATTTGCCGTAGCGTTTCGTCAGGCCTGCGAGCCGGATCACGCGGTCCTCCACAGAATGGCTTCCACCATTTCCCGCTCCTCCTCCCGCTCGACCACGATGCGCAGCTCCGCCGGAGGCCGTTGGCCGGCTTCCCGAGGAAAAGTTTCCGCGAGCAGCAAGGCGGCTTCCTCCATGCTGAGCTGTCCGGCACCAGCGCCCACCAGTGGCGCGGCTATTGTGCCCAGTCCCCAGTCGGTCGCGCGCTGCCAGGCGGAGACCAGCGCACGGCGGACGACCTCGCGCCCCACCGGCGAGGTGGCGTCCCGGATGACGACGTGCAGAACGAAGGGCGCCGTCAGATCCCCGCCCCCGGTCACCACGGCGGCTCCCGCCTCCAATGGCGTGGTCACTCTTCGCTGCGCCTCGAAGCGATCCCCGGCTTGCCGATCCAGTCGCGATATCGCCGGCGTCACCGGATCGAGGCTCTGGTCTGCCGGCCGAAGGACCGCGTCCACGGCAACTCCCGCTAGGTCATCCACCACTACCCGAATCACGTTCGGACAAGCTCCTTCGCGCGACAGTACATCTCCCGAGCTTCTTCGGGGCGCCCCATACGATCGAGCACTCTCCCGATCAGATGGTACGCCTTGGCCTCGTGGGGATCGACCTGGAGTGCCCGCTTCAGCGCCGAGTGTGCCCCGACGAGGTCACCCGCTTGATTGAGTGCATCGGCCAGATAGTAGTAGGTACGGGCGTTCTCCGGCTGGAACTCGAGGGCGCGTTGAAAATGCGTGGCCGCTTCGATTACCAGTCCCCGGCGCCAGAGCAACATTCCCAACTCGAAGTGCCCCGGGGCGTGAGAAGGATATAGCCGAAGAACCCGTCGGAGGTCCGCCTCCGACTCCTCGTAGCGCAGCTGGCGCGCCAGGATGGAACCCCGCAGCAACAGGAACTCCGTCTGATCCGGCGTTGCCTCGAGCCCCTGACTCAGCACCGAGACTGCCTCGTTCGGCTCATCCCGCTGATCGAGCAGGCGCCCAAGGTGGAGGCGGGCCTCCACGTTTTGCGGCTCGCTCCGGAGCAGCTCCCGGTAAAGTGGGATCGCCGCGCCGCCGAGGCCCTCGCGCACCAATCCGTCGGCCCGCTGCAACAGCTGCGAGGCTTCGCCGCCGCCCGGGGCGACGGTTTGAGGGGGCTCGTCCGGAACCGGGGAGTGTGTCATCGAAGATGAGGTATGGTAGAGGCCGAGGATGCAAACGGGAAGCCAGGTTGGCGTGCCTACGAGGTGCACCTTTGCGCACTCCAGCCGGGAATGTCGCCGGTTGACCCTCGGCTCGGGCTTCGGGTACCTTTCGGGGCTATGGCTCAGGAATATCTGGTCGTCCGCGGGGCCCGCGAGCACAACCTCAAGAACATCTCCGTTGCCATCCCCCGCAACCGGCTCACCGTGATCACCGGGCTTTCCGGCTCGGGCAAGTCTTCGCTCGCGTTCGATACCATCTACGCCGAGGGACAGCGTCGCTACGTGGAATCCCTCTCGGCCTACGCCCGACAGTTTCTCGGCCTCATGGAGAAGCCCGACGTCGATGCAATCGAAGGGCTCTCCCCAGCGATCTCGATCGAGCAGAAGAACAGTGGGCAGAACCCGCGCTCTACCGTTGGCACCGTTACCGAGATCTACGATTACCTCCGGCTGCTCTGGGCCAGGGTTGGCATCCCGCACTGTCCCAACGACGGCACCCCGGTGAGCCGGCAGAGCGCCGCGCAGATCACCGATACCGTGCTCGGCTGGCCGGCAGAGACCCGAATCGAGGTGCTCGCCCCCATGGTTCGGGGTCGCAAGGGTGAATTCCGGGACTTGTTCGAGGACGTGCGCAAGCGCGGCTTCGTGCGCGTGCGAGTCGATGGCCAGACCTACGATCTCGGCGCCGTGCCTGCGCTCAATCGCCGGCAGAACCACGATATTGCCGTGGTAGTGGATCGTCTCGTGGTCCGCCCCGCTGACCGATCTCGGCTCAACGACTCTATCGAGACCGCGCTCAAGACGGCGGACGGGGTGGTGGAGGTGGTCAGATACGGGCAACGGGAAACGGTAAACAGTGAACGGGGGGGAGGTACGGAGGCCGTTCACCGTTCACCGTTCACCTCTCACCTCTTTTCTGAGCGCTTCGCCTGCCCGGTCTGCGGACTCTCGCTACCCGAACTCGAGCCCCGGCAGTTCTCCTTCAATTCGCCGTTCGGCGCCTGTCCCGACTGCCATGGAGTAGGCACCCGTCGCGAGGTGAATGCGGAACTGGTGTTGGGCGATCCCAGCATCTCCATCCTCGAGGGAGTGATTCTCCCCTGGGGCGAGCCGAGCGGGTATCTGCGTAAAGTCGTGCTCCCCACTCTGGCAAAGGCGTTCAAGTTTGATTTGAACGCGCCCTGGGGTGAGCACCGGGAGGAGGCGAAGCAGGCCATCCTCTACGGCGCGCCGGGTCGGTTTCGCTTTCCCACCGATGGGGTCAAAGGGCGAGGGGAATTCGAGAGCGAATGGGAGGGCGTGCTTCGCAACGTGGAACATCGCTATCGAGAGTCCAGTAGCGATGCCATCCGCACCGGTCTGGAAGAATTCATGATCGAGCAGCCCTGCCAGTCCTGTGGCGGGAAGCGGCTCAAGCCGGAAAGCCTGTCGGTGCTGGTGCACGGCCGAAGCATCGGCGATGTAGTGGACCTCCCCGTGCAACGGGCGCTCGATTTTTTCGAGAGCATTCCGCTTCGCACTGAGAACCAGACCGGACTCGATCCGGACATCGCGGGCCCGATCCTGAAAGAAGTTGGCGACCGGCTACGCTTCTTGCGCGACGTCGGACTGGAGTATCTCACCCTCGGCCGCGGAGCCACTTCGCTGTCCGGGGGCGAGACCCAACGCATCCGGCTCGCGACCCAGATCGGGTCGCGGTTGGTGGGCGTGCTCTACATCCTGGACGAGCCCAGCATCGGGCTGCACCAGCGAGACAACGAGCGGCTGCTCGGCACGCTTCGCGGGCTGCGCGATCTGGGCAATACCGTCATCGTGGTGGAGCACGACGCCGACACCATCGAGGCGGCCGATCACGTGATCGACCTCGGCCCTCGGGCTGGACGGCTGGGCGGCGAGGTGGTCGCTGAGGGGACGGTTGAGGACGTCCGGTGTCACCCGGCGTCGCTCACCGGGCGTTACCTCCGGGGCGAGCTGCGGGTGCCGGTCCCGCCCGGACGGCGCGAGGCACCGCCCCAGCATCGGCTTCGGATTGTGGGCGCCAGGGCAAACAACCTCCAGAACCTGACGGTAGACATTCCGCTGGGATTGTTCGTCGCAGTCACCGGGGTTTCGGGCTCGGGGAAGTCGAGCCTGGTCAGCGACATTCTGTATCAGGCACTGGCCCGTCACTTCTACCGCGCCAAACTGGTTCCGGGAGTCCATACCGCGATCGAAGGGCTGGACCGAATCGACAAGGTCATCGACATCGACCAGAGCCCGATCGGCCGCACTCCACGTTCCAATCCGGCGACCTACACCGGACTTTTCACCCCGATCAGGGAGCTGTTCACCCAGCTGCCCGACGCGAAGATGCGGGGATATGGCCCGGGACGCTTCTCCTTCAACGTGAAGGGCGGGCGATGCGAGGCCTGCCAGGGCGACGGGCTGGTCAAGATCGAGATGCACTTTCTTCCCGACGTCTACGTCCCCTGTGAGGTGTGCAAGGGCCGGCGCTACAATAGGGAAACCCTCGAGGTTCGCTATAAGGGTCGCAGCATCGCGGACGTCCTCGACCTCACGGTGGCCGACGCCCTGGAATTCTTTGGAAATCAACGGCGCATTGCCGAGAAACTCGAGCTGCTCAATGACGTAGGATTGGGATACATCCATCTGGGTCAAGCCGCCACCACCTTGTCGGGCGGTGAGGCGCAACGGGTCAAGCTCGCCACCGAGTTGGCCAAGCGGGACACGGGTCGCACTCTGTACATCTTGGACGAGCCCACCACGGGACTCCATTTCGAGGATGTGCGACTGCTGTTGGATGTCCTCCATCGTCTGGTGGACAAGGGCAACAGCGTCGTCGTGATCGAGCACAACCTCGACGTGATCAAAACGGCTGACTGGATCATCGATCTGGGACCGGAGGGGGGAGAGCTGGGTGGTCGAGTAGTTGCCGAGGGACCGCCGGAGCAGGTGGCCGGGCGGGCGGCGAGCTACACGGGCAGATTTCTCCGCAGAGCTTTGATGCCGGTGGGCAGCTAGAGGCTGACAGCTAACAGCTGACAGCTAACTGCTAACGGCTAACTGCTAACGGCTAACAGCTAACAGCTAACAGCTGACAGCTAACAGCTAAGGGTTTACCCGGCTGTCACCCTGGAGCGAAGCGGAAGGGGCCGAAACTCGATTTGGGCGTTGGTCCCTTCCGCTCGCGGAGCCTGCCCTGGAAGGGCTGGCTCCAGGGTGACAACCACTTTACCCCTTACTCCTTACTCCTTACTCCTCACTCCTCACTCCTCACTGCTACTCATGACTTTTCGCCTTCTCCTCGTTTTTGTGGCCGTCACCGGTGCCGTTGGCAGTGCCGCGGCCCAACAGGCCGATTCCTCACTCCTCACGGTGGCGCGGATTTACGGCTCGGGCGAGTTCATCCCCGAGCAGTTCGGTCCCGCACGGTGGTTGGGCGATGGCTCCGCCTACACCACCGTAGAGCAGGGTGCCGAGGGGCCAGGCAATGAGCTCGTCCGCTACGATGTGGAGAAGGGCAGCCGGGAGGTGATGGTCAGCGCTCGCGAGCTGATCCCCAAAGGCGACAGCGTTCCACTGGACATCGAGGACTATACCTGGTCGCCCGATGGGAAGATGCTGCTGGTCTTCACCAACAGCCGCCCCGTGTGGCGATTGAACACTCGAGGAGACTACTGGGTGCTCGATCGCGGCAGCGGCCGGCTCCGGCAGCTGGGGGGCTCCAAAGCCAAGCCCTCGACCTTGATGTTCGCCAAGTTCTCGCCCGATGGTCGCCGCGTTGGCTACGTGCGGGAGAACAATCTGTACGTCGAAGACATCGGGACCGGTGGTATCACGGCATTGACCACCGACGGCTCTCGCACGGTGATCAACGGCACCTTCGATTGGGTCTACGAAGAAGAGCTGATGAACTATTACGCCGACGGCTGGCGCTGGAGCCCAGACGGCCGCTCCATCGCCTACTGGCAGCTCAATGCCGATCAGGTCAAGAACTTCGATCTCATCAACAACACCGATTCACTCTATTCTCGAGTGATTCCAATTCAATATCCCAAGGTAGGCGAGTCCAATTCGGCCGCTCGAGTTGGCATAGTGAGTGCGAGCGGCGGAGCTACCCAATGGCTAGCGATCGAGGGAGATCCCCGGAATCACTACATCGCCCGCATGGACTGGGCTGCGGGCTCCGATGAGTTGATGCTGCAGCGGCTCAACCGGCGACAGGATACCAATCAGGTCATGCTCGCCAACGCGAGCAGCGGGACGGTCCGGACCGTGCTCACGGAGCACGACACCACCTGGGTGGAGGTGGTGGACAGCACCGCCTGGCTCGACGGGGGCAAGAGTTTCCTTTGGCAGAGCGAGCGCGACGGCTGGAAGCACGTCTACCTCGTGTCCCGCGATGGAAAGTCCACGAAGCTGGTGACCCGCGGAGCGTTTGACGTGCTGGATATCGTGGGGATCGACCAGAAGGATGGCTGGCTGTACTACATCGCGTCGCCGGAGATCCCGACCCAACGCTATCTCTTCCGTTCCCGGCTGGACGGCAAGGCTGTACCTGAGCGGCTCTCGCCCAAGAATGAGCCTGGCACCCACGCGTATAATCGCTCTCCTAACTGTCGCTATGCCATCGAAACCTTCTCCAGCCTGGGCAATCCGCCGATCATCCGACTCGTCCGACTACCGAGTGGTCAGGTAATTCGTAGCCTGGTGGACAACAAGGAAGTGCGCCAACGGCTGGCCAAAATCCGTCGTGGTGCTGTGGAATGGCTGAGCATACCGGCCGAGGACGGCTCCAAGATGCCCGGTCTGTTGATGAAGCCGGTCGACTTCGATTCCACCCGCAAGTACCCGCTGCTCTTTTTCCTCTATGGCGGACCGGGCAACGCCGAGGTCAACGACCTCTGGGGCGGAAACTACCTGTGGCACACGATGCTCAACCAGAAGGGGTATCTGGTCGCCATCGTGGACAATCGGGGCACACCCCAGCCGCTTGGCCGGGCCTGGCGGAAATCCATCGCTGGCCAGCTCGGTGTGCTCGAGACTCGAGACCAGGCAGTCGCCGCACACGTCTTGTCCCAGCGACCCTATGTCGACACCGGCCGGATCGGCATCTGGGGCTGGAGCTATGGCGGGTTCATGAGCCTGAACGCGCTCTTCCAGCACCCCGACATCTACCGCACCGCCATTGCAGTCTCCCCGGTGACCCATTGGGCGCTGTATGACAACGTCTACACCGAACGCTTCAACGGTCTCATCGATCAGAATCGCGCGGGGTACGACCGAGGGTCCCCCCTGACCTACGTCCAGGGCCTCCGGGGGAACCTGCTGCTGATCCATGGCAGCGGTGACGACAACGTGCACTACCAGAACAGCGAGCTACTGATCAATGCGCTGATAGCGGCGAACAAACCCTTCACCATGATGGAATACCCCAATCGAACCCACTGTATCTGCCAGGGAAAGAACACCAAAGTTCATCTCTTCGAGCTGATGACCCGGTACCTGGATCAGAACCTCAAAGCGCTGCCCTTTCCCGACCGCCGCACCGAACAGGCGGCGGCTGGTCGGTAAGCTTGCGCGGGCCTACATTAGAGACCCCACCCTGGAGGGTCCCATGACGTACGAAGACATTGTCGCCCTGCTGGGTTACGCGGGCGGACACGAGCAGGTCGTCCGCATCACAACGACCGCCCGGACCGAAGTCGTCGGCATCCCCATGAGCGTGGACACCCATGTCACGGCTCACGAGGTCTATCTCCGTCCGGCCGGTAGCGATGACACCGAGATCGCGGTTTCCCTCGGCGCGATTGAGGCCGTGGAGCTGGTGGGCTGAGGTACCTGTCTTCCTCCTTTCCCGTCTTGGGCGTCGAGTTAAGCCGAGGCTGTTTCTCCTTGAAACACTCTCCCGGCCTGCGCCGTAAGGCCTGACTTGGGGGGCCGGGCATGGATATGGAAGGCATACTCGCGATCACGTTCATCTTTGGAGGCGGAACCCTCTTCCTCCTATCGGTCAGTCCGGTCGGTAGAGCGCTGGCGGAGCGGATCCGGTCCCATGGGGGCAAGTCAGCACCTGATCCCGAGCTATTGGCGGAGGTCGACGCGCTACGCCAGGAGGTGTCGGAGCTGCACGAGCGGGTAGATTTCGCCGAGCGGTTGCTGGCCCAGCGCCAGGACCAGGGCAAGATCGGGGCGGGCGAGTGAGTCCCGGTAAACCAGAGAGCGCGACATGATCCTTCAAACCCCGTCACCGATCCCACCGGTCCCGCAGATTCCGGTCGATCCCAACCTGATCTTTAACAACCATACGCCGGCTGTGGTGATGATCGTCATCGCCAGTCTCCTGGCCACTACGATCGTTCTCTGGCCCATCGTTCGAGCCTTTGCCCGGCGGATCGAACGCAAGGGCGGATCTGATCCGGCACTCCGGGCCGATGTCGAGCACCTGCAGCAGCGGCTGGCAGACCTCGAGGTGCTTCAGGCCCGAGTCGCCGAGCTCGAGGAGCGATTGGATTTCGCGGAGCGACTGCTGGCCCAGCCCCGCGAGCCGGATCAGCTGCACCGCTGACGGAGGGGGAGAGGCTCAGGAATGGATATCGGCGGTGGGCTGGTGGTCGCGATAGTTGTGATTTGCATTGGACTCATCAAGATCTTTCGCGGACCCGTCGGCGAGGCGTTGGCAGATCGACTGCGCGGCCCTTCCGCCGGCAGGCCCGATCCAGCGATGGTGGCCGAGATGGAAAGCCTCAAGCAGCGGTTGGTCGAGGTGGAAGAGCGTTTAGATTTCGCCGAGCGGCTCCTCTCACAGGGCGCCCACGGCGACCAGTTGCCCGGGGGAGCACATCGATGATTACCCGCGAGGACATTCAGTCCTTCCTGGACCGCCTCGACAGCGGCAGTCTGACGGTTACCGAGATCGAGCCCAATCTTTGGCTCGCCCGGACGACGGACGACGCCGAGGTCGTGATCCACTACGCCCCGCCGGTGGTGATCTTGCGGGTCAGGGTCATGGAGCTTCCGGCGAGCGAGCCCCGGCGGGGTGAGCTCTTTCGCCAACTTTTGGAGTACAACGCCCGGGAGCTGGTGCACGGCTCCTACGGGCTTGAGGGAGACCACGTGGTGCTGACCGACACGCTCGAGCTGCAAAACCTCGACTTCAACGAGTTCGAGGCGAGCTTCGACTCGATCACCCTGGCGCTGGCCTCGCACCTCGGCGCCCTCGCGCCGTACCGGGAAAGGTGAAGCGACATGGGAATCTTTGATCGTCTCTCGGCGCTTCTTCGCTCCAACATCAATGATCTCATCTCTCGGGCCGAGAACCCGGAGAAGATGCTGAACCAGTTGATCCTGGACATGAAGACCCAGCTGGCCAAGGCCAAGCAGCAGGTGGCCTCTGCCATCGCCGACGAGAAGAAGCTCCAGGGCGACGCAGAATCAATGAAGAAGCAAGCCGAGGATTGGGAGCGCCGGGCAATGCTGGCAGTACAGGAGGGACGGGACGACCTGGCCAAGCAGGCCCTGGGCCGCTACAACGAGCACCTCCAGGGAGCCCAACAACTGCACGAGACCTGGCTACGGCACAAGGCGGAAACCGATCAGCTCAAGCTTTCGTTGCGTCAGCTGAACGATAAGATCGAGGAGGCCAAGCGGAAAAAGAACATCCTCGTCGCGCGGGCCAAGCGGGCGGAGGCGCAACAGCGGATTCAGGAGACGATGTCGGGTCTATCCGACAAGAGCGCCTTCGAGTCGTTCGAACGGATGGCCGAGAAGATCGAGGCCACCGAACGGAAGGCCATCGCGGCGGCCGAGCTCAACGAAGAGATCTCGGGCGACCGGCTGGCTCGTCAGTTCGAGGCGTTGGAATACAAGGGGAGCTCCGACCAGCAGCTGCTCGAGCTCAAGGCCAAGATGGGCCTGCTCCCGGCCGGTGGCGCGGCGGAGGCGAAGCAACTCAACCGCGGATCCCAAGACATCCACGACGCCGAGCTGGTGGAAGAAGAGGAGCACGAGAAGTAGCATCAGAGGACGCAGAGGACGCAGAGGACGCAGAGGACGCAGAGGACGGAATAACAGCACGTCATCCCGAGGGAGCAACGCTTCGCTCGGGATGACGATTTGCCTCTGTGCTCTCTACGCCCTCTCCGTCCTCTGCGTCTTCTGCGTCCTCTCCGTCCTCTCCGTCCTCTCCGTCCTCTGGTATTATTGAACGCCCCGAACCTAGAGGCCCATGACTCTCGCGCCGGTTTACCTGATCATCGCCGATGGCGATTTCGGGCCGATGACCTCGAAGACCGCCAACTCGGTCATTCGCTATCTTCCCGACCGCGTAGTCGCGGTGCTCGACCGGCAACAAGCCGGCAAGACGGTTCAGGAGATCCTGGGCTTCGGCGGGTCGATCCCAGTAGTGGGGTCGATGACCGACGGGCTGGCCCGGGGACCCACGGCCGTCCTTGTCGGCATCGCGCCGCAGGGAGGACGGCTGCCGCCCGAATGGCGTGCCTGGCTAGCGGAGGCGCTGGATCACGGCTGCGATCTCTGGAGCGGGCTCCATACGTTCTTGGCAGACGATCCACTCCTGGCCGAGAGGGCCCGCAGCCGCGGCTGCAAGATCTTCGATTTGCGCCGGCCACCGCCTGATCTTCCTATCGCCGGGGGACGCGCCAAGGAAGTCGATCCTCTGGT
>JBIOUY010000283.1:0-19951 GCA_044867445.1 Gemmatimonadales bacterium
CTATCGCATCCGCAGGATGGGGTGTAACTTCGCCCTGCGGTTTCCGCTCCATCCCCAAAACTGAGGCTGCTATGAAACCCGCCCGCCGCTTTCGCGTTTGGCTCCCCCTCATGGTGTCTCTCGCGCTCTTCCCTAACCTGGCTAACGGCCAGGGAATCGAACGACCCAGAGTTCCGCTGCGGACCGCCCGCGACGAGCTCAGAGTATTTAGGGCAGCTTACGCCGAGGCCTACAACAAGAAGGACACTGTGGCGGTGGCCGACATGTATACGCCAGACGCCGTCGTCATTCAGGGAAACGGAAATGTGGTCGTCGGACACGCCGCGATCCAAAGAACGATTGCCGATAATGCCCCGAAATGGACGCAGATAACGATTACGTCTGACACCCTGCGAATCGTTGGGAACACTGCGTGGGACGTCGGAACGAGCCGTACGCAGGGGGCGGAAGGCGGGGAGCAAGTCAGCCACTATCTCACCGTCCTCCGGCGCGGCTTGAAGACATGGAAGATCGACCGCTTGGCGGTGGTACCTGAAAGCCGACCAAAGAGCGCTGCGGACTCGGCTGCCCATTGAATCGGCGTCTTTGTGCCGCCATTGCTGCTTCGATTTTATGGTCCAGCTCCTTGGCGGCTCAGCGGCCCGACTCTGTGGCACGGGAACAGGTGCTCGCCGAGCCGCACATCGTGCGCTGGTACGAGGCCGCAACAGCATTCGGCGGTGTCGGGGCCCTCATGCTGTTGGACGAGCCGGTCCAGCGCTTCGTCCAGAACCACGTTCGCTCCAACACCACCGACGACATCTCCAGTGTGTTTCGGCAAGAGGGAGAGGCTCCCTACTACGCGGGCATCAGCCTCGGCGTGCTGGGGGTGGGCCTGGTCACCGGAAAGCCAGGGATCCGCCGGGCGGGCACCCGCTTGGTCGCAGCCGTGGGCGTCTCAGCTGCGGAAATGGAGGTGATGAAACGTTTAGTGGGCCGTTCCCGGCCCAACGAGAACGTTGGCGCCTTCTCATTTCACCCCTTCACTTCGCTCAAGGATTCCGCGGGAGTCGAGACGAGAGGCGCGATGCCTTCAGGCCATGTCACCGCCGCGTTCGCCGTCGCGACCTCCCTCGCAGATGATATCAAGAGCCCGCTCGCGCGCGTCTTGCTCTATACGGCGGCAACTGGGACTTCGTTCTCCCGCATCAATGACAACCGCCACTGGCTGAGCGACACCGGGATGGGAGCGGTGCTGGGCATCTTTACCGCGAAGGTCGTCAACGGCCATTGGCGAATCTTTGGACTACGTCCACCTGGATTCCTGGTCACCCCCGCCGGCGCCAGCATCGAATGGCACAGCCCGATCTGACGGAGAACTTTCTGAACCGCCGATCGCCCGGACCCGTTCCTCCAGCGCCAGCCGCGCCAGCTTCTCGATTGGGAGGCTCACGAACAGGTCGATCCGTCGGCTGATCAGGCGGAGCGCATCCGCGAATGCTCGCCGTCGCTCCTCTTCACTGCCCATGACAGCGGCGGGGTCGGGCATCCCCCAGTGAGCCATCACCGGTTGACCTGGAAAGAACGGGCATGACTCCTTGGCCCGGTCGCACACGGTGATGACGATGTCCCAGCGCTGCTGCTCCAGCCCGTCCAGCCCTCGCGGCGGGTGACCGGTCCAGAAGTAGCCATGGGATTCCAACGCCTCGATAGCCAGCGGATTCACCCGCGCCGCCGGCTGCGATCCCGCACTCTCGGCCACGAACCGCCCCTTGCCCTTTTGGTTGAGAATCGTTTCGGCGATCTGGCTCCGGGCACTGTTGCCGGTGCACAGAAACAACACTCTCACGGTCAGGTCTCCACCATCAGTTTGCGCATCGCCACGGCCGATGCGGGGCAGGCGTCGCGGAACTCGGCCGATGCCTGCACCGCGGCCGGCACGCTATCGCGCGTGATTACGACGAAGCCGAATCGGGGAAAGTAGTGCTCGGCGGTCGTGGTTAGCAGGTAGACCTCGTGCACCCCTCCTTCACGTGCGCGGTCCAGAAGACGTCGAACCAGCGCGTGCCCGATGCCGGCTCCGCGAGCAGACGGATCAACCACCGCGGAGCGAAGCAGGCCGGCGTCGCCATACCGCTCCAGGCCGATGGCGCCCACGATCCGCTCGCGGTTGTCTGCCACGAGAAAATCGGGGAGCCCGGGCGGAACTCCCGCGGTCGGCAGTGAGGCGGTGCGCAGCAGCCCGAGCACCGCCTGATAGTCTGCCGGAGTCGCTACTCTCACATCGACCCCTGGCTCAGCCGGGGCTGGAGTCCGGCTCATAGCTGCGCTGGCTTGCGCGCGCGGATGAACGCTCCCATGACTCGGCCTCCGACTTCACGTGCCAGGACCTCGCTGTCGAGCCCAGTACCGGTGAGGAACGCCTTCGCGTCCTCAAACTCATAGATCCGGGTGGGCTCGATCCCGATCTCCTCGAAGCCCGCTTCCGACAACAGGGAATGAAACTCCTGCTCGCTCAGGGCACCGGCCACGCAGCCCACCCAGAGCTCCATGCTGCGCCGAACTGGAGACGGAATCTCACCTCGGACGACCACATCACTCACAGCGAAGCGGCCGCCGGGCTTGAGCACCCGGAACGTCTCGGTGATCACCTTCCGCTTATCAGCCGAGAGATTGACGACGCAGTTGGAGATGATCACGTCCACGGAATTGTCGGGCAGCGGGATCGCCTCGATTTCACCCCGGAGGAATTCGACGTTCTCCACGCCGGCCTTCCGCTGATTCTCTCGCGCCAGAGCGAGCATCTCATCCGTCATATCCAGGCCGTACGCCTTGCCCCTAGGACCCACCCGCTGGGCGGAGAGTAGCACGTCGATTCCCCCGCCCGAGCCCAAGTCCAGCACCACCTCACCCTCGTGCAGCTCGGCCAGGGCCGTCGGGTTACCGCAGCCGAGCGAGGCCAGCACCGCCTCCTTGGGCAGGCAAGCGGTCTCCGCTTCGGTGTAAAGGTTCGACGTGATGGGGTCGTCGGCGACGCCACCACAACAACTGGTTCCGCAGCACGACGACTTCTCCCCGCTGCTCACCCGTAGCGCGGCTTCACCGTACCGCTCCCGCACGGTGGCCTTGATATCCTGGGTACTCATCTTGGCGCTCCATCAAGAATGGTTGATATGTCGTTCAAAATAAAAGACCTCAGCAGCAGCCGGCCCGGCGCTCCGCCGCTGATGGAGCCGCTGCAATGGCCTCCACCAGCTCGCTCAGCTCCGCCAGAGAATCGGGGTTGAGCGTGTAATACATCCAGCGACCCTCACGCCGGTCGGTTACCAGCCCGGCATCTTTGAGCACCTTGAGGTGGAACGAGAGCCGGGACTGAGCGGCATCGAGGGCATCAGTCAGCTCGCAAACGCAGCGCTCGCCGTACCGCAGCCGCTCCAGGATCGAGAGCCGCGTCGGGTCGGAGAGGGCATGGAACAGCTGGACTGCCTGTTTGTGGTCGAGCCGAGTGGACGTTGCCATGAGTAGCAACATATCAACAACGGTTGATTAGTCAAGGCCACCGGTGATCCGGTTGGGCTACGGCTCGATGGAGCTTGCGGCCCTGCCCGGAAGAGACCAATTTTGCCAGCCTTGAAAACGACGCATTCACGACCCCCTGGCGGCTATACCATTCTTGTCGTCGACGACGAAGAAGCAGTGCGGCGCCTCGCCTGTCGCATGCTCACGTGGACCGGCTATCAAGCGTTGGAAGCTCGCCATGGAAGGGAGGCACTGAGCGCGATCGAGCAGCACCAGGGACCCATTCATCTGGTGCTCACCGATATCAAGATGCCGGGCATGACCGGCCGCGAGCTGGGTCGCGAGATCCAGAGCCGCTGGCCGGGTAAGCCGATCCTCTATATGTCGGGGTTTGCCACGGAGGTGTTTCAGAACGGTCTGCTGGAGCCTGAAGCCCCGTTCATCGCCAAGCCGTTCACTCAGGATGATCTCGCCGCGAAGATTCGGGTGCTGCTCACCGGTCCGAGTTAGTCCTGCTTCTGCAGCACGGTGACCCGCAGGCGCTTCCCCAAACACGCGAAGGTGAGCTCGTTGAACACCTTGGTCTGGGGTTCGCGGAATGAGAACGTGGGGTTCTCGCGCACCTCGGGCAAGGACAATTGGGAGACCGGCGGCAGCATCGCTTTCAGATTGCCGCCCACCATGTTGACCGGCTCGCCCCAGGCATCGGTCACCTCGCTAGGGTCGAGCTCCGCCGGATTCTTGCGGAACACCATCGCTCCGCACTCGGCGGCGAACGAGGGCCGGCAGCTCATAGCCACGCTTCCCTGCCAGGCCCCGGTGATCCGCACGATCCCAATGAGGGCCGGCTGGAAGCGTGGATCATTGTCCAGATCTTCCGGCTCCTCACGGGGGAGAATCGGGAGCTCCAGCATGGACGCCCAGACCGATGCCACCAGTTGCACCAGGAGCCTATCCCGGTCAGCGGAGCGCACTTCCGCCACGAACGGATGTTCGCTCCGGGCAACGGGGTCGGGAAGTTGGGTCATCAATGCTTCTGGTTCCGCGTCTCGGGACCCTGGGCATATCGCCCCCCCGGCTGGGACCCTGTCGCATACTTTCGGCAAATGGCGTGGCGCCCGGCAAATGGCGTGGCGCCCTTGAGAAATCGGCTGGGTCGTGGGTCACGGAAGGGTGGTGCAAGATGGCATAATTGTTGATCTTTGACGCAGCTGAGTCTAGCGTTAGCCTCACCAGAAGCAAAACCTCGGCAGGGAACGCGGTATGACCACAGGGGGACTCGAACTCGAGTCGCAGCAGGCGGCTTCTCACGCCCGGCGCTCGGCAGCGCCGCTGCGGGTCGTCTGTCCCACCTTCTGGTACCCTCAGTCGGCCAGCGATACCCAGGCCACCTACGTCCATGACATCAATCGGCATCTGGTCTACCGGGGACACAGCGTCACCGTGGTCACCCCGGGGAATCCCTCCGCTCCCACCACGGCCATCTTCGACGGGGTCGAGGTAGTGCGCTTCCCCATGAGGTTTCCGGTCGACCTGACCTACGGCCACGTCGCCCAGACCCGGGTCGGCCCGGCCGGCAAGCTGGCCCGGGTTGCGACCATCGCGCACTATCTGCGGCTTCAATATCAGGCCACATTGGCCCTTGCGCAGGCCCGGAAGGCCAGCGTGATCCACGCCCACTGGGCCATTCCGACCGGCCCGGCGGCAGTGCGCGCGGCGCAGCGGCTCGGAATCCCGAGCGTCATCACCATGCACGGCGGCGACGTTTACGTGAACCCCGAGCAAGGCTATGACTTTCCCACCCGTTGGTATGTGCGGCCGGCGCTTCGGTGGACCCTGCAGCGGGCAGGCGCCCTGACGGCCATCACCGAAGACTGTCGCCAGCACGCGTTGCGGGCTGGTGCACCTCCCGAAGCCATCCGGCTCGTCTTCAACGGTACCGACCTCCGGCGTTTCAGCCCTGCGGAGAAGGGCCAGAGTATTGACCCGAGATTCGGGCCTCACATGATCTTCGCCTGCCGTCAGCTGTTTCCCCGGAAAGGCATCCGGTTCCTGATCCAGGCCGCGGCAGAGCTCAAGCCTCGCTTTCCCGATCTCAAGGTGGTGCTGGCCGGCGATGGCTTCGAACGGGCGGACCTGGTTCGCCTGGCCGACGAGCTCGGCGTCGGGGCCGACGTGTCCTTCCTCGGCTGGGTGCCGAATGCCGATCTCCCGCCGTACTACCGGGCGGCTGCAGTCTCAGTGATACCCTCGCTGGAGGAAGGCTTTGGGATTCCTGCCGCCGAGGCGATGGGCTGCGAGATCCCGGTGGTCGCGAGCGATGCCGGCGGCCTGCCCGAAGTGGTCGAGGACGGCGTGACCGGCATCATCGTGCCGAGAGGCGACCCCCACGCGCTGGCGGAGGCCATCGCATCGTTGCTGGATGATCCCGAGCGCCGCCGGCGGATGGGGAAGGCAGGACGTGAGCGGGCCCTCCGGATGTTCGATTGGGACAATACCGCCGCCCGTTTTGAGGAGCTCTACGGGGAATTGGGCGCGCGGGCAGCTCGATGAGCGAAAAGCTCTTCGTGTTCCGTTGGGACGTGGATCATCGGGTCTGCGTCACCGACGGGCTCCCTAAGATCCGCGCGGTCTGCCGCGACTTCGGAGTACCCAACACCTTCTTCATCAACGTGGGCCGCTCGACCAACTTGCGGGAATGGTTGGGGAAGGGCGCCGCCCGCTCGCGGGCCAAGTTCACCGATCGGGACGCGGTTCATCTCATCAAGAAGACCGGCTGGCCCCGCTTCATTCTGGAGACGGCCCTGTCCCGGCCGGTGGGACTCTCGTTCATGCCGGTGTTCCATGAGATGCAGCACGAGGGCCACGAGCTCGGCCTGCATGGCGGCATGGATCACGTAGTGTGGAGTCGCCGGTTCCATGAGCTGCCGGAGGAATTCCTGGTAGCCGACGTGGAGGAATCCTACCGGCACTTCCAGCGCCACCTGGGGAAACCGGTTGGGTTTACTTCTCCCGGATTCTATTCCGACGACCGGGTCATGCGGTTGGTCGATCGTCTCGGCTTCCAGTATGATGGGGACGCGATCGGAGGTGCTCCACGGCGGGCCGAGGCAGGAGGACGCGAGCTCCGCCACTGGACCATCCCGGTTACCTTGGCGGGGCCGCGGACGATTCCGTTTCTCGAGTTTCACGGGGCTCGCGCCACACCTGAGTCCGAGGTTTTCGCAGAGCTGACCCGGCATCTGGAGTCGAATGATCTGGTAGTGCTCTACGGCCATCCTTGCTATGAGGGAGTTCGCGAGGGCCTGCTCCGGCGTGTCTTCGCCGCGGTGGTTGAGCAGGGCTTCCGCTTCGTAACTATGCAGGCGATCGCTGAACGTTTGCAGGCAGCCGCAGTCACGCGATGATTCGCGTGCTCAGCGTCTTCGGCACTCGGCCGGAGGCGATCAAGATGGCGCCGATCGTGCACGCGCTGCAGGATGCGCCGGATCGGTTCGAGAGCCTGGTCTGCGTCTCCGCGCAGCACCGCACGATGCTCGATCAGGTGCTCGGGGTGTTCGGGCTTCATGCCGATCACGATCTCGATCTCATGACGCCAGGCCAGTCACCTGCCGGCATTGCCGCCCGAGTGCTGGATCGCCTGCCGCCCCTCCTGCGAGAGCTCCGGCCGGACGTGCTCCTGGTGCAGGGCGATACCATGACCACCTTCGCCTCTGCCTTCGCCGCTTACCTCGAGCGGATTCCCTCGGGACACGTCGAAGCCGGGCTTCGTACCGGCGACCGCTATCAACCGTTCCCCGAGGAGTTGAATCGGGTACTCACCACCCGGCTGGCCTCGATTCACTTCGCGCCCACCGCCCAGGCGCGACACAAGCTGCTCGAAGAGGGCGTCGCGCCGGAGGACGTGCACCTCACCGGCAACAGCGTCATCGACGCGCTACTGCAGACCGTGCGACCGGACTACCAGTTTCGGACTCGGCGCCTCGAGTCGCTCGACCCCGATCGGCGGGTGGTGTTGATCACGACCCATCGGCGCGAGAGCTTCGGCGCCCCGCTCCGTTCCACCTGCGCCGCCATCCGTGAGCTGGCTGGCCGATTCCCCGATCTTCAGTTCGTGCTTCCGGTGCATCCCAATCCGGAAGTGAAAGACACCGTCGAGCGGCTGCTCTGCGATCTTCCCGGCATGTACCTGATCGAGCCGCTGGATTACGTGGAGTTCGTTCATCTCATGGCACGCGCCTACCTCATCCTGACCGACAGCGGTGGAGTGCAGGAAGAGGCGCCATCGCTGGGTAAGCCGGTGCTGGTGCTGCGGGAGGTGACCGAGCGGCCGGAGGGCGTGGAAGCAGGGACCGCGGTCGTAGTGGGAACCAATCAGCGCCGTATCGTGGACACGGCCAGCGAGCTGCTCACGTCCCGAGGCGCATACGAGCGGATGGCCAACGCGGTCAATCCCTATGGCGATGGTCACGCGAGCGAGCGGATCGTCGCGGCCCTGGAAACGCGCTTCGGATGAGATTGCTGGTGACCGGGGGCACCGGATTCATCGGGTCCCATCTGGCAGAGGAAGGGCGGCGGCGGGGAGCGGAGGTCGTCGTGCTGGGCCTGACGGATCGGCCAGAGGAAAGGGCGAACCTCGAGGCCCTGACCCGGCAGGGGGTGGAGGTCCTTCCCGGCAGCATTACCGATGACGAGCTCTGCCGCCGGGCGGTGCGTCGGGTCACCCACGTGTTTCATCTCGCCGTGGCCATGCGCGAGGGCGGGAAGAGCGACGAGTTCTTCGAGTCGATCAATCTCGATGGAACCCGCCGCCTGCTCGAGGCCTCGGTCGCCGGGGGAGTCAAGCGGTTCGTTTACTGCAGCACCATCGGGATCTACGGCCACCGTGCCGCCGGAATCACCCGGGAGGACTCGCCGCTCGCACCGGGGAACATTTACGAGCGCACCAAAGTCTCAGCCGAGCGACTGGTCCGGCGGTTTGGGGTGGATGAGCGGCTGCCGTTCGTCATCATCCGGCCGGCAGACGTGTATGGGCCTCGCGACCAGCGTCTGCTCAAGCTGTTCAAAGGGGTGAGCCGGGGACGCTTCCCGCTCTTTGGTTCGGGCGACGGCCGGCGTCATATGGTCTACGTGGACGATGTCGTCAGCGCCTTCTTTCAGGCCTGCGACCGCAAGGAGGCTATCGGCGAGGCGCTGATCGTGGCGGGTCCTAGTGTCTGTACACTGAGGGAGCTGATCGAGCGGGTACGCGAGGCCACCGGCAGCAAGCGCTATGGGATTCGCCTGCCACTCAAGCCCATGCTCCTGGCATCCGGCCTGGTGGAGGACTTCTGCCGCTTGCTCCAGGTAGACCCTCCGATCTATCGCCGGCGCATGGACTTCTTCTGGAGCGACTCGGCGTTCGATACCTCGCGCGCTCGGCGGGTGCTCGACTGGGCTCCGCAAGTTGACCTCCAGGAGGGCGTTCGGCGGACGCTGGAGGCGTACCGGCAGGCGGGATTGGTAGCTTAAAGGCGGTAAAGGCGGTAAGGGCGGTAAGGGCGGAAAGGCGGGATCTACGGCTTCCCGGAAGGTGGCGGTTCTCCGCCAGCGGGGGCGGTCCCGCAGGGTGCTTCAGTGCGCGCTCCGGCGCACCGATGCCCACCACGCGAAAGCAGCGCGGACTGCAACGCCCGGAGCGGGTACCCGCCGCAGCCGGGTGGCTCCCGCTGCCGGAGCACCAGACGCACTGATCGGAGAATGCACCGTGTCCGAATCCGAAGCCTGGCAACTACAGCTCTACAGCCGCTCGCTCAAGAAGAAGCTCACCGTGAAAGCGCTGCTGGAGCATCTTCCCGAGGTGCATGGCCGTCTCTGCTTGGAGCTGGGCTGCGGCACCGGGCTCACCTCGCACTTCCTTCGCGAGCGGGGCGGCACCTGGGTGAGCTGTGATTTCGAGCGGGACCACGTCCGCTCGGCCAAGCGACTGGTGG
This sequence comes from Gemmatimonadales bacterium, assembly GCA_044867445.1. GTDB lineage: Bacteria > Gemmatimonadota > Gemmatimonadetes > Gemmatimonadales > GWC2-71-9 > CAVVWJ01. Next base: position 9,471 of record JBIOUY010000283.1, read on the forward strand.
GCGATCGGGTCGTGCAGGTGGACGAGCGTGCGATCCCCTTCCAGACTCAGGCATTCGATCTGGTGGCCGCGATCAATTTCCTGGAGCACATCGAGGACGACGAGACCTTCTTTGCCGAGATGGTGCGGGTGCTGAAGCCCGGCGGCGATTTCCTCTTCATGGCCCCGAAGGGAGAGCACGGCCGGCCCGGCTTTGCGCTCAAGCGGGTGCTCGGGTTCACGGCGGACCAGGAAGGCTTCGGCCACGCGCGCGATGGCTATCCCACTGCGTCGGCCCGAGCCATCATGGAGCGGCATGGACTCCGGGTCCAGGGGATCGACGACTACTGCCGGCTGTTCACCGAGTCCTTGGAAGATCTGCTCAACTACGCCTATCACCGCAAGGCGATGAAGGGGAAGGACTCCCAGGAGCAGGACTTCCACGGCGACACCGCCCCGATGTCAGCTGAAGCACTGAATAAGGTGGGCCCCGCCTATAAGGTGTATTCGGCGGTGTATCCGGTGCTGCGCGCGTGGACCATGTTGGATCACCTCATCCCCTTCTCCAAGGGCTACATGATGGTGGCCTGGGCCAGGAAGGTCGCCTGATATGTGTGGCATCTGCGGCAAGGTCGGCTCTACTCCGGTCACCGAGTCCGAGATTCTCCGGATGTGCGAGGCGATTGCGCACCGCGGGCCGGACGATTGGGGCACCCTGGTCGAAGGTGGGCTTGGGCTCGGCATGCGCCGGCTCAGCATCATCGACCTTGCCGGTGGCCATCAGCCGCTGGGGAACGAAGACGACAGCGTCCAGATCGTCTTCAACGGAGAGATCTACAACTTCGAGGAGCTGCACCGCGATCTGGTCGCCCGGGGGCACCACTTCCGCACCCGGAGCGACACGGAAGTGCTGGTTCACCTCTATGAGGACGAGGGCGAGCGGCTGCTACAGCGGCTGCGCGGCATGTTCGCGTTTGCCATCTGGGATCGCCGGCGGCGTCGGCTACTCCTCGCCCGCGATCACTTCGGCCAGAAGCCGCTGTTCTACACCGAGAACGCCGGCCAGCTCACTTTCGCCTCCGAGATCAAGGCGCTATTGGCTGATGATCCCTCGCTCGCGAGCCTGGACCCGCGCGCGCTGGACCAGTACTTGACGCTGCGCTTCGTCCATCCGCCGGGCACCTTCTTCTCCCGCATCCGCTCGCTCCCTCCGGCGCACTATATGGTATGGGAAGATGGGCGCATCCGGATCGAGCGCTATTGGGATCTGCAGTACGGACCCAAGTGGAGCTATCCGGAAGACCAGCTGCTCGAGAAGATCGACGAGCTCCTGGCGGAGACGGTCAAGCTGCATCTCGTGAGCGACGTCCCGGTGGGCGCGTTTCTGAGCGGTGGGCTGGATTCGACCCTCGTGGCTTCCTATGCCGCCCGGGTGCTCGGCTCCGAGCTCCGCACCTTCTCCATGGGCATTCCGTATCGGGACCTGAACGAGCTGCCCGCGGCCGCGGCGGTGGCGGCCAAGTACGGAACTCGCCACTTTGCGGAAGAGGTCAAACCCGTGGTGATGGGCGACCTTCCTCGTCTGGTCTCGGCGCTGGATGAGCCGGCCGATCCGCTGTCGGTCTGTCTGCTTCACCTCGCCAAGATGACCGCGCGCGAGGTGAAGGTGGTCTTGGGCGGCGATGGCGGCGACGAGCTCTTCGGTGGCTACGACCGCTACGCAGCCGATCGCTGGCTCGATGCCTACCGCGCAGTGCCGGCAGCGGTGCGCGACCTGGTAGCCTCTCAAGTGCTCCGGCGGCTCCCCGATCAGTTCACCTTCAAGAGCTTCACCCACAAGCTCCGCTGGGTGGACCTGATGGCGCGGAAGACCGGCGGAGAGCGCTACGCCGAGAGCATGCAGTTCTTCTGGTTCAACCAGGCGCACCGCGCGGAGCTATACACGCCCGAGTTCCGGGCCCAGCTCACCGGCGCCAACCCGGATGCCTGCGTGCTCTCGCTGTTCGACGCGCCCAACGCCGAGGCCGCCATCGATCGCATGATGTACGTCGATACCATGTCGCGCCTGCCGGGCCAGTCACTGATGATTCTCGATCGGGCGACCATGGCCTACAGCTTAGAGTCGCGCTCGCCCTTCCTCGATCCCCGCTTCGCCGAGTTCATGGCCCGGGTGCCCCCCTGGCTCAAGATCCGGGGCAACCGCCTGCGTCACCTGGAGCGCCGGCTCGGGGAGAAGTATCTCCCACCCGAGGTGCTTCGGCGGAAGAAGCAGGGCTTCGCCTCGCCGCTGATGTACATCATGGACGCGGAGGTGCGCTCGCTCGCGCCTCGGCTTCTGCGTCAGAGCGAGCTGGTGCGGGATGGATATCTCCGGGAGGAGCGAGTGCGCGAGCTGGTGGATGAGCACCTGGCTCGCCGGCGTGATCACGGCAACCGGATCTGGCTGCTGCTGAGCGCCGAGGTCTGGTACCGGCGCTACATTGGCGGACGCAGTGTCTCCGACCTCTCGATAGAATTGAGCGAGCAGCCGGGCAGGGCAGAGCCATCGTTGGCTCGCATCGGCAGCTGATTTAGCACAGAGCCACAGAGGACACAGAGGACTCCGACCTTCATCCAACCATCTCTGGTGCGCCCTCTGTGCCTCTGTGGTGAATCAGGAGAGACGGTCTACATCGCCCGGCGCTCGGGAACCACCGGCTCGGTTGAATCGACGCAGCCCGGCAGATCGGTGACCTCCCTCGCCCGTCGGTGGGGGCGAGCCGGGCCGGGGGATCGCAGCGCCACCAGATCGAAGCAGAAGGTCACCTTGTCGGCCACCTTCACCGTGCCGGCGGGACCTCCCTTGTACGGCTTGATCCCGAAGTCGGTCTGTTTGACCATGAAGTTGCCGGTGGCCTTCACCGTGTCCGGGCCGATGGTGACGTTGGCGGTGACCGGCACCTTCCGGGTGGTCCCTTCCATCGTCACCGTCAGCTCAAAATCCATCTTGCCGCTGCTCGGGTTGAGCGAATCCGCTACGAACGTCATCAGTGGATGCTTATCGACGTGCAGCACTTCGGTGCGCATCGCCTCGGTCACCTTGCGGATCTCAGCCGTGTCGTTCGGGGTCAGGACCTGAAGGCTATCGGTCGGCACTTTGAGTGACAGGTGCGAGCGCGACCGCTCATGCGGGAAGTACACCAGCTGCCCGGACACCGCCCGGGCGCGAATCACATGGGTGTGACCGGCAAAGGAGAACAAGCCCGCTTTGCCGGTCTTCAGGTCCAGGCGGCTGCTCGGGTCCAGGTGATAGACCACTGAATCGGCGGCCTGCTGGGCTCGGGCCTCGACCCTGGGCAGGGCTGCCAGCGCCGCAGTCGCCACCACCGGCGCGACGATTCTCAATGTTCTATTGCACCACCACACGGCCGGTCATCTGCGTGCCATGGACCACACAGTCGTAATCGTAGGTCCCCGGCGTGGTGAAAGTGACGGAGTAGGTCGATCCGGCTCCCGAGAGGGTATTGCTGCTCTGGAAGGTGGGCGCTCCCTGAGTGGGCGGATTGGACTGCACGCTGTGTGGTGTCGCCCCCGTGTTGACCCAGGTCCAGGTGACGGTCGCGCCCACCGCAACCGTATCGATCGCTGGATTGCAGGTGCCGTTGCGGGCGCTGCGAAAGAGAATGTTGCCCACCTCGACCTGCCCCGAGGAACCGCCGCCCTGACCGTTACACTCGGCCGGCGGCGGGTTGTTGCCGGTGTTGTCGGATGATGAACAGCTAAGCACCGCGGCCGCCAGGCCGAGCGAAAGACAACTCAGGAGGGTTCGCATCACTGGATCTCCTCGTCGAAGAAAGCCATCACAATCGCATGGCCGCCAGCTCGGCGGGAGTGAACTCCCCGACCAGGAAGGAGCCACTGTCGATGTCGGGCCATGCGATTGCATTTACCTTGCCGAATCCCGCGGCATACAGTCCGGACGAGGCGATCGCCTGCCGCAGACGTGGGTGGCGGAAGAAGGCTCGTTCCGAAACGACGTACTGCACCACCAGCCGGTTATGGCAGCGATAGGCCAGCACGGCCGCACGTTCGCCCTCGAACTCTGTCGCCCAACTCGCAATGAGGCGCATGTGGGCCGAGCGGAGGTAGGGTACCGAGAACGGGACAACGGCCTGGACCGACGGTAGCGCGGTCCCCTTCGGAAGAGTGGCGCCGGTCAGGCGCTGAAAGTCCTGCAACGCTGCGCCCGCGAGGGGCTCCGGTACGGCGTCCGGTGGAGGAACCTTGATGTTTCCCATGGCCATGGACATGCCCTGCGGCGCCGGTCGCGGCCGCTGATACACAAACAACGCCAGGCTCGCGGCCACCAGCCACCCACTCCAGATCAGGACTGCCTGAGGCGCGCGCAGGGAACGGACCCTCTGGGGCCAACCGCTCGTGCTGGAAGAGATGCTGGCCACGGCAGGCGTTCCGGTGACGGCGCGAAGATGCGCGAGAAGCCGAGGGCTAACTGCGGGACGGGGCTCCGACGGCCGTTCGACCAAGAGCCGCGCTCGCAACGCGGCCTGGGTGCGAAGCTCGCGGCGGCACAACTCGCAGCCGGCCAAATGGTTCTCCACCTCGCGGCGGCTGTCCTCGGCGAGCTCCTCATCCGCATAGGCCGCCAGCAGATCGACCAATGCTTCGTGACTCGAGCCTGTCATGCTTGCCTCTTGAAGACGCGACGGGAGACCCGGTCCTGCTCCGGGGTCACCAGGTCGCGCAAACCGATATCGGTCGCAATGAGTGCTGCCAGCGCCCTCCGTCCGCGGGAGAGCCGGCTCATGACCGTGCCGATGGGCACGCCGGTCAGCTCGGCGATCTCGCGGTAGCGCAGGCCCTCCAGGTCATGCAGTTCCATGGCGAGAGCGAATTCTTCCGGCAGCGTCCGCATCAGCTCATAGATGGCTTCGATGGACATGCTGGCGATCAGCCGCTCGAGCGGAGCGGGATCCTGTGACGCCAGCAGGTGATCGCCGGCGAACTCCAGCCCCAGCGTGGGGGCGAGCCGCTCCCGGCGTTCTCGCTTCTCGACGAAGTCGCCAATGGCGGAGCGGAGAATGCGATAGAGCCAGCCAAGAATCTGCCGTTCGTCCCGCAGATCGCCGAAGGCGAGCCAGGCCCGGGTGCAGGCATCCTGGACCACGTCCTCCGCATCGGCCGAGTTGCGCAGCCGCCGAGCGGCGAAGCCGAGGAGCCGACCCAGATGAGGTTCGACCAGCTGCTGAAAGCGAAACTGATCGGAGATCGACTCGCTGGTCTTGGACACGGATTCTCTCGGGGGCTCGAGGGCGCCACCTCTGCCAGACGGGTCGAAGGGCAGGACTATTCCCGGGACCAGGCCCGAGGACGGCGTGGGTGAGATTCGAACTCACGAAGGGCTTTCGCCCTTGGCGGTTTTCAAGACCGCTGCCTTCAACCGCTCGGCCACCACGCCCGGACGCTACAACGTATTGTAGGTTAATGACTTGTCAACCAGAACTACAGGTGGGGTCAGTCCTTCGGGTCGGCGCGGTGGTTCTTTGTATCGCTCGCACCAGCATTGTCCGTGACGGTGAGGAAAACGTCGTAGTGCCCATGCTCGGCATAGGTGTGCACCGGATTCTGCTGGTTCGAGTTGGCCCCATCGCCGAAGCTCCACTGCCAGCTCACAATGGTGCCATCATCGTCCTTGCTCTTATCGGTGAACGTGCACGTCAGACCGCTGCAGTGCACCTCGAATTCCGCATCCGGTGGCTTGTTGGGTTCCGGTGGCGGCGGCGGTGGTGCAGGCGCCTCGGCTTCCGCCGTACGGGTCTTGGCGTCGGCGGCTCCATCATTATCGGTGACGGTAAGGAGGACGTCATACCGTCCTGCCGTCCCGTACGAGTGGGAGGGATTCCGCTCGGTGGACGTGGCCCCGTCTCCGAAACTCCACCGCCAGGTGACAATGGTGCCGTCGTCGTCCTTGCTGGTATCGATGAACGAGCACGTCAGACCACCGCAGTGCACCTCGAATTCCGCATTCGGTGGTTTGTTGGGCTCCGGTGGCGGCGGCGGTGCGGGCGCCTCGGGTTGTGCCGTATGGGTCTTGCTGTCGGTGGCCCCATCGTTATCCGTTACCGTCAGCAGGACTTCATAGCGTCCCGCCGTCCCGTACGAATGTGAAGGATTCCGCTCGCTCGATGTGGCCCCGTCGCCAAAGTCCCACTGGCGGCCCACGATGCTGCCATCACTATCGGTGCTGTTGTCGGTGAACGTGCATCTCAGTTGCTGACAGCTGAGCTCGAATTCGGCCTGGGGCGGATTGTTGGCGGGAGGTGGGGGCGATGAGCTCACGGCTACCTGAGTAGATGACTCGTCACTCGATCCCTCACTATCGGTGACGCTGAGCGTCACGGTATACGTCCCTGCCTCCGAATAACTATGGACCGGTTCTCTCTCTGTGGACGTGCCCCCGTCCCCAAAATTCCAGGCCCAGCCGGTCAGACTTCCGTCAGTATCGGTGCTCGAATCGGTGAACTGGCAGGTGAGCTCTACACATTGGGAACTAAAGTCGGCCCTGGGGCTGTGGTTGCTGGAGCTGTCGGAAATGGCCAGCGCAGTGAAGGAAGTCTTCAGGGAGGTGGCTCCGTCGAGGGCAACGCGAGCTTCCCCAACCTGAAGACCAACCTTGCTTCCGAGGAGCACATGAGCCTGCGCGCGCCCTGTTGCATCCGTCGTCGCGGTCGAAGGAACGATCTCGGCTCCGGCACCAGCCGAGGTGAGCGCGAACTCTACAGTTGCCCCCTCGACCGGCTCAGCCTTGGCATCAGTCACTTCAACGATGATCGGCGAGGTGAGTGGCTGCCCCACTGACCCGCTCTGACCATCTCCGTCCACGACGCGTATAGCGGTGGGTCCTCCGCCTCCGGGAAGGACCAAATCCCCACCTCCACACGCGGCCAATAGGCCGTTGGTAATCACCGCCCACAAAAGAACCCGGCAGAACCAAGGCAGGTCCTCTTGGGCTGCAGTGTGCATGTGGGCGGCGGGCATTTCCAACCCTCAGAGTAAATGCCTGGGATGGCACCTCTGGAGGGCTATTCGGTACTGACTAGCCGATTTGAAAATTACGGACCTCCTCAAACCGCTCGAAGTGATGGACAGCACAAGCGGCGTCAAGGCTCGTCTACGGCGTCGCCGCCACCGCGGCCGCAGCATTCAGAAGACCGTGGCCGGTCGCGTCGGCTCCCCAGCAGATCTGCGCCGCCGGCGCTCCAGGAGCCGGCAGCACCGAGCGACACCCGGCGGTAAGGGGAACCGCCGTGCTCTCCAGGATCGACTCGGCCTGCGCCTCGGTGAGCGCGGGGTTCTTCTGCAGCATGAGCGCGACCGTCCCGGTCACCTCTGGAGCGGAGAAGGAGGTCCCACCCAGGAAGAAGTACTGCGCCTGTCCCCGCTCCAACTGGAACGGCACAACCACCCAACTGCCCGGGGCGGCGACATCGAGGTCCTGTCCCGTCTTCTCCCGGCTGGAGAACGTGGTGATGTAGAAGTCGGCCGGATTGGTCGGGTCGGGCACGTTCGTGGCGAACCACCACGTCGCGGTGGTCCACTCCTGGATCCACCCGCTCGCTGCTGCCGAGATCACCTGCGGGGAGGCGCCCGGATAGTCCATGCCCGCATCCCCGGCATTGCCGGCCGAGAACACCAGCAGCACGCCATGGCCGAGGGCGAAGTCGACGGCCGCCTGGACCAGCGGATCGGGCGATCTGTCACCCCAACTGTTGTTCACCACCAGCGGGTGGCCCGCCAGCGGCCCCTGCTTGAGCTGCGCGAAGTAGATGAGCCCGGCCGCGGCCACAGAGCTGTAGAAGGGGCAGGGCCGGTTCGGGGAGTTGAGGCTGCCTTCGGTGTGGAGCTGCACCGGGATGACGGTCGCTTTCGGCGCGGCCCCCTGAAAGTAGACCCCACCGAACTGATAGCCCAGGATCTCGCTCGTGGTGGCCGTGCCGTGGCCGCACTTGTCGTGCTGCCATGAGTCGCCGCCCGGAGAGGTGATCGCCCCACGGTCCGCAACGCCACCGCCCACGAATGTTCGCGCGTACTGCGCTGCGATGCGCTCCTGGGGGAAGTACTGCGGCCAGGTGTTGAGCAGTCCGGTGTCGAGGATGCCGACGTAGACGCCCGCACCGGTTTGCGAGACCGCGCGGGCACTGGACAGGGGCGCGACCGTGGTATTGATCGCGTCCTGATTCCAGGTGCTGAAGCCGCCCGTGAAATCGCTCACCGGCACCAGATCGGTCTGGGGCCCGAAATCCAACCGCTGATCGATCGCTGCCGCCCGGACGAAGGAGAGCGCACGGACGTCGGCCAGCCGCTCGCTCTTGGCCGACATGGTGAGGCCATTGATCTCGTTCAGAAAACTCTTCACCTGCCCGATGGCGTTGAGCTGAGCGATCTGGGCACTGGTGGCTTTGGCCTTGAGGACCACGTTGATGCCTACAACGGATGAGGAGCTGGCAAACGACGAGGCGGGGTTGGTGGGCTCAGTGGTCTGCTCGGTACAGGCGCCGAGAGCGACAAGGCCCGCCAGGGCAAAGATCGTTACGCGACTATTCATCGGGGAAATCTCCGCGAGGGGGAACCCAGACCTGAGCCGAACCGGCTTGATGCTGATGGGGCAGTCGCTCATGCGTGACACGACACCGAGGGGTAGGACAAGCTCCGACCCTAGGCCAGTATCAGCAGGGCAAGATTCGGGGACGCTGGCTATTCCGGCTTTGCTGAAAGACGCTGATGGTAAGCAGGTCGTTGAGTCTGCCGCCGACCCATTTGACTCTCGAGTAGAGAAATCGGCTGCGGTGACGCAGCGAAACCGAAGCCGCGGTCAGTTGGGCCGACTGAGCCCGCAACGCCACGCAGCGCGCCAGGAGCACGGGGTTATGCCGAGGATCGACCTGCATGAGGTCCTCTGGCGAGGATTCGGGATACCGTGCTGAGGAAGACGTCTGGCCCGAAGGGCTTGAGGAGGAGATCATCTTGGTAGAGTCCAGAGCTGGCTCGCGGGTCGGCCACCCGGCCCGTAATAAACAGAATGGGAACCCGAGGGCACAGCGGGCGAAATTCCCGGGCGAACTCGACTCCGCCCATGACCGGCATGCTGAGATCTGTGACCACCAACTGGAGCGTGTCCCTGCAGCCAGAGAGGGCGCGCAGCGCCTCCTCCCCATTCTCCGCCTCGATCACGTCGAACCCGGCGTCCGCCACGGTCCGCGCGAGCAGATGGCGCAGCATGGCCTCGTCGTCCACGATCAGGACGGTGCCGCGGGGTGGCGAGTAGGGCAGGGCCGAGCTCATCGTTCGCGCTCAGGTCTAGCTTGAAGGCACGGGTACAACTTCGTGGAAGTAGAAGGGTTTACGCCTACAACCTACGTGCTGACGTGGGGCGCGCAAGATGACCGCCTGGAGCGAGTCTCCGGCATGCGCATCTCGCGATTAGAGCCTTGCGATGGGACATTCAAGCCCGTATGCTGCATGAATAGCAGGGGGCCCCGGTCGCCCCACGCGCCTGCCGGCCCCTGGCCGATCTCATGATGAGAGAAGACTTCTCCCCAATCTCAGCCGAAGCAATCGCAGCCTTCGGGGAGCGGGTGCTGCGCTCGCAGCGGCGAATCGCCTCGCTCCATTTACGGGCGACAGATCCCCAGTTAAATGAGCGGCAGGAGGCGTTCGCCGAGGCGTCCCACGAGCTGCTGGTCGCCATGGAGAGCCTCCAGGTTGCGGAAGAGGAGCTGCGCCAGCAGCAGGAGGCCCTCCGTCAATCCCACGACGACCTGCACGCCGAACGAGACCGGCTCCTACAACTGTTCCATCAGGCTCCGGACGGTTATCTCATCACCAACCACAATGGCATGATTGAGGAAGCGAACGCCAGGGCGGGGGCGATTCTGCAGCGCGATGTCACCCGGCTGATCGGCAAACCGCTTCCCCTCATGGTCCACGAGGTCGATCGATCCCGGTTCCGCACGCTGCTGGCGAATCTCGGCAAGACCGACTCGCACGGTGAGTGGATCGGGACACTGACGCCGGGAAACGGCCGAAGCTTCCGCGCCGCGCTGACGACGTCAGTCGACCGGGACGCCAACGGTCAGGTCTCGACCGTCCGCTGGTCGCTGCGCGACATCTCTACCCGAGAATCACCGCTGCTGACTACAGTCTGACTACGGGCAGCCAGCCCCATCCGGCCTCCAACACCGTCGGCCACAGCACGAACACCCAGTAGCCTACCATCACCAGCGGCAACGCCACGCTGACGGCGACGTCTGCTGCATCGCGGGCCGACGCTCCCGGCGGATCGCGACCACTGAAGAGCAACGGCGCGGCGGCGACGTACCAGCCCACCAGCCATAGCGGCCAGGCGAGCGCCTCCGGTCGGGACAGGAGATAGCCTCGCACAACGCGGGTCACCATCGCCGCAAAGGCGAGCAGCAAATAGCCCTCCACCAGAAACACCATCGCCGT
>JBIOUY010000284.1:0-15517 GCA_044867445.1 Gemmatimonadales bacterium
ACGGCTAACGGCTAACAGCTAACGGCTACTCCTTACTGCTCACTTCTCACTTCTCACTTCTTACTTCTTACTTCTCACTTCCCATCAGGATCGCCATCAGTGCCTTCTGGACATGCAGCCGGTTCTCGGCCTCGTTCCACACCCGAGACTGAGGTCCCTCCAGTACCTCCTCGGACACCTCCTCGCCGCGGTGCGCCGGGAGGCAGTGGAGAAAGATGGCATCCCGGTCGGCCAGCCGCATCAGCTCGTCATCCACGATATAGCCCTGGAAGGCCACCGCTCGCTGGGCCTGCTCCTCCTCTTGTCCCATCGAGGCCCAGACGTCGGTGTTGACCACGTGCGCCCCGCGCACCGCCTCGCGCGGATTGGTGGTCAAGGTGATCCGCGCCTTCCGCCGGTTGCGTTCCAGGATTTCGGCATTGGGCTCGTAGCCCTTGGGGCAGGCGAGCCGCAGCTCGAAGCCGAGCGTGCCGGCGGCGTTGATCCAGCTATTGGCCATGTTGTTGCCGTCGCCGACCCAAGCGATGACCTTGCCCTCCCAGCCGCCCAGCTCCTCGCGCACCGTGAGCAGGTCGGCGAGCACCTGACATGGGTGCAGCAGGTCGGTGAGCCCGTTGATGACGGGAATAGTGGAGTAACACGCCAGCTCCTCCACATCCCGATGGTCGTGGGTGCGGATCATGATGCCATCGAGATAGCGGGACAGCACCCGAGCAGTGTCCCGGATCGGCTCACCACGGCCCAACTGGATGTCCCGCGAAGACAGGAAGAGGGCATGGCCGCCGAGCTCGAAGGCCCCGACCTCGAAGGAGACTCGGGTGCGAGTCGAGCTCTTGGTGAAGATCATCCCCAGCGTCTTGCCTGCGAGCGGTTTCTCGGTGTACTCCCCCCGCTTCATCCTCGCCGCCAGGTCGAACAGCGCCACGAGCTCGGGTTTGCTGAAGTCGGGGATCGCGAGAAAGTGCCGCGTGATGGTGGAGGTGGCGCTCATGGGCCGGTGGGTGGAGGGCCGATGCCTGGTGATTCGCGAGGGGATTGTAGTCGGGGTCGAGGAGCGAGTAAAGAGAGGACGGAGAGGACGCAGAGCTTAGGGACGTCATCCCGAGCGCCAGCGAGGGACCTGCACTACAGGTATCCGGGACTCGGTTGAGTAGGTCCCTCGGTCGCGTTGCTCCCTTGGGATGACGCCCTCACATCGCCGCCTCCTCCCTGCGGTGGATTGACCGAGCGGGTTGGAGACGTAGCTTATCGACCAGTGCCCACCCACGATCTATCGCAGAAGCTCACCCAGGCCTTGGCCTACCGCTTCCGGCTCCAGCGGGAGATCGGAAGAGGGGGGATGGCCACGGTCTATCTCGCCGAGGATCTGGTGGGCGGCGGCCCGGTGGCGATCAAGGTCCTCCGGCCGGAGCTGGCGGCCTCCTTGGGTGCGACGCGGTTTCACCGTGAGATCGAGATCGCCACTCGGCTGCGGCATCCCAACATCCTGCCGCTCCTGGGCTCAGGCCAGGCCGGCGAGTTCCTCTATTTCAGCATGCCGTACGTCGCCGGGAATTCGCTCCAGGCGCTGCTGGAGCAGCATGGCCGACTCCCACTGCCACGAGTGCTGGCCATCGCCGGCGACGTCGCCGGAGCACTGGACTACGCTCACGCGCAAAACGTGGTGCACCGGGACATCAAGCCGGCCAACGTTCTGCTCGAGGGGGACAAGGCGATGGTGTGCGACTTCGGGGTGGCGCGGGCGATCGTCCGGGCGACGAGCGACCAGTCGTCGTCCAGTGGGCTGGTGTTCGGCACGGCGGCGTACATGAGTCCCGAACAGGCGACCGGCCGGGGAGAGATCGATGCCCGTAGCGATATCTATGCGTTGGGCTGCGTGGTGTACGAGATGCTGACCGGGGAGCTGGCGTTCAGCGGACCGACGCCGCAGGCGATCATCGCGCGGCATTTGAGCGAGCCGCCGCGCTCGATTCGGACGGTGCGACCGGATCTGCCCCGGCACGTCGAATCTGCCGTGCTCACGACCCTGGCTAAGGCACCGGAGGACCGGCCGCCGAGCGGGGCGGCCTTGCTGAGGATGCTGAGCGCGGGGTAAAGGATCGCGTGACCCCCCGGGTCGCGTTGGCCAGGTTGCCTGCGCGCGACCCGGAGCTCGGGGCTGCCGGTGTGGCCGCTCGAGGGACTAGCTATGCAGACGCCTGCCTGCTCCTCGCCCTCAGACGCCTACTAGACCGGCTCTAGGCTTAAAGGCGTCGTTGGGCAGCTTACCCTTGCTGGCGCGCTTGTTCAGTATCTCGCTATGGCGATGCGTACCTTGTATTTCGCTGAAGAGCTTCTTCATCAAATCCTCGGCCCGGCGTGCCCTGTCTTTCCAGGGCAGGTTCGCATTATCGGGCGGGTTGATGATGTCGTTCTCATGCTTTATCCGGGCCGCAAGGTGCGGCTCCGCCGAATCCATGAAGTCCTTCAGCGCGAGCGAGATGTACTTCAGCTTTCGGGACAAGTCGAAGCAATATGTGGCGAGCATGTAGAAGCGCTCGTCTGGGTCCATCCCTACCGAGTCGATCTTCGGACTCAGCCCCTTGGGATGGTTGTCGGTGCCCAAAGCGATCGCGCCGAGCGCCGCGTCTGCCGATCTACCGTTACTCATAACCGACCTCCTCCGTTCAGCGTGGTTACCCTTCCGCCAACGATCGAATTGCCATCGCTTCTGAAACGCATTGCGTGATCACTCGCTCGTGGGGCCCTGATGAGGCCCATCCGAGGGAGGTAAAGGACGTCCACGACCGCCCAAGAGTTGGAGAACGACGCCCGCCAGCGCTGCGCGCCGGCGCTGTCTCCGCGCGCCGCCAGCAGCTCGCTCAGGAGGAAGCGCTGGCCGGCCAATGCGGTGAGGGGAAAGTTCGCGGTCCACGGCTCGGGAATTCGAGACACCGCTTGCTGGAGTAGCCCGATCGCCCCCACAGTGTCGGCCGCGAGGAGAGCGAGTCGCGCGCGGAGCGAGGCGCGGAGCGCCCCCGGACCCGGGTCGGAGCTGTCGGGAGCGGCAGCGCGGTCGATTCGCCGCAACAGATCGCGTACTTCGACCGAGTCTCCCTCCAGTGTGGCGCGCTGCGCCAACGCGTCGAAGGCCTGGCGAAGCTGGCGACTTTCGTCCCAGATCGGACGGCGAAAGTCGGGAATGCGGCCCGCTGCGAGCAGAGACTTCGCCCAGGCATACATGGGCGTGGCGAGATCGCGGGCCGGGTATCCGGCCAGGTCCGCCTGAACCACCCAGGCATCGAAGGGCTGGTCTCCGGCGGCCGACTTCCAGGCCCGCACCGCCTCCGGCCAGCGCCCCTGCGCCGCCAGGATGACCAGGCGATACTCGGAGCCTCTGCGTCGGTCGTCCGGGGTGCGGTCGCCACCGAGGAGGAACCCTGCGGCCGTGTCGGCGAGCCCAAGATTGTGGCCTCCGTGGACCGCGTGAATCACGACTTGAGAGAGGGCAGACCGGTCTGCTGCACGCAGCCGCGCGAGGGCTGCGGGACGCTCACGGGCGGGGCCGAATTGCAGCGTCACGAGCGCCTCGCGCATTGGTCTCCACGGGTCATCGTGGCGCAGACGCTGGAGGTACCGCTCGGCACCGCGCCGGTCACCTGCCTGGAGTGCCAGCTCGAGCAAATGGTCGTAGACCGGCCCGAAGGTGCTGTCGAGAGCCGCTACCCGATCGAGGGCGGGTCGCGCGTCCAGGGGTGAGTGCGTGGCGAACGCGCCAAAGTGGAAGAGCGACTCGCCCAGCCCGTACCACGCGTCGATGTCGGTATTGTCGTTGAGGACGGCGTCCTGGAAGACGGCGATGGCGCTGTCGCCATAGCCTAACGCGAAGTAGCGCTGGGCCTGGAGCAGGTCAAGCCAGCGTTGGGCGAGCCTCTCGCGACGCTGGAGCCCTGCATTCACCGCGGCGAGAGCAGCAGAGTCGTCATGACGCCAGCGCTCTGCGACACTAAGCCGGTGGTAGGCCAGCCCGCAGTTCGAGTCGGCTGCGACTGCCGCCCGGAGAGCGGCGGCTGCGCCGTCCACATCGCCCAGCCAAGAGCGCGACTGTGCCCGAAGGAGCTGCCCGACCGTGACCGCGGAGGTCGTCGCTGTGAACACAACCCGGCGGGGCCCCAGGCTCAAGCCCTCGCGCCCGGCGAGGGCGCTCACCGACTGGAGCGCCAGCCGGCCGACCGGCCCGTCCAGCGCCAGCCCCTGCGCCGAGTCGGCCCCGTGGACCACATGCTCTCCATCATCCACGGCGTAGAGATCCACGCTCACCTGGGAACCCTCGGCCCTGGGCATAACCGATCCGGTCACCAGGTATTTCGCCCCGAGTCGATGAGCCCCACGAAGCAGGGCCCCGAGTGAAAGCGCGCGCCAGCTCGGGGAGGACCCGAGCAGCGGCGTGCCGTCCACGGCTCGTACCCCTGGCAGCCAACCCAGTGCCTCGGTGAACAACAGGTGGGTGCCCTGATGCTGCTCGGCGACCGTGGCCGGCTGATCGAACGGCACGATGGCCACCGCGATGTCGGGACCCGCGGGGCGTGACCCGCTCAGCCGCTCCTTGGCCATGAATGCCGCGACGCCGAGTGCGACGACCGCTGCGATGAGAGCCGCGACCGGGCGGCCGCGCGCCCGTCTCGCTCTGGAGGGGCTCCGCGGCGCTGGGGGGGTAGTAGTCTGGGCGAGTGCATCGGCGAAGGCCGGCGCTGTCGCGAAACGCTCTGCAGGCACCTTCGCGAGTGCGATCTCGACCGCTCGGCCGACCGCTGCCGGCAGGCGGGGCCGGAGAACCTGTATCGGTGTTGGAGTGTCCTGCCGGTGCCGCGCGAGGATGGCCTGCGCGGTGCGACCGACGAAGGGCGGCTCCCCGGCAAGCATCTCGTAGAGGACGCAGCCCAGCGAGTAGATGTCGCTGCGGCCGTCGATTCCCTGGTCGCCGCTGGCCTGCTCTGGGCTCATGTACTCCGGCGTCCCCACTATGATGCCGGTGGCCGTAAGTTGCTCGCCGGCAGCCACCAAGATCGCTCGGGCGATCCCGAAGTCGGTGACCAGGGCGTGCCACACCGCTGGCTGGCCTCCCGGCTCGGGATAGCCGGACAGCATGATGTTGGCGGGCTTGATATCGCGATGCACAAGATTGTGGCTGTGGGCATAGCCCAGGGCCTCGGCCACGTCCCGGGCGATCTTCACAGCGTCCTCGAGGGGGAGCTGGCGTTCCCGGTCGATCCGCTGTCGAAGACTCTCGCCCTCCACAAAGGGCATGACGTAGTAGAGCTGGCCTTCGGCGGATCCGGAATCGTAGAGCGGGAGAATGTGGGGATGCTGGAGGGTCGCCTCGATGTGGATCTCGCGCAGAAAGCGCTCGGTACCGAGCGCGGCGGCCAGCTCCGGCCGCAGGACCTTGATCGCCACATCGCGGTCGTGCTGCCGGTCGTGGGCATGGTAGACGTGGGCCATGCCCCCGGCCCCGATCTCACGATCGAGCTCGTAACGGTCCGCAAGTGCGGTCCGCAGGCGGTCAACCTGATCCATCACGGTGGCGCCTACGCGAGACCTCGGTGGGGAGCTACGAGGAGTATGCTTCCCTACCGTGAATTTTTCGTAATTACGGAATGTCCACTATACGTCGGGGTACTGCGGCTGGCTAGAGGATATACCGCCTGAGGTCGTCATCGTTCACGATCCGCGCCAGCCGCTCCCGCACGCTGGCCGCGTCGAACACAATCCGCTTCTCAGGGTACTCCGGCAACTCGAACAGCACGTCTTCCATCAGGGCCGACATCACCGTGTGCAGCCGCCGGGCTCCGATGTTCTCCATCCGGTCGTTGGCCATGAATGCCACCCGCGCCACCTCGGCGATTCCCTCGGACGTGAACTCCAGCTCGGCCCCCTCCGCGGCTACCAGCGCCTGGTACTGCTTGGTGAGCGCGTTCTCCGGCTCGGTCATGATCCGGATGAAGTCTCCTTCAGTGAGCGGTTGGAGCTCGACCCGGATGGGGAAGCGGCCTTGCAGCTCCGGGATCAGGTCGGACGGCTTGGAGACGTGGAAGGCCCCCGCGGCGATGAACAGGATGTGGTCGCTCCGGACATAGCCGTAACGGGTCTGCACCGTGGAGCCTTCGACGATGGGCAGCAGGTCGCGCTGGACTCCCTCGCGGGAGACGTCCGGACCACCGACCTGGCCCCGCTCGCCGGCGATCTTGTCGATCTCGTCGATGAAGATGATGCCGTGGTTCTCGACCCGGTCGAGTGCCTCGTTCACCACGTCGTCCATGTCCACCAACTTCTTCAGCTCCTCGTCCACCAGGACCCGGCGAGCCTCGGGTACCTTCACCGTGCGCCGCTTCTTTCGCTTGGGCAGCATGTCCTGCAGCATCTCGGTGAAGTTGATGTCCGCCCCCTCCATCCCCTGCGGCGGCTGAATGAACTCCATCATGGGGAAGCTCTGGGGAACGACCTCGATCTCAACCTCTCTCTCGTCCAACCGCCCCTCGGCTAGCATCTCCCGCAGCTTTTCCCGCGACCGATGGCGGCGCTCCTCCTCGACCGTGAGGGCCCGTTCTGATTTGGCCTGGCCGCTGGAGCCGACCACGAAAACCGAGGGAGAGGACGCAGCAGAGGATGCAGAAGACGCAGAGGACGGAGGGGGTGGGGCCGCCGGCAGTAGGAGATCCAGCAGCCGCTCGTCGGCGCGCTGCTCCGCCTGGGGGTAGACCTCGTCCTCCCGTTCGGTCCGGACCATGTTGATCGCGGCGTCCACCAGGTCGCGGACCATGGATTCGGCATCGCGACCGACGTAGCCCACCTCGGTGAACTTGGAGGCCTCCACCTTGATGAACGGCGCCCCGCTCAGTCGGGCCAGGCGGCGGGCAACTTCAGTCTTTCCCACCCCGGTGGGGCCGATCATGATGATGTTATAGGGAGTGATCTCGTCTCGGATGTCATCCGGCGCTTGCGCCCGGCGCCACCGATTCCGCACCGCGATGGCCACCGCCTTCTTGGCAGCCTCCTGGCCCACGATATAGCGGTCCAGCTCGGCCACGATCTGACGGGGAGGCATCTCCTCCAGCCAGGGGAGCGGGGCGGGCTGCTCGGAGGTATCGGGGAGTTGGGGGGCGGCTTGGGTCATAACAACTGTAAGGAGTAGGGAATAAGGAGTAAGGAGTCAGGAGTGAAGACTAATGAGTGAAGATCACCCTCGTGCCACGCCGAGCGGAGTCGGGGACTCTGTTACTCCTCACTCCTTACTCCTCACTCCTTACTGTTTCCTAGCTCTAGAATGCTAATCTCACGATTGGTAAACACACAGATGTCCGCTGCAATCTCGAGCGAGCGCAGCACGATGTCGCGCGCGCTCAGTCCAGTCACCGGAACCAGCGCCCGGGCCGCGGCAAGGGCAAAGTTCCCCCCCGAGCCGATGGCGACGATGCCATCGTCCGGCTCGATCAGCTCCCCCGATCCGCTAACCAAAAAGCTGTGCTCCAGATCGGCCACCACCAACAGGGCCTCCAGCCGGCGCAACACCCGATCGCTGCGCCAATCCTTGGCCAACTCCACCGCGGCGCGAGGGAGATTGGCAGGATAGCGGTCCAGCTTCTCCTCGAACTTCTCGTACAACGTAAGCGCGTCGGCCACGGAACCGGCGAAGCCCGCCAGGACCTTTCCACCTTTGAGCGCCCGCACCTTGTTGGCGCGCGACTTCACCACGCTCTCGCCGATGCTGACCTGCCCGTCGCCGCCGAGGGCAACGCGGCCGTCTTTTCTTACTCCAAGTATGGTAGTGGCGTGGAAGGCCATGGGTCCTCAAACAACAGCGTGAAAAGTGAAACGTGAAAGGTGAAACGGGTGCTCCCCGGGCGCTTACCTGTCACCTGTCACCTTTCACCTGTCACGTCTCTACGCTCTCGGGTGACTCTGGTTATACACCTTCTTGAGCCTCTCCACGCTGGTATGCGTGTACACCTGCGTGGTGCTGAGCGACGCATGGCCCAACAGCTCCTGCACCGCCCGCAGATCGGCGCCCGCATCCAGCATATGGGTGGCAAATGTGTGGCGGAGCGAGTGGACTCGAAGTCCATCACCTCCTACCCCATCGAACATCGCGTGCACGATCCGCTGGATGCTCCGGGGCCCGAGCCGCTTGCCCCGGCGGCTCAGGAACACCGCCCGGCGATCGGCGCCTCGGTGGCCCGCCACCGCGTCGCGCAGGTTAAGATAGCGGCGCAAGACCAGCACCGCCCGCGACCCGACCGGAACGAGACGCTCTTTTCTTCCCTTTCCCCTCACCTTGGCCTGATCGGAGAGCAGATCGAGATCGTCGAGATTCATCCCGCTCAGTTCCGAGAGCCGGATGCCGGTGGAATAGAACAACTCGAGAATGGCGAGATCGCGGGTGGCGCCGAACTCATCGCCGGCGGCGCGCTCCTCGGCCCACTCGAACAGACGCGCGGTATGGTCGCGGTCGAGATACGTGGGGAGGCGCTTGTCCAACTTGGGCACCTTCGCCGCCCGGGCGGCGCCGTTCTGCACCCCGTGGTGCACCTGGAGATAGCGGTAGAAGCTTCGCACCGCCGAGAGCGACCGCGCGGCAGAGCGCTTGGAGAGCCCGCGGCGCTGAAGCTCGCCCAGGAACCCCCGCAGGCCCAGCCGGTCCACCCGCTCCCAGCTCCAGTCGCCCCCGTAGTGCCGATCGCAGAACTCGGTGAACGCCTCGAGGTCGCGACCGTACGCCTTGACCGTATGCGGCGATTGGCCGCGTTCCTTGTCGAGGTGGGTCAGGAACTCGGTGACACTTGGAGAGTCTTTGGTCGTTGGTCGCTGGTCGTTGGTCCTTCTCATCGGCCCTCCTCCACCAAGGACCAAAGACCCACGACCCATGACAGGTCAGGCATCGCTGATCTATTCAAAAAGCCAAACATGGAGAGCACGGAAGAAAAACACGGAAGACAGCCTCCGTGTCCTCCCTGGCTCCGTGGTGAGCTTTTGCTTTTGCCTGAGCCCAAAGGATCACCGGAGTTCCTCCAGGAATCGAGCGAACTCAGCTTGGGCCCGCTCGACCAGCAGCTCCTTCTTCCTGTCCTTAGAGATCTTGCCGCCCCCTCGCTTCGCTCGGGGCAAGCTCTTACCGCCCCCTCGCTGCGCTCGGGGCAAGGTCTTGCCGCCCTCCAGCGGATCGAGCAACCCAAAATTGGCGTTCATCGGCTGGAAGTGCTCCGGGTCGGCCTCGCGAAGATAGCGATAGAGTCCTCCCAGCATCGTCGTAGGTGGCGGAATCGCGACCGCCTTCCCTTCCAGACGTCTGGCCAGATTGATCCCCGCGAGCAGTCCCGTCCCCAATGACTCGGTATACCCCTCCACACCGGTGAGCTGTCCAGCGAAAAACAGACTATCGTCGTCCCGCGCCGTGAGTCCCGGGCCCAGGCTCGCCGGGCTGTTGACATACGAGTTCCGGTGCACGCTCCCGAAACGAAGATACTCCGCCGACCCCAGTCCCGGGATCATGCGGAACACCCGCTGCTGCTCCGGCGTCCGGAGGCGAGTCTGGAACCCGACCAGGTTCCACATTTGGCCGGCGCGGTCTTCCCGGCGGAGCTGCACCACGGCGTGAGGCTCCCGGCCGGTACGCGGATCGGGCAGGCCCACCGGCTTCATCGGGCCGAACCGCAAGGTCTCCCGTCCGCGCCGCGCCAGCTCTTCCACTGGGAGACAGCCCTCGAAATACGGAACGCTGTCGAACTCATGTCCCTGGTACTGATCGGCCGCAAGCAACGCGTCCAGGAAATGCTCGTACGCCGGCGCATCCATGGGCGCATTGAGATAATCATCACCCTCTCCCTTGCCGTAACGGGAGAGCGCATAGAGCTGCTTGTGATCCAGTGAGTCGGCCGCCACGATCGGCGCGATGGCGTCATAAAACGCCAGGGCCGACGAGCCCAGGCGCTGAGCGATGGCGCCGGCGAGCCGCTCGGAGGTGAGCGGGCCAGTGGCGACGATACCGGGCGTGGGAAGCGCGGCCACCTCCTCGCGCACCATCCTGATATTGGGATGCTTGGTCACCCGCTCATGCACCGCGCAGGAAAAAGCCTCCCGATCCACGGCCAGCGCGGCTCCGCCCGGCACTCGTGCCTGATCGGCGCAGGGGAGCAGCAGACTGCCGAGCGCCCGGAGCTCGGCCTTGAGCAAGCCATGCGCGTTGGTGAGCTCGAGTGACTTGAAGGAGTTGCTGCAGACCAGCTCGGCAAGCCTGTCGGAGTGGTGGGCCGGTGTCTGCACCACCGGCCGCATCTCGAACAGGGTGACTCGGAGGCCGCGCTCGGCGAGAGCCCAGGCCGCCTCCGAGCCGGCCAGACCTCCGCCGACTACGGCGACGTTCACGCCAGCGCTACCTCCTCGGGCTCAGCCAGAACCAGCTTGTGCCCGCACTTGAGGCAGGTCCGGGTTTCCCCGTCGACCTTGTTCACCTTCTTCTCCATGCCGACCCAGCCGCACTGGGGACACGCGTCCGGCACCGGCCGGTTCCAGGTAGAGAAATCGCAGGCTGGGTAGCGCACGCATCCCCAGAACGACTTGCCTCGTTTGGTGCGCCGCTCGGCGAGATCGCCCTCGAGGCACTTGGGACACTTCATCCCCAGCGGGACCGCTCGAGTCCCCTTGCACTTGGGATAGGTGGTGCAAGCGAGAAACTCGCCGAACCGGCCGGTCTTGATCACCATGGGCGAGCCGCAGAGGTGGCACTTCTCATCGGTGGGGCGATCGGGCGCCTTACCCTTCCGCAGCGATCTCACGTAGTCGCAGGTGTCCTTGTACTTGACACACGCCAGGTAGGGACCGAACCGGCCGGTCTTGAGCTCGATGTTGGAGCCGCACTTGGGACAGCGCTCCTTGGCCAGCTCCTCAGGAGAGAGGCCGTGCGCATCGGCCACCAGGGCATTCAGGTCCACCGCATCCAGCGCCTTGGTGAAGGGGCCATAGAAATCCTTGAGCACCCGCTGCCAGCCGAGCTCGCCCTCCTCGATCCGGTCGAGCTCATCTTCCATCTCCGAGGTGAACTCGACGTTGAAGATGTCGGGGAACCGGCCCACCATGATCTTTTCGACCAGCTCCCCCAGCTCGGTGGGGAAGAAGCGCCGCTGCTCCACCCGGACGTATTCCCGGAGGGAGAGCGTGGAGATAATGGCGCTGTAAGTGGAGGGCCGCCCAATCCCCAGGCGCTCGAGCTCCTTGACCAGGCTGGCCTCGGAAAACCGCGGCGGCGGCTCGGTAAAATGCTGCGAGGGGGTGATCTCCCGCACCTCGACCCGGTCGCCGACGGCCAGCGGCGGGATGGGCGGGAGATCGTCCATCGTCTTGCCCTCTTCCTTCTCCCGGCCTTCCGTATAGAGCGTGTGATAGCCGTCGAAGACCAATACCGAACCGGTGGCGCGGAAGAGATACCGACCCAGCTCGAAGTCCACGATGGTCATATCGTAGACCGCCGGAGTCATCTGTGAGGCGACGAAGCGCTGCCAGATGAGCTGGTAGAGGCGGAACTGGTCGGGCTCGAGATAAGCTTGCACTTGCTCGGGACGGCGGTTCACATCGGTGGGCCGGATGGCCTCATGGGCCCCTTGCACCCGGGCGTTCTTCTTGGGGCGATAGACGTTGGGCGACTCTGGCAAGTACGGCTTGGCGAAGTTCCTGGCGATGAATCCCCGCACCGCGGCCAGAGCAGTCTCGGAGACCTCGGGCGAGTCGGTTCGCATGTAGGTGATGAGACCCACCGGGCCATCCTCGCCGACGTCCATTCCTTCATATAGGTCCTGCGCCGCGCGCATGCTGCGCCGGGAGGAAAAGCCCAACTTCTTGGCGGCTTCCTGCTGCAGGGTGCTGGTGGTGAACGGCGCGGCCGGGTTCTTCCGCCGGTGGCGCTTCTCCACCTTGGATACGATGAACGGCAGCTGCCGGACCGCGTCGACCACTGCCTGCGCATCCGCCGCGGAGTGGAGTTGTGGCTTGTGGCCGCTGACCTTGGCCAGCGCGGCTTCGAAGGTCTGGTTGTCTTTGGCGCAAAGCGCCTCGATGCTCCAGTACTCCTGGGGCTTGAACGCCCGGATCTCCCGCTCCCGTTCGACGATCAGCCGGAGTGCCACGGTCTGGACTCGGCCCGCGGAGAGCCCGGTCTTTATGGCGCGCCACAGAATCGGGCTGGCCTTGTACCCCACCAGCCGGTCGAGGATCCGCCGCGCCTGTTGGGCGTTCACTTTGCGGTCATCGATCTCACCGGGCGCGCGGATCGCTTCCTGAATGGCCTCGCGGGTGATCTCATGAAACAGAATGCGGTGGGTGGGAACGGCGGCCCGCAGATGCTCGGCGACGTGCCAGGCGATGGCCTCCCCCTCCCGATCCGGGTCGGTGGCCAGATAAATGGTAGATGCGCTCTTCGAGGCCTTCTTGAGATCAGAGAGGGTCTTGGTCTTTCCTTTAATGATGACGTATTTGGGCTCGAACCCCTTGTCCACATCCACGCCAAGCTCGCGGGTGGGCAAGTCTCGGACGTGCCCCACCGTGGCCTTCACATCGTACCCGGACCCCAGGTACTTGCCGATGGTCTTGGCCTTGGTGGGAGACTCGACGATGACCAGGGCGCTCCCCTTGCCGCGGCTCCGTGCCTCCGGCTTGCCCTTCCGGGTACCGGCCTTCGGTGCCTTCGGCTTGGGGGTCTCCGCCTTCGGCGCCGCGGCCTTGGAGGGCTTGGCCTTGGCAGGTCTTACCGATCGTTTCGCTCTGGTCGCCATGTCTCCAGTGTAACCGTTTGGGTCATCTAATGGTCAAGTGAGGAGGTAGCAAGAAACCCGCAGCGCGGGTCGGGGGGCAAGAGAGGGTCATCCTAATTGCTGTAGGACAAGCACTTACAGCCAGCAGCAAAGCTCACCAGCCGGCGTGCTCGCGGGCCAGCCGGATCACCTCCTCGGCCACTACCTGAGCGTTCTTGGTGTCGGCTGCGACCTCATAATCAGCCAGGCGGTAGAACGGTTCCCGGGCTTCCAGGAGAGAGCGCATGCGCTTGACCGGGTCGACCCCAGCCACAAGAGGGCGGATCTCGCCCTCCTGGCTGCGCTTGGCGGCAGTGGCGGCGAGGCAGCTCAGATAGACCACCAGGCTGTCTTGCTTGGCACTGTGCACTTCTCCCTGCTGGGCCGCCCAGCCACCTCCAGGCACGATCACGCAGGGTTCCCTGGCCCGCGCGGTGCGTACCGCGTCGCGCTCCATCTGCCGGAACTTGGCCTCGCCCACCATGCCGAAAATCTGGGCTACCGGCATGCCCATCTCTCGAACCAGGAGGGTATCGATGTCTATCAGCGGGGCGTCCAGCCCTTCGGCCACGGCCTTGCCGACCGTGCTCTTGCCGGAGCCTGGCAGTCCGACCAGGACCACGTGCCGAGGCATCAGCCCCCTCGCTCCGCTCGGGGCGAGTCCCGGTTCTCCCGGTGCTCGGCGGCCCATCGGGATCCAAGTGCGGCGACATATCCATCGTAATTCCGCCGCATCTCGCCGAGGGAATCGGCGCCGAATTTCTCCAACATGGCATCCGCCAGCACCAGCGCCACCAGCGCCTCGGCGATGACTCCCATCGCCGGCACCGCGGTGACGTCGGAGCGCTCGCTCTGGGCGCTCGCAGGCAAGCCGGATGTGAGGTCCACCGTGGGAAGTGGGGACATAAGCGTGCTGATCGGTTTCATGGCGAGCCGCGCAACCACCGGCTCACCGGTGGTGATGCCGCCCTCCAGACCACCCGCGTTGTTGCTCCGGCGGCGGAAACCGCCGCGGGTATCCCCTCGCTCCGCTCGGGGCAGGCTCCCCGCCGCCCAGACTCCATCTGGCGATGCCGCGTCGATCGCGTCGTGCACTTGCGAGCCTGGCCGGCGAGCCATCTCGAAGCCCAGGCCGATCTCGACTCCCTTCACGGCTGGAATCGACATCAGCATTCCGGCCAATCGTCCGTCGAGCTTCCGGTCCCAGCTCACATGGCTGCCCAGGCCGACGACCACCCCGCGGGCGACGACCTCGACTTCTCCGCCCAGAGTGTCGCCTGCCTTCTTGGCTTCATCGATCCGGCTGATGATGCGAGCTTCGACCGACGGATCGAGAACCCGGACCTCGGAACGGTCGGAGGCCTCGTTCAGCGGAACCGGAAGAGTCTCGCATTCTCCGGCGCGGATGCCGCCGAGCGATAGGACGTGACTGCCGATCTCGACGCCGAACTCATCCAGGAGGCGCTTGGCCAGAGCTCCGGCCGCCACCCGAGCGGTCGTCTCGCGTGCGCTGGCTCGCTCGAGAATGTCGCGGGCATCGACCCGATCGTACTTGAGCACCCCGGCGAGGTCGGCGTGGCCCGGCCGAGGGCGGGTCACCCGGCGGCGGCGCAGCTCACCGGGAGTGGCCACGGCCTCATGCGCCATGACCTCTTCCCAGTTGGCCCAGTCCCGATTCTGGATCAGCATTGCCACCGGGGACCCGAGGGTCTCACCGGCCCGCACTCCAGCCAGCCACTCGACCCGGTCGCGCTCGATCTTCATCCGAGCGCCTCGCCCGTAGCCCTGCATCCTCCGGGCGAGCTCGCGATCGACCCATTCCGCCGACACCGCGAGGCCGGCCGGCAGTCCCTCCACCAGGGCGACGAGCGCCTTGCCGTGAGATTCGCCGGCGGTGGAGAAGCGTAGATGCATGGCGGTAAAGGCGGTAAGAGCCCGCCCCGAGCGCAGCGAGGGGGCGGTAAGGACGGTAAGGGCGGTAAAGCCCCAAGGTAAGGCCCTATTATATACCCCCAACCCATAGATGACGAAACGGCGGAACGATTTCTCGTGCCGCCGTACCGTCCTCTCGCTACGCTCGGGGCAAGCTTTACCGCCCTTCTATCACTCGCCACTCACTCCGTCATCGGTGATCCGAGGCGTCACCAGGATGATCAGGTCACGCCGGTTCTCCGACTCGCTGGTGAAGCTGAACAGCTTGCCCACGATCGGGAGCCCGGAAAGGAGCGGGATGCCGGATCGGGTCTTGTTGACTTGCGTCACTGTCAGGCCGCCGATGACCGCGGTCTCGCCGTCGTTGACCAGAAGCTGGTTGTCGGCCTTCTGCTTGGAGAAGTTGAAGCCGAGGTCGGCCGCCGCGAGGAGCTGGATGGCCGAGCGCTCGGTGTGGAGCTGCATCAGCACCTGGCGGTTGTTGGTCACGTGCGGGGTGACCGTGAGCCGGATACCGGTTTCCTTGAACTGGACGTTGGCTCGGGCGGTGGACCCGCCGCCGCCGGAGGAGGCGTCGATCACACGGACCGGAGTCTCTTCACCGACCAGGATGTCCGCCTGCCGGTTATCGAGGGTGGAGATGACCGGCTCCGCCTGGATGTCGGCCAACTCGGTCCGCTCCAGCGCGCTCAAGAAGCTGGTGAGCGAGAACCCGCCGATGCTGGTCGAGAAGATCAGGTCGAGGGCCGAGCCGGTGATACTGGCATCGG
>JBIOUY010000285.1:0-3619 GCA_044867445.1 Gemmatimonadales bacterium
TCGAACAGCGCGATCGGCGCGTCGGTGCCGCCGTCGAGGGCGAGGTCGGCGAGGACCTCGCCGACGACCGGAGCGAACTTGAAGCCATGGCCGGAGAATCCGGCGGCGACAGCGACCTCCGGATGTGCGGGGTGGTGGTCCAGGATGAAGTGCGGTCAGGGCTGTTGGTGAAAAGGCATGCCTTGAGCATGATGGTCGGTCCAGCGCCGTCGGGGAAGTACCGCAGGGCGAAGGCGCGGAGCAGTTCCTCGTCTTCTGGCTCGGGCTCGCGGTTCACCGCGTCGGGATCCACCTGCTCCCCGCGGTGATGATACTTCCCGAACTTAAAGCCGGGGATAAGAAAGCTCGGGAACCCATAGTAGCGGCCCTCCTCCACCTCCAGGTTGAAAACAGGGAAGGCGCCCAGCCGGAAGTACTCAGGGCGGGCAGGCTGAAGCCATGCCAGCACCTGTCGCTCCGGGACGGCGAGGCCGTCCAGCTCGGGGACAAGCTTGGAGGCCCAGGGGCCCGCGCAGACGACTAGCCGGCCGGCCTCGTAGCGACCGCGGGCCGTGCGCACCCACACACGTCCGCCCCCCGCACCCCATTCCAGCACCGGCTCGCGGCAACGGACCTCGGCGCCGTGAGCCAGCGCCTGCTCGATGTGCGCGATGTCGCATCGCTCGGGAACAGGAACCCACCGTCGGGCTGATACAGGCATCGGATCGGCTTCGGCAGGCGGTACCCGGGAAAGCGCCGGTGCAGCTCAGCACCATCCATCACCTCGTGCGTCAGACCGTGGAGTTCGCTCGACCTGAGCGCGCCCTCGAAGATGGCCCCGCCTTCGGGGCCCGCATCCACGCTTCCCGTAACGTGAAGGAGCCGCTCGCCCGCGAGACTTTCGAGCTCGCGCCACAGCTCGTAGGCGCGCCGCAGGAGCGCCACGTAGGTTGGATGCTCCCAGTAGGCGAGCCGGATGATTCGAGTGAGCCCGTGGGACGAGCCGTACTCATGCACCAGGTCGAAGCGCTCGAGTCCGAGCACGCACAGGCTCCGGCGCGCGAGGTGGAACAGCGTCGCGCTGCCCATCCCTCCCAGACCTAGCACAATCGCATCGTATGCGGGCAGAGGTCCTCCTCGTCGCGGTGGCTAGGTCGCCGTCTTCTTCGCTCGGGCACTAGCCGAGGCAGCGCAAATTCTTGACACGAGGTTGGTCGCACCTATATCCAGCGGGGATCGTGGATGAGTCAAGAGAGCACGAAGGTCCCAGACCCACGTCTCGTCGTTGGTTCACGCCAGACGCCGGCCCGAAGGAGGCCGAATGCCTACCCTCACGATAAACAACGTATGCGCAGGCTGCATATCTCGATGGCGCCGCACGGCGAACGTGCTCACCACGCTGGGGTGTCTCTCGGTCCTGGCGGCTGGGCCGGCTCTGGCGCAGGCCGGGGCCGACGGCGAGTGGACCATGCCCGCCAAGGATTATTCCTCGACCCGGTTTAGTAAGCTCGCCGAGATCACCCCGGCAAACGCTACGCGGCTGCGCCCCGTTTGGACCTTCTCCACCGGGGTCCTCGCGGGTCACCAGGGACAGCCGCTGGTGGTCAAGAACACGATGTACGTGGTCACCCCGTGGCCCAACGTGCTCTATGCGTTCGACCTCACCAAGGAGGGCTATCCGCTCAAGTGGAAGTACCGCCCGGACGTGAGCCCCAATGCGATCGGGGTTGCCTGCTGCGACGTGATCAACCGGGGCGCGTTCTATGCTGACGGCAAAATCATCTACAACCTGCTCGACGGGCATACGGTCGCGGTGGATGCGGAGTCGGGTAAGGAGCTGTGGAAGACCCAAATCGCCGATGTCGGAGAGGGCGAGACGACGCCGATGGCGCCCTTCGTGGTCAAGGATCGGGTCATCGTCGGCGCCTCGGGCGGCGAGTTCGGCATCTATGGCTGGGTGAAAGGGCTCGATCTCAAGACTGGAAAGATCGTTTGGACCGGGCGCAACATCGGCCCGGACGCCGAGGTCCTCGCCAAGCCCGGCACCTTCAAGCCGTTCTATGACAGGGGCACCGAGTTGGGGAAGTCGAGCTGGCCGGAGGATGGGTACAAGACCGGAGGCGCCCCGGTCTGGGGGTGGATGTCCTACGACCCCGAGCTGGACCTGGTGTACTATGGCGTCGGGAACCCATCGCCCTACAACCCCGAACAGCGGGTCGGTGACAACAAATGGACCGGGAGCGTCCTCGCGCGCCGGCCCTCCGATGGGTCGCTGATCTGGGCGTACCAGTTCACCCCCCACGACAACTGGGACTACGACGCCGTTTCCACCATGATCCTGGCGGACATCAAGATCGGCGGTAAGGTCCGGAAGGCGCTGGTCAACTTCAATAAGAACGGCTTCCAGTACACCCTGGACCGCGCCACAGGTGAGGTTCTCGCCGCCGTGCCCTATGTCCAGGTGACCTGGGCCAAGAGCATCGATCTGAAAACCGGGCGCCCGGTGCTGGATTCCACCAAGCAGACCGGCGCATCCAAGGGCAACGTGAAGGGTGTCTGCCCCAGTCTCGAAGGCGGGGTCAGCCCGGCATCTCCGGCGGCCTACTCGCCGAAGACGGGGCTGTTCTACACCTCCACCAATAACATGTGCATGGAATTCGCGGCGGTCCGAGCCCAGCACGTTCGCGGCACCCCTTACATCGGCGCTGGCACCCCCTACCAGGCCGGGCCCGGAGGCCACCTCGGCGCATTCATGGCATGGGATGCGAGTACCGGCAAGAAAGTATGGGAAGACAAGGAGCACTTCCCGAATTGGAGCGGGGCCCTGGTCACTGCCGGTGACGTGGCGTTCTATGGCACGCTCGACGGGTGGTTCAAGGCGGTGGACGCCAAGACCGGCAAGCTCCTCTCCAAGTTCAAGGTTGGCTCCGGTATCGTGGGCAACCCGATCACCTATCGCGGCCCTGACGGCAAGCAGTACGTCGCGGTCTACGCCGGCATCGGTGGCGACTGGTTCCTGCTCGCGGGGGACGTCCGCTCCGACGATCCCGCGGACGTGCGCCCGCCGTCCGACCCCTACAAGGACATCGGACGGCATACCAGCCAGGGCGGCATCGTCTGGATCTTCGGGCTTTAACGGAGAGGAAGAAACCATGCCAACCACCGGACACGTCATCGCGCTGCTCGCGGGCGCGGTCGTTGCCGCGGCTGCGTGCAAAGCGGGTGGACCGGCCAAGCCCCAGGCCAACGGGTCAGGGGTCAAGGCCGAGGACCGGATCCCCGCTGGCGGCGTCCTCCCGGCCGCTAACGCGCTCAGTGCTCCTCGCCCGGCCAATCTCAACCCGGACGCTGGTGCCAACCTCTTCAGCTCGATGAACTGCGACGGCTGTCACGGCGGCGGCGCCATCGGATGGGTCGGGCCCAGCCTGGTCGACGGCCGCTGGCGCTACGGCGGAGCGGACGACGAGATCTTCACCTCGATCTACTATGGGCGACCGAAGGGGATGCCGGCGTACGGCGGGGTCATCGGCACCGACGGAGTGTGGATGCTGGTGGCCTACATCAAGGCGCAAGCGGTTCCGCCCGTCGTTCCCACCACATCATGGTTACCCGGCGGCAACGCCGCGGCCACGCCGACCGA
>JBIOUY010000286.1:0-2941 GCA_044867445.1 Gemmatimonadales bacterium
GATCGGCGCCGAGGTGGTGAACTGGGTCGCGGCATTGGCGCCGGTGCGCCAGACCCGGTCGTAGCCGATCACGTTGCCGAGCAGGGTGCGCCCGCGCGCGAGGGGTCGTCCGTAGTCTACCGCGAAGGTGGCGGCCCCGATGGTGGCGCGGGCGGTGTCGGCTGCGTGGACTTGGACCAGTACATCATCGTCCCGGACTTCCGGTTCCGGCATTTCGCCGAGCCGTACGGCGTCCTTGCTTTTATAACGATCGAGGACAAATGCCTTTATGGCCTTTTCTGGATTGCACTTTCGTCGCTACGAAGCGACCGACGGACGATGCCTAGGAGTCTGAGGACAACTCGCTAGCCTGACTCACCTCCAAACAGCCATGTGGCACCCAAACCGATACCGGTGCCGCCTGAGAAGCCTCCCCGGCTCTTACCCATGGCTCAGGCCGTCTTGGCGCGCAAACCCTCGAACAGGGCCATCCCTGCCAAGCGCGCGTGCCGCTCGGCTTCGCCGGTCGAGACACCCAAGAAGCTCACGCGCTGATCGATCAAAAGGGTCGTGAGGCCATGCACCAGCGACCACGCCGCGAGCGCCTGGTCGAGCACCGGGTCGCGGCGAACCTGCCCCGAAGCCTGGCCCCGCTCCAGCACGCCGGTCAGAACCCCAAAGGCCGCGTCACTGGCCTCGTGGAGCGCGGGATAACGCTCCTTGTCAGCCAGCTCGGCCCCGAACATCAGGCGGTAGTGCGCCGGGTGCTCGACCCCGAACCGGACGTAGGCGGCGCCGATGCCGGCGAAAGCCTGGCGGGCGGAGCGCGACTGCCCGTGGGCAGCCGCCTCCAGTGCTCGAGTGAGCGAGTGAAAGCCGAGCGCTGCCACCTCGGCCAATAGCGCCGACTTGTCCTCAAAATGGTTGTAGGGGGCGGCGTGACTCACCCCCGCCCGGCGCGCCACCTCCCGGAGCGTGAAGTTCCAGGCCCCCTCCTCGGTGACCATGGCCAGCGCGGTATCGATCAGGGCCCGGCGCAGGTCGCCGTGGTGATAGGAGTTAGCGGGCCGCGCGGGTGCGGGTGACGAGACCTGGGGCTTGGGCATTGGGCTCCTCGGACGGCGATGTTGACAGCGGATATTGACAGCGGAAACATTCTCCCCTATGTTTACGTTGTAAATATCGACTGGCCATGACGCCAGCGCAACCCTCGCTGGTGAAACCGTACCACCAGCGCAGACTCGAGGAGGCACCTATGTCCCGCACCACTCACTCCCACCCACGCCGACCGCTCGTCGCGTCCAGCTTACTCCTAATCGGCCTGGCCGCATCGGGTGGAACTGCTCAGGCTCAAAGCGCGAGGTTCGCCCGCACGAATGACCTTTACAGCGCGTACGTAGCCGGGTTTAGCGGCCTCGATGGCGCAGGACGCGACATGGTGTGGCGCGGCGCCGTGGCGGGTGCGGCTGTCGGCCAGCTGACGCTCCGGCTCGCCCACGAAGGCCAGGTCATAAACGTCACGAGCCCTGCGTGGCCGGTCGAGGGCATCGTCTTCGTCTCCGGCGAGGATCCGCGGCGGGCGTTTGCCGCCGAGGTGCGCGGCACGATCGACTGGCAAGCGAAGCGCGTGACCCTCACCGGCGTGGTCTCTACGGGGTACCTGAGCGGCGTGCGCATTGAACTGACGGCCGACGTCATCAACGACGTTCTCCATGGTGAGCTCTGCCTCGTGCCGGCGAGCCTCGCCGCAGCGCGGTAGCTAGAAATATGATGTTCATCATATGTGAATAGGGCAGTTGACCTCAACGGAAAGCGAGCACGGTATGTCAGGCACTCAGGAGCGGCAGAGTCGGCCCGTGGCAATCGTGACGGGTGCATCGGCTGGGATCGGAGAGGCAACCGCTCGGGCGCTCTACGCCGTGGGATATCGGGTGTTCGGCACCTATCGGAGGCCCCCGGCATCGAGGTTAGCGGGTGTCGAGTATCTGGCGTGCGATGTGACCAGTGACGAGTCGGTACAGGCCGCAGTCGGTGAAGTGCTGTCAAAGACCGGCCGCATCGATCTCCTGGTCAACAACGCGGGGGTGGGATTGGTCGCGGGTGCGGAGGAGTCCTCGCTCGAGCAGGCGAAGTCCCTCTTCGACGTCAACCTGTTCGGCGTGTTTCGCATGACCAAGGCGGTGCTTCCAACCATGCGCCGGAAGCGGGCGGGACGGATCGTCAACCTCAGCTCGGTCATGGGCCTGATCCCGGCGCCGTTTATGGCCCTGTACTCAGCCAGCAAGCACGCCTTGGAAGGCTATTCCGAGTCCCTGGACCATGAGGTCAGAGGCTCGGGGGTCAGAGTGGTGCTGGTCGAGCCCGCCTACACGCGGACTTCTTTCGAAGGCAATGTCTACCGCGCAGACCAGCAGCTCGAGGTGTATCAGTCGGCACGAACGAACGCGGAGGGAGTCCTGCGGGACGGGGTGAAGACTGCCGACACGCCGGAGCTGGTCGCGAGCGCTGTAGTGAAGGCTTCTACCGAGGCCAACCCGCACCGCCGCTACGCCGCAGGCCGGACTGCCCGCCAGGTCAGTCTGCTTCGTCGCTTCGTTCCCGAGTCGGCATTCGACAGGAGCCTGCGGAAACAAATGCGCTTGCCCGCATAGGTCATATTGACTGAGAGAACGGGTCAGTTGAGCGAACATTGAGAATGGGTGTCCCGCACCGTAGGTTGGGGAGGCGGGCTTTGCCCCGCTTCGCCGAGGAGGCCATATGACGAGGGAACGCGGGCGGACAGCTGAGACCTCCACTGCTGCACCGGAGAGAGTCGAACTCAAGGGGCTTTTCTCGATGATGCTGGGGGTGTGGTATCCGAAGGACTACATACTGGCAGCCATCGATCCTACGGAGGGGGCGGCGGCGGTGAAGGCGTTGCTCGCGGCTGGCTTTGGCAGCAACTCGGTCCGCCTCGAGGATG
>JBIOUY010000287.1:0-3142 GCA_044867445.1 Gemmatimonadales bacterium
AGAAGGGCGAGTCCATTGGTGGCGTGGGTGGTGCCAACTCTGATTACGGCCCCCATCTACATTTCGAGATCCGAGGGGAGAACCAGACCGCGCTCGACCCGACCACGTGGCTCAGAAGGCAGTGAGAAGTGAGAAGTGAGAAGTGAGAAGTGAAGGGTGAGAGGTGAGACGTGAGAGGTGAGACGTGAGAGGTGAGACGTGAGAGGTGAGACGTGAGAGGTGAGACGTGGGAGATTAGCTGTTAGCTGTTAGCCGTTAGCCGTTAGCTGTTAGCTGTTAGCTGTTAGAGCTGTTAGCCCCGCCGCAAAGCGGCGGTTACTCCGCCACCCCTATCCTCTCCTCCGACTGTGCCCTCCCCCGCAGCAGCGCGGTCTCCACCAGGGCAAGAAGATCGTCTGCCTGGCTCACGGATGGGTGAGGATAGGTCACGATCCCGGCCGCGAAACGGGGGGCTGGCTTATCGGAAGCCGATGGAGGCAGCGCGGCGCTCAGGCGCTGGCGGACCCGGCCGACCGACCGGCGGGCCCCGTCGGCTCCGGTCTCCGGCAGGACGATGGCCAGCTCGTCATCGCCATAGCGGGAGATGAAATCCGGTAGTCGCAGCTCGCGACGCAGCCTGGTCTCGATCTCCTGCACCAACTCGTCGTCTGCCTCCGTATGGTCCGACGGCTGCCCGACCCCATTCGAGCCGTTGACGCCGAGCAGCACCAGGCTAAAGCTCAGAGAGTAGCGCCGGGCCCGCTCGTACTCTTCTGCCAGCCGCCGCTCCAGGGTCAGCGCCGCCGCGGTGCCGCCGAGAGTGGTCAGGGTGCGCGAGGTTCGTCGGCCGTTCCGGTCCTCGGCGATAGAGGCCTCAAGCGCTCGCGCCGCGGCTTGGGCCAGGCTTGCGGCGAACTCCAACTGCACCGAGCTCAGCCATGGCTGTGATTCCCGGGTTCGCAGGAGCAGAACGCCCGGGACACTCTCGGCTAAAGGGACTGGCAGAACCATCGTCCTCGGAGCCGGGCCAACGGCCGGCGCGTCGAGGTCAGGCATAGCAACCGGCCGGCGGGTCCTGACCGCTTCGCCGATCTCTGGATACCGGGTGAGGTCGATCCGCTCCTCTGCTCCGTGCGCGCCTCCTGCCTCGGCGATCACCCGGCCCTGGTCCGGTCCCGGTGTGGTGAGCACTAGGGAGCAACGGGCCAGATCAAATGCCCGAGCCAGGCGCCGCACCAGCGCCAGGACGACCTCATCCGGGCGGAGGGTGCCCTGGGACTGCGCGACGAGTTGTTCCAGGCTTTCGCGGATTCTCTCTTCCCGGAGCGTCCGCCGCGGAGCCTGACGGTCGCGAATCCGGGCCTCAAGACGGGCGCGGAGTTCGGGAAAGTGGATCGGCGCCGCCATGGCATCATCAGCCCCTTGCGCGAGCGCGGCGGCCAGTGCATCCGGATCGGGAGCGGCGAAGAGGACCAGGAGCGGAGGCGATGGAGCCTGGTGCTGCCGCAGAGCAGTCAACCGGGCATCGCTCGCGTCCGGCAGAGTGAGCAGCACCGCATCCGGAGCCGACTCCTGGTCGCCGGCCGGTGCTTCGGTCAGCTGAAAACCCGCGCGGGTCAGGGCCCGTTCCAACCCTTCGGGCCGTGCACCGACCTCGCCGGCAAGCAGAATCCGAGGTCGGGCAA
The DNA here is from genome assembly GCA_044867445.1 of Gemmatimonadales bacterium. Classification (GTDB taxonomy): domain Bacteria; phylum Gemmatimonadota; class Gemmatimonadetes; order Gemmatimonadales; family GWC2-71-9; genus CAVVWJ01. The sequence goes on from JBIOUY010000287.1 coordinate 1,665, forward strand.
GTGGCTCCACGGGGGCCCCGGTGCTCACGCGATCGAGAGGAGAGAATGCATCAGACGAGGCCGTCTAGCCTACTGGGAGCGCACGTATCGACGCGAGGAGGCGTCTTCTCGGCGCCGGCGAGGGGTACCGCGATCGGTGCCACGGCGATCCAGGTATTCACCAAGACCCCCAATCAGTGGCGCGAACCGACGGTCACGGCCGAGATCAGAACCGCGTTTGCTCGGGAGCGTGACCGCAGCGGCATCTTCAGTATAGTGGCGCATGACTCCTACCTAATCAACCTGGCATCCCCCGATCCGGTCCTGCGGTCGCGCTCGGTCGAGTCCTTCGTGGCCGAGCTCACCCGGTGCGAGGCTCTCGGCATTCCATTCGTGGTGTCTCATCCCGGCAACTACATCGATGATCGGGAGGCCGGTCTCCTCCGCAACGCGGCCGCCTACACCCGTTGCCTCGAGCTGGTACCCGGGGCGGTCGGGATATTGCTGGAGCACACGTCCGGTGGCGGGACCTCTCTCGGCGGGACCTTCGAAGAGATGTCGCTCTTGCGCGAGGCGATCGGCGAGCATGTGCGCCATCGAGTCGGCTTCTGTGCCGATACCTGTCACCTCTACTCTGCCGGCTACGACTTGGTTGGAGACTACGAGGGAGTATGGGCCCGCTGGGACCAGGCCGTCGGGCTGGCCCATCTCCGCTGCCTTCACCTCAACGATTCCAAGACGCCGTTCGCATCCCACCGCGATCGGCATCAGCTCATCGGCGAAGGATCGCTGGGCCCGGAGCCCTTCCGCAGGATCATGCGCGACCCTCGGTTCAGCAATGTGATCAAGGTCATCGAGACACCCAAAGGCAAGGACGAGTTCACTCTCGATCGTCGCATGTTGCGACGGCTGCGAGCCTACGCCCGGCCACCTCGGTCGCGTTGACCATCCTGCGGGCGTGACTCATCTTCCACCGATGCCGAAACCATATTTCCTGCTGACGCTCCTCCTTCCGGCTGGCGCGACGGCGCTCTCCGCCCAGACAGACTACTATCTCCGACTCGGTGCTATCGGTGCCAGCAATCTGATGCGGGATGGGATCGTCTCCGAGATCACCGTCCGGCAATCGATCGCGCCCCTGCTCGTGCTGGGCGGCTCGCTTCCCCTGTCGCGAGGATATCGGGCCGGCCTCGAGGGCACGGTTTCCTCCGGTGGATTTCATAGCACCGAATCCGGCGCGGAGACCGATCTCGGCACGCTGCGGACCGCCTCGCTTCAGCTCGATCTGAGCGGCCCCATTTCCCGGCAGATCCGCTGGTGGATGGGACTCGGCGGGCTGTTCTATCTGCCCAAAGAGGATGAAGGCATCTTCCTGCAAGGTGGGACGACGAGGCTGCTGGCCGGCGTGGGCGCGGATTGGCGAAGGCCCATGCTCTCCCGCTGGGATCTGCTGGCCTCGCTGCGATATGATTTCCACCGTTTCATCACTGAAGAGCTCA
>JBIOUY010000288.1:0-24543 GCA_044867445.1 Gemmatimonadales bacterium
CGAAGTCGGTGCCGTCGAACTGCAGCGTGGCGAGGAAGGTCCGGCTCATCGGCCCGGAATCTAGCCTCCCGGAGACCCCCGAGCAAGCTACGCAAATCATTGTCGTGATTGACAAAAGGGCGTTTCACCGGATACTCTATTTCTCGCTCCCCAGACTCAGAACCGACTGCTTCCGGCGATGACCCACGACGCCCCGCTCCGCTCTGCGATCCAGCAACTTGCCCTGGGAGCCTCCCTCACCGGGGACGAGGCTGCAGCCGCCTTTGGCGTGGTCATGCGGGGCGAGGCCAGTCCGGTGCAGACGGCGGCGCTGCTCATGGGGCTGCGGTCGAAGGGCGAGACGGCGGACGAGCTCGCGGGGGCGGCCACCGCGCTTCGCCGCGCGATGGTGCGGCTGGAGGTAGCTCATAGGGCGGCGCTGGTCGACACCTGTGGCACCGGAGGCGGCAGCGTAGGGACACTCAACCTGTCTACCGCGGCCGCCTTTGTCACCGCGGGCGCTGGAGTGGCGGTGGCGAAACACGGAAACCGGAGCTACACCTCCCGGTGCGGCTCCGCGGACCTCATCGAGGCCCTGGGCATCGAGGCAACGCTTCTACCAGAGGCGGCGGCAGAGGTGCTGCGGCAGGCTGGAATGGTGTTTCTCTTCGCTCCGAACTATCACCCCGCTATGCGACACGTAGCCCCTGTCCGCAGAGAGCTCGGCGTGGCCACGATCATGAACCTGCTGGGTCCGCTGGTGAATCCGGCGGGTGTCACCCGCCAGGTCGTTGGCGTGGGTGATGGTGACCGCGCCCCCTTGGTCGCCCAGGCGCTCGCGCGGCTCGGTGCGGCGCACGCCCTGGTGCTGCACGCGGCAGTGGGAATGGACGAGGTCAGTCCCTGCGGGACGACTCGGATATGGGAGGTTCGGGATGGATCGGTCGAGCACTGGGAGCTCGAGCCCGCGGATTACGGGCTGCGATGCGATGATCTGAAGAGCCTGGCAGGAGGGGAACCGCCGGAGAACGCGGAGCGGATCGAGCGATTGCTCGAGGGACAGTCGGAAGAAGCACTCCGCTGTGCGGTGCTGCTCAACGCGGCGGCAGCGCTCTATGTTTCGGAAAACGGATGGGCATTCGGGGAGGCGGCCGAACGTGCGGCGGCGGCACTGGATGGAGGTGCCGGAGCGGAGGCCTTAGCGAGGATGCGGGCGGCGGCGCCGCGCGTGACCGCGGCACGGGCGACAGCGCCATGAGCCGCCAGGCAAAGTCTGGCCGCAGGTGCAATCAATATTTCCGGATTACCCCGACCACGACGCCCTGAATCAGCACATCACGCTCCTGAAATCGCATCGGCTGCATCGAGGCATTGGCGGGTTGGAGCCGAATCCAGCCGCCCGGTTCCCGGTAGAATTTCTTGACCGTTGCCTCCGTGCCGTTCACCAGCGCGATGACCATCTCGCCATTCTCGGCGGTTTGCTTGCCGTGAACCACGACGACGTCACCATCCATGATATGCTCGTCGATCATGGAAGTGCCCTGGACCTTGAGAGCATAATTGGGCCCGCGACGGGGCAGCATCTGGTCGGGAACCGGGATGGTCTCCTGGTGCATCAGGGATTCGATAGGTGTGCCGGCAGCTACCTTCCCGAGCAGAGGAATCTCGCTGGCTGGGGATGTGCCGCGCGGCGGCAAGACCTCGATCGATCGGCTCTCGTTGTATGAGCGGCGGATGTATCCCTTGCGCTCGAGATTGGTCAGGTGTTCATGCACGGTGGCAAGCGATTGGAACCCGAACTGCTCGGCAATTTCCTCGAAGCTCGGCGCGTATCCCTGGTTCTGGATATGGCCCTGCAAGTAGGCGAGGATTTCGCTCTGACGCTTGGTGAGGGGCATGTGGTAACCTCGAGTGTCGGGTTGCAGGTTAAGAGTCTCTGGTCGTTAGTCGGTGGTCTTGGTCTGCCCTAATGGAGCCCGGTCACACGTAACCAAAGACCAAGGACCAAAGACACTTTCCCGTGAGCCTGAGATCCAAAGAGCTCCTCCACCGAACAGAGCCCGAATAACAGTACCCGAAGACTGGCCGAAGGGCAAGATGCCTGTCACTCTGGATGAAATCCTGAGCTCGACCCGTGGGCAGCTCGATACGCTGCGGGCTCGGGGTGCGGCGCTGACCCGTGAAGCCGCAGACACCCCCCGGCCAGCCTCATTGCGCGCGGCGCTCTGCCGCCCCCAACTGGCCGTGATCGCCGAGGTGAAGCGGCGCTCCCCCTCGGCCGGCGCCATTCGCGAGGACCTCGATCCGGCCGAGCGGGCCGAACTGTATGCGACGCATGGTGCCGCAGCGATTTCGGTGCTCACCGATGGCCCGTATTTCGGTGGCTCGCTCGCGGACCTCACCGAGGCCGTTCGCCGGGTGCCCGTGCCGATCCTGCGTAAGGACTTCATTCTGGATGAGCTGCAGATTCTCGAAGCCCGAGTCGCCGGAGCCGCCGCTGTGCTCCTCATCGTGCGCGCGCTTGCCCGCGCTCGTCTCGGGGAACTGCTTCAATTCGCGAGGGAATGGGGCCTCGATGGGCTGGTCGAAGTACATACGCCGGCGGAGCTGAGTGTGGCGCTGGAGGCCGGCGCCGAGATCATAGGTGTGAACAGCCGAGACCTCGACAGCTTCCGAATCGACGCCCCCAGGGCGTGGGAAATCCTCCGTCTGATACCGCGGGACCGGGTCGCTGTCGCGGAGAGCGGCATGTCGACGGTCGCTGATATCGAGCTCGCAGCCCAAGCGGGCGCGGATGCGGTGCTGATCGGCACGGCGCTTTCGGCCGCGAGCTCCCCGGCCGATTTGCTGCAGGCATTCTGCCAGGTGGCTCGCCATGGGCGTTAGGGCAAAGATCTGCGGTATCACCCGGCCCGAGGACGCCGCGGCGGCCGCCGCAGCCGGGGCCTCGTTTCTGGGTGTCGTTTTTGCGGGTGGACCCAGAATGGTGCGGGCCGACCGTGCGGCTGAGATCGTCGCCGCGGCGCAGGGTACCCCCGTCCTGGGCGTTTTCAGCCACCAGCCAATGGATGACATTGTTCGGGCCTGTGACACCGCCGGTCTTTGGGGTATCCAGCTTCACGGGCCTTATCCAACCGAAAGCGCCGCGCGGCTGCGGGCATACGGGCTCCACGTCTGGCGCGTTGCGCGAATCGCGGAGCCAGAAGATCTCGATCAACTTGCCGAGACCGTCCCCGAGTCCGACGCGGTGCTGGTTGAGCGGCGGGTGGCCGACGCGGAAGGGGGCAGCGGAGTCTCGCTCGATCTCGCCGTGGCGCGTGAGGCGCGCAACCGTCTCGCCGGTCACATGATGGTCCTCGCCGGCGGGCTCACACCGGAGACGGTAGGCGAGGCGGTAGCCCTCGTTCGACCCGAGGTTGTGGATGTAAGTTCAGGGGTCGAGCGCCTGCCCGGCATCAAGGATCCCGACAAGATCGCACGCTTCCTGGAGGCGGTACTTGGCCATAGCGCTTTCCGCTGAGCGGGCAGTGCAGGGGCGGTTTGGCCCCTACGGGGGTCGCTACGTCCCGGAGACCCTGGTCGCCGCCTTGGACGACCTGACCGCGCTGTATGACGCCGCCCGCAGTGACGCCGGCTTCTGGGAGCAGTTCGAATCCCTGCTCGCAGAATTCGTGGGTCGCCCCTCTCCCATGTCCGAAGCGCCGCGGTTGAGCGAGGCGGTGGGCGCTCGGGTCCTCCTCAAGCGGGAAGATCTGAACCACACCGGGGCCCATAAGATCAACAACACGATTGGTCAGGCCTTGCTGGCGCTGCGGATGGGGAAGCGCCGGATCATCGCGGAGACCGGCGCAGGCCAGCATGGCGTCGCCACCGCGACGGTATGCGCCCGCTTTGGCCTGGAGTGCGTGGTCTATATGGGTGCGGAAGATGTGGCCCGCCAGCGGCTCAACGTCTATCGGATGCAGTTGCTCGGCGCGACCGTGGTGCCGGTTGAATCCGGAACCCGGACCCTGAAGGACGCCACCAACGAAGCGTTGCGCGACTGGGTGACCAACGTTCCCACCACTCACTACATCATTGGATCGGTGGTCGGACCTGATCCGTATCCCCGGATGGTCCGTGATTTCCAATCGATCATCGGCCGTGAGGCTCGGGGGCAAATCCTGGCCCGCTGTGCGCGGCTCCCCCATACGGTCGTGGCCTGCGTCGGCGGCGGTTCGAACGCGATCGGGATCTTCGCCGCATTCCTGGACGATCCTACCGTCGAGCTGGTCGGCGTGGAAGCTGCGGGGAAGGGGCTGGAGAGCGGCCATCACAGTGCTACTCTCAGCGCCGGGATTCCGGGGGTACTCCACGGGAGCCTGAGTTATCTGCTGCAGGACGCCGATGGGCAGGTCGCTCCGGCGCATTCGGTGTCCGCCGGGCTGGATTATCCCGGAGTCGGGCCGGAGCACAGCTACCTGCGGGACAGCGGCCGAGTCCGGTACGAATCTGCCACCGACGCGGAAGCGTTGGACGCGTTTCAAGAGCTTTGCCGGTTGGAGGGAATCATCCCGGCTCTGGAGCCGGCTCACGCCCTGGCTTGGGTGCGGCGGTCGGCAGGCCGTTGGCCACCACGCGCACCAGTGTTGGTATGCCTCAGCGGCCGGGGAGACAAGGACGTCGCTCACGTGGCCGACTTGCTTCGGCAACCGGTGTGACCAGCGGCCAGCCCGATACCGAGCTGCTTCCCGCCTCCCAGGTCGCGGAGTTGCTCCAGGTCCTGGTGAAGGCGCTTCGCGCATTTCACATGTACCTCCCCAACAATCCGATGTACCAGCGGGCGACCGAGAATCTTCAGGCCGCCTTTCTGCGCATCTGGGTGGCCACCGACGAGGTGGTGCTCACTGTGGCGGAGACTGACTTCCTGTGGGAAGACCAAGTCGTCTATCAACAGCTCACCAAGAGTGAGAGCCTCGCGTGGGGCTTGTTCAAGGACGGCATGCGGTCGCTCACGCTCAGGCGTGGCGCGGAGCAGGAGGAGATCGGCCGGCTGCTGGAGACCATCAATCGGGCCCGGTATCTCCCGGCTGACGCCGGCGACGATCTCCTCACCCTGCTGTGGGAGCAGGAGTTCGAGTTCATTCGGTACCACTTCGTCGAGTTCTTTGGAGAAAGCGGCGGCCTGCCGGAGCAGACCGGGAGCTACGGCGGCGGTGAGGACCCTGCGGCAGCGCGGGAGCGACATGCACAGGCTGCGCAGGAGGCTCCCTCTCGGGCTCAAGGCGTGGTGGACCTCGAGGATTTCGACTCGACGCTCTACTTCCTCGATGAGGCCGAAGTCAACGGTCTCGCTCGCGAGGTCGAGCAGGAATATCGCCGGGACGTGCGGGGGTCGGCGTTGAACGGGCTGTTCGACTTGCTGGAACTGGAAGGCGATCAGGCCATTCGGGGCGAGCTGGTGGGCATTCTGGAGCACCTCTTCCCCAATTTCCTCAACGCCCGGGATTTTGGAACAGCCGCGACGGTTCTGCGCGAGTGCAAGCTGCTGGCCCAGCGCGCTTCCGGCCTCGAGCCGGGGCACCGAGAGCGGTTGGAGGGCTTCGTCGCCAAGATGAGCGAGCCCGCCATCGTTAACCAACTCATCCAATCCCTGGATGAGGCTCCGGCGCTGGCCGGCGACGCTCAGGTGGCCGAGGTGCTGCGGGAGCTCCGCGCCTCGGCGTTGGAGCCGGTGCTGACCTGGATTCCGAATCTCTCGTCGGCGGGGTTCCGCACCTTGCTGGAAGGCGTCGCCGACCGGCTTGCCGCCTCGCACCCGGCGGAGGTCCTTCGGATTCTGCGGAATTCCGAGTCGCCAGCCCTCGAGGCGGTGGTCACGCTGTGCGGCCGGCTCGGCATTCATCAGGCGGTCTCCGGCTTGGGAGACACGGCGGTACACCGGGAACCTGCGATCCGACTCGCCACCGTCCAAGCCCTGGCCCTCCTGGGGACACCCTCGGCCCTGGCTCTGCTCGACAAGGCTCTCGAGGATTCCGACCGTGGCGTGCGCTTGGCGGCGGTGCGGGCGGTCGGAGCTCGGGGCTATAAAGGAGCGCTGCGGCGAGTCGAGACCATGGTGCTGGGTGGGGCGGTCAAGGAAATGGATCTCACCGAGAAGATGGCGTTCTTCGAGGCTTACGGATCGATCGCCGGGGCGGCGGGTCTCAAGCCGCTGAGTGGGATCCTGCTCTCCCGCGGTCTCTTCAAGCTCAAGGAACCCTCGGAGGTGCGCGCCTGTGCGGCCATCGCGCTCGGGAAGATTCGCACGGTTGAGGCCCGAGAGACCTTGCAGCGCGCGGCCGAGGACAAAGACCTGGTAGTGCGCAACGCCGTGAGCCGGGCGCTGCGGGAGAGCGCGCCGTGACCCAACCGGTCGACGCACCACCGCGCGCTGCCCCGGATGGCCAGCTCCGCCAGGGAGGGCGGACGCTCCTGCTCACGTTCTACACCGTGCTCCGGAGCCTGAAGCTTTATCCGGTGGAGAACGCCACAGTCCAGAAAGCGCTCGACGACCTGGAGGCCGCGAGTCGCTCCTTGCTCGCGCTGGAGACGGAGCTCGAAATCCGGCTGGCTCGCGAGTTCATTTTCGTGAATGCGACTCGGCTCCGGCTGGAGCTGGACAACTACGCCTCGTTCAGCCACGTCCTCGCCATGTTGCGGGCCTTCGAGATCGGAGCCCTTCGGATTCATCCGACGGTTGATCGGCGGGAGTGGCAAATCTTCCTGAGCCTGCTCCTGAGCCTCTCGGAGCGAGGAGAGTCGGACGAAAGGTTTGAGGAGCTGCATCAGCGCCTGCACGGCGCGGAGGTCCATGGGCTCGAGATCGAGCGGGCCAGCCAGACCGATTCCGACGCAGAATCGCTGCAGGCGAAAGAGGCGGCCAAGCGGGTCTACTCTCAGGGAGTCGCCGTCACGCGAGATGTGATCACGGGAGTGCGTCTCGGCCGGGCCACCAGCGTCAAGCGAGTCAAGCGGGCGGTGCAGCTCATCGTGGACCAGGTGCTGAACAACGAGACCTCGGTTGTCGGACTCACCACGATTCGGGACTACGACGAGTACACCTTCACCCACTCGGTCAACGTCTGCATCTTCTCGGTCGCGCTGGGAAAGAAGCTGGGGCTCTCTCGCCTCCAGCTCTATGACCTGGGGATGACCGCCCTACTCCACGATGTGGGCAAGGCGCGGGTTCCGGTGCAGATTCTCAACAAGACGACCGGCCTGGATGAAGCGGAATGGCGGACCATGCAGGCACACCCCTGGCTCGGCGCGCTGACACTGTTCGGACTCCGGGCCTACGAGGAGATTCCCTACCGGTCGATCCTGGTGGCTTATGAACACCACATGAAAACCGACCTCACCGGCTATCCCAAACACATCCGGCCGCGTATGTTGGGCATCTTCTCCAGGATCGTATCGGTGGCTGATGGGTTTGACGCCGCGACGACCCGTCGGAGCTACCAGACCGTGCCTATCGAACCGGATCAGGTCCTCCGGGAGATGTGGGAAAATCCCAAGCGTGGCTACGACAGCGTCCTGGTCAAGGCGCTCATCAACCTGATCGGCATCTATCCGGTGGGGACCTGCGTTATTCTGGATACCCTGGAGATCGGCATCGTTGCTGCGCCCAGCCCGGAAAACCAGCAGCTCAACCGTCCCCTCATCCGCATCGCGGTAGATGTGGACGGGGCTACCGTTCCCCCGCCGGGTGCCCTGGTCTCACTGACCGAGCAGGACGAGACCGGGGCGTATGTGCGATCCATCGTGAAGGTGACCAATCCGTCTCGGTATGGGCTCACGGTCGGCGACTATTTTGTCTGAGTCCCGGCTTGCGCCGGCGTGGGCCGAGCTCAAGGCCCGAAGGCGCACCGCACTCATCCCCTACTTGACAGCCGGGTACCCCGACCCGAACGCCAGCGCGGAGGCGCTGCGCGGCGCCGACGAGGTCGCCGACATCCTGGAGATCGGGGTTCCCTTCAGCGATCCGCTGGCGGATGGCCCCACAATTCAACGTTCCACCTTCGAGGCGCTTCAGCGCGGGATGTCTCTGGGCAAGACCCTGGGCCTCATCGCCGAGACCCGGCTCACTCGCCCCGTCGTCATCTTCAGCTACTTCAACCCTATACTCCGCTACGGCCTGGAGCGGTTCCTCCGGGAGGCGGACGAGCTGGGGATCGCCGGGCTACTGCTCACTGACTTGCCGGCCGGCAGCGATCCCAACGTCGAGAGCACTATCCAGCAGAGCTCCATCGATCTCATCCGGTTGATCGCTCCCACCACCCGACCCGAACGGATTGCGACGGCGGTCGCCGGCGCGCAGGGATTCGTGTACCTTGTCGCCCGGTTGGGCGTGACTGGAGCGACGGCTTCCCTAGCGGCGGGACTCGCCGAGTCGGTGGCTAGAGTTCGCCGAGCTACCGACCTGCCGGTGGCCGTGGGGTTCGGCATCTCGACCCCCTCGCAAGCACAGGTTATCGCCCGGATGGCCGACGGGGTGGTTGTGGGAAGTGCCTTGGTGGACCTGCTAGGGAATGAAGGAGTAGGTTCAGCCCGCCGGTTCCTGGGGAGTCTGCGCGCAGCGCTCGACAATCAGGATGGTGATCGGTGAAACTTTCAGTGCCGACGGCTCTCAACTGGTACGCCCGATTCCTATGGATCGGGGGGCTCGGTGTCGGGGTGGCGGCGCTCCTGGTCGATGAACGGTGGCTGCGCCAGCCTATTGCCAATCTGATATTGGTCGTGGGGGTGCTCATCCTGCGCGCCACACCCGTCCGGCTCAGCAAGTATTCCTATTTGACCCAGTCCGGAATCGCCGCCCTGGGCGGCGCAGTCTGTGTGGGCCCCACACCGGTAGTGATCGGGCTGTGGACCGGGGTTTTCGCCTCGGACGTGCTCTGGCTCCGGAAACAGCGGCGCGCCGGGCTGGTCAACGCGGGCCGCGAGGTCCTGGGGTTCATCGCAGCGTATGGCGCCTATGCGGCCGTGCTGGCGCTAAGTCCGGACCCGGAGCTCTCGCTCGATTTCCTTCCCGCGGCAGCCATTCTGGTCTGTTTCTACTTCTTCGCGTCGCGAACCCTGTTCTACTTCACCCTCCTGGTCCGCGACAAGTTGGAGTATGCCGAAAAGGTCCTGATTCTCCGCTGGGAGATCATTGCCTACCTGCTCACTCTGATCGCAACCGTAGTGGTTGTCGCAGCGCTCCGGGTCCTCGCCCCCGTCGGGTGGATCGCGGTCGCATTGGCGCTCGGCGTGCTCGGGGCGCTTACCCGCAAGATTCTGGAAGAGGCGATCGGCGCGGAAGACCTGAACAAGGTCCATCTGATGGAGGCCGCGATCGCCAGCAACGCGACGCTGCAGGGTTCCTTCGACCAGATCGAACGGCTGGCGTATCGGCTGCTGGACTGGGGTGACTTCCGGGTGTACCGCATGGTCGCCGGCGTTCCGATCCTGACCTATCGCGGCGCCCTTGGCCGGCCGGATCGGGGCGAGCCTCCGCAGGGACTGGAGATGATCCGGCGAGAAGCGATCAGCCGTGCCGAGCCGGTCATCGTGCGCGATGCACGACGCGATCCCCGGCTGAACGGTCCTTTGGCCGAGGTCGGCAGCATCGTGGTCCATCCCATCCGGTTCGGGGAGGAACTGTTCGGCACCGTCGAAGTCGATCACCCCAAGCGCCATGCTTACGGACCCAAGGACTTGATGGCGTTGGGAACGCTTTCGACCCAGATGGCCACGGCGATTCACATCGCCGAGCTTCGCCGGCCTCTTCTGAGTACGGTGGAACAGATTGGCCAGCAGGTGACCGCCCTGGCGCGGGTCACCGAGTCACTCCGAGCTTCGGCCACGGCACTCGCGGACGCCTCGCAGGGTATGCGCCAGGGCGCCACCGAGCTGGAGAGCTTCGTAGCCGGCGGACTCCGGGCCACCACGACCCTGTCCACCGCGTCGCGCACCATGGCCTCACAGGGCGCGCAGGCCGCCCAAGCGAGCGGCACCGCGGCGGATGTCGCGGCCAAGAAGCGGGTGGTGATCGGCGATGCGATCGACCGACTGGTCGGCCTCAAGGGGTTCGTCTCTACCACCGCCGACCAGGTTGCGGGCTTGGGCCTCCTTACCCGCCGGATCACCGGCTTTATCGGCACTATCCGCGAGATCGCCGATCTCACCAACCTGATTGCCCTCAACGCCGCCATCGAGGCCGCGCGCGCGGGGCGAGAGGGACGTGGGTTCGCAGTGGTGGCCGAGGAAGTCCGCGACCTCGCGGCTCAGAGTCTGCACGCGGCGGGCGAGGTACGGGTATTGGTTGAGGAGATCGCCGGGCAAGTCGCCGCGGTCTCAAGCCAGATGGAGCGCGGCAGGGAGGTCGTGGCGGGAGTGGAAGAGCTGAGCGCCGACGCGGCGCGGGCGCTGGACGCCATTGTCGGCGCCACCAGCGAGGCGGGCCGTCACGCGGAAGCCATCGCGGAGACAGCCGCGGAGCAGCTCAAGGCGGTCAGCGGGTTGAGCGGTCAGATCGAGCGGGTCGCGGTGGGGTCGTCGCGCACGCTCACCGAAACCGACGCGCTGGCCCGACGGGCGGCCGAGGCTGCCTCGGGTCAAGCCGATCTGGAGCGGGCCATCGATGAGCTGGGTCACGTGGCCGCGGAGCTCCAGCGGATTGCCCGCCATTTTGTCGAAGCCTGAGCGTGGGGCGCCGGCCCGAGAGCTGGCCTATGTCGCATTGGGCAGCAACCTGGGAGATCGAGCCCGCCATCTCGAGGCTGCCCGCAACGCCCTCGCCGTCCTTCCGCATACTCGACTGGTCGCCGCCTCGACCGTGGAGGAAACGTCACCGTTGGGCGGGATGGATCAGCCGGCCTACCTTAATCAGATGATCCTGCTCGAAACCGGCCTCGATCCCCATACCTTGCTCTCAGCCTGCCAGGCGATCGAACGGAGCGAGGGGCGGGTGCGGACCGAGCGCTGGGGCTCGCGTACCCTCGACCTAGACATTGTGCGCTACGGCGATCGCCGAGTGGCTGATCCTGACCTTATCATTCCGCACCCTGAGCTGCCCAACCGCGACTTCTGGCTTCGAGAGCTCGCCGAGCTACAACCTCATGAGCGCTGACCCCCGCCCACTCACCGCGCCTGATCTGCTGGCTCTGAAGGCCTCGGGTCGGCGGATCGTGATGCTCACCTGCTACGACGCCACTTTTGCCCGGCTGCTCCAAGAGCTGGACGTGGATGTGCTCCTGGTGGGCGACTCGCTCAATCAGGTTGTCGCCGGGCAAGACACCACGCTGAGCGCGACGCTGGATCAGATGATCTATCACGCCACCGCCGTGCGACGCGGTGCCCCGCGAGCGCTCCTCTTCGTAGACCTCCCGTTCCTCACCTATCAGGTATCGATTCCCGAAGCGATCCACAACGCGGGCCGGGTTCTCCAGCAAAGTGGCGCGAACGGGGTCAAGCTCGAAGGAGGCCGGCACATGGCCGAAACCGTGGCGGCCCTGGTGGAGCGGGGCATCCCGGTGATCGGCCATCTGGGACTCACCCCACAATCGGTGCACGCACTGGGGGGGTATCGAGTGCAGGGCCGAGCTCCGGCCGCGGCGGACCGACTCTTGGCAGATGCCCAGGCGTTGGAGCGCGCGGGGGCCTGCGCCATCGTGTTGGAGCTTCTGCCGGCCGCGATCGCCCGCCGCATCTCCGCCGAGCTCACCATCCCGACGATCGGGATCGGGGCAGGACCGGGCTGTGATGGGCAGGTCCTGGTGCTCTACGACATGCTCGGCTTGAACGAGATGTTCAATCCGAAATTCCTCAAACGGTTCGCCGATGTGGGAGGAGCCGTACGTGCCGCGGTGAGCGGTTTTGCGAAGGAGGTGCGGGAGGGGCGGTACCCCGGGCCGGAGCACAGTTTTGAATAAGCTCGGGGTCGCGAGTCGCGGGTCTCGGGTCTGCTCGACTAGCCGATCCCGGAGCCAAGTCCATGACCCGCAGCCCACGACCCGTAGCCCGCGACTTTGACATGATCGAGCTCACCGCCATTCCCGAACTCCGGGAGTGGACCGCCCAGGCCCGGGGCGCCGGACGGCGCCTCGGGCTGGTTCCCACCATGGGCTACCTGCACGAAGGCCACTTGGCGCTGGTGGATGCCGCCCGGCGGCGGAATGCCGCGGTGGTCATGAGCATCTTCGTCAATCCGCTGCAATTCGGCCCCACCGAAGACCTGGTGGGCTACCCTCGTGATCTGTCGCGTGACCGGCGGCTGGCGGAGGCGCGTGGCGTTGACCTCCTCTTCGTGCCCAGCGAGTCCATCATGTACCCCCCGGGCGCCGAGATCAGGGTCGTGCCTGGTCCGTCGGGGGAACGATGGGAGGGCGCCGCGCGTCCAGGTCACTTCGCCGGGGTACTCACAGTGGTGGCCAAGCTCTTCCATTTGGTGCAGCCGGACTTCGCCTGCTTTGGCCGGAAAGACATTCAGCAGGCGACCCTGGTGCGACAGATGGTGAGGGATCTGGATTGGCCACTCGAGCTGGTGATCGTCCCTACGGTACGTGAACCGGACGGGCTGGCGCTGAGCAGTCGCAACGCCTACCTGAATGCAGACGAGCGACGTGAGGCGACGGCCCTGAGCACCGCGCTGCGCGTGGCGCACCAATCCTGGCGCGAGGGAGAGACGCGTGCCTCCGAGTTGGAGAGCCGCATGCGGCACTCGTTGGCGATGTCTCCGGGAGTGAGGGTCGAGTATATTGCGGTCGTGGAGCCCACCGCGCTCGCCCCGGTCGATCAGGCAGATGCCAGCACGGTCGTCGCTATCGCGGCGCGGCTCGGGCGCGCCCGTCTGATCGATAACATCATTCTGGGAGAGGGCATTGGCTGATGCGCCGGCACCTGCTCAAATCCAAGATTCATCGAGCGACCATCACGTCGGTCGACCTGCACTATGAGGGCTCGCTGACCCTGGATGAGGCCTTGCTCGAGGCGGCGGATATGCTGCCCTTCGAAGAAGTGCAGGTGACCGATGTCAATAATGGGGCGCGATTCTCCACCTATGTCATCCCGGGCCCGCGGGGCTCCGGCATCGTTCAGCTGAATGGCGCCGCCGCACGCCTGGCGCTTCCCGATGACCTCGTGATCGTCATGTCCTTCGCTGTCTATGATGAATCGGAGGCACAGCAGCACCAACCGCGGGTGGTGCTGGTGGACAACCAGAACCACGTCGTCCGCCCTCAGCTGCGGGCCGAGAGCTGAGGGGAACGGTTGCGGTGGGGGATCGGCGCCAAACCCCACCCAGGCTCCGGCCTACTCTGCCGGACTGGGCAGTCGTCACACCGGAGCGGCTGGAGCACATCCAACGGGTCGCCGAGCTCGCCGCCCGATGGGCGGAGGAAATCGGCATTCCGGATAGCGAGCGGCATCGCTGGCTCCGCGCCGTCTGGCTGCATGATGCCTTACGGGATGCCAGTCCCGCCGAGCTGGAGCGTTGGGCCTCGAACACACCGGGATCTCCGAAACTGAGACATGGTCCCGCCAGCGCGGCGCGGGCCAAGGCGGACGGTGAGACCGACCGCGGTGTGTTGGATGCGGTTCGGTATCATTCGGTCGGGCTGGCCGAATGGGATATGGTCGGGCGCGTGCTCTATTGTGCTGACTATTTGGAGCCGGGCCGGCGGCAGGAAGCGGAGCACCGAGCCGAGCTCGCGCGGCGGTTTCCGGTCGATCCGCGCGGAGTGCTCCGTCACGTTGCCGCTGAGCGACTCTCTCACCTGGTACGCTCGGGATGGCCCATCCCCGAACCAACCTTCCGGTTCTGGAACAGCCTCGCCGCCACCACCTCCGCCTCGCACTGATTGCGGCCGGCATCCTGGTCTGTGCCGGCGGCGGCGCGGTGCTGTTTCAGCATCCCCGGCCGGAACGGGTTGTGAGTCATGCGTATGTAGTGCCTTCCTCTAACCATCGCGTCCTGGTCGAGGTCCTGAACGGAACCCGCCGGCCGGGCGCCGCTCGCGTGGCGACCCGCATGCTCCGGCATCAGGGGCTGGATGTGGTGTTCTTCGGAAACGCCGATCGCCTGGTCGATTCCACTCAGATCTTCGTCCGTCGTGGGGACCCATCGAACGGAAGGGCAGTGCGTGCGGGCCTCGGCGTGGGCCGCGTCGTGCTGGAGCGTGACACGCTGAGGCGGGTGGATGTGAGCGTGATGGTAGGGCAGGATTTCAAGCCGAGGCTGGAATTGCACCCCTAGAAGGTGAGAAGTGAGAAGTGAGAAATGAGAAGTGAGAAGTAAGAGGTGAAAGGTGAGACGTGGGAGGTGAGAGGTGAGGACTAAGGAGCAAAGAGTCGGAAAGGGTTCGTCATCCCGTGCGCTGCAAGGGACCTCCCCGCGGTTTTCCAAGCTGGGCGAATAGGGCCCTCGGTGGCAGGCGCTCCCTCGGGATGACGAACCATTTGTCACTCCGCCCAGTCATCCTTCTCACTTCTTACTTCTCACTTCTCACTTCCCAGACACACCCCAATCACCACATCCATCACGTTCGTGCCGGTGAGTCCGGGACGGAGGAGGGCTCCCACAGCGTCCAGGGCCCGGTAGGCATTGTGGCCCTCGAGGTCCCTTTCGGGGTCGCGCCCCGCCGCGGCGATCGCGGCCCAGGTCGAACCGTCGATGATGGCACCGGCTGCATCGGTGGGACCATCTCGCCCATCGGTGCCCGCGGCGAGCAAGGCACTCCCCGCCGTTCGGCTCGCCAGGGCACGCGCGGCCGCGAGCGCCAGCTCCTGACATCTCCCGCCCAGGCCGGCTGACGACCCGAGCGTCACGGTGGTCTCGCCACCCCAGATACAACAGCGTCCGCGGAGCTCCTTCGCTTGGCGCGGAGCACCGACCTCCGGACCGCCGCTCACGCGGAGCTCCTCCGGTTGGCCGAAGAGGCCGACCTCCGGAAGGCCGCTCGCGCTGCGTTCCTCCGGTTGCGGGATGCTATATCGGCCGCAATTATGTAAGAGTGTAGCGGCTACACTCGCGCCGGCCGCCGACGCCTCCCCAGCGAGCGGCGTCTCCGCCACCACCGGAGCGAGGCCCAACTCTGCCGCCCGCTTGGCCGCAGCTTCGAGGGCCAACCTGTTACTGGCGACAAGCTCGAGGGTCACATTGGCGAACACCTGGTCGCCAGGTTTCGGCGTTTCCGGCATCGTCCCGGCTTCGGCCTCGGCAAGCTGGTGCCGAGCAGCGGCTGGGATCCGCTCCCAGAGACCGGCGCCTTCGAGCAGTTGCCGAACCTGGACCGCGGTCGAAGGGTCGGGGACACAAGGGCCGGAGCCGATCGAGGCGAGATCGTCCCCGATAACGTCGGAGACGACCAGGACCCGAACTCGCGCCGGAGCTAACGCCTGGGCCAAGCGGCCCGCGCCCCAACGGGAGAACCGCTTCCGAACCCGGTTCATCGCGGCGATGTCGAGACCGGAGCCCAGCAGGAGCTGGTAGAGCGCGCCGAGATCGGCCGGCGAAATGCCGGGAACCGGTGCGCCGATGAGGCTCGTGGTGCCGCCGGAGAGGAGTACCCAGACCTCCTGGCCGGAGCCGATCCGGGCAACCACCCGGGCAAGCGCCTCGGCGGCGGCGAACGAACCGGGACCTGGCTCGGGATGGTCGCCAACAACGACTTCGAGAAAAGGGGAAGGGGACAGGCCGGTTGCCGGGGCGACGATCACTCCTCCAGCCGGGTCGCTCCCTCGTTTTCGGAGGGCCTCGACTGCGGCCTGGGCCATGGCGAGTGCGGCCTTGCCCAGGGCCAGGATCCAGACCGGCTTCAGAGGCCCTCGACCCAGGCCAGACAGCCGTTGAGCCACTGCCGGCCCCGGCGCAACGGCCGCCGTAGCAACGGAATAGAGCTCAACCAGGAGAGCTCGGGCGGTATGGCCGGTCGAGGAGACAGCAGATTCAGGACCCAATTCGCATGCCTTGTGAAAAAAAGCACAAAGTAGTATACATGGGCAGGCGAATAAATATTCGGGTCAAGGCGATTCCAATGTAGTCGGATCTGGCGGGGGCGGCTCGCTCCCGCCCGGCGGCGTTTTCTTTCACCGAGGGTTCCGCGCATGGCCGGCCGCAACTTTCTCTTCGTTCCCGGGCCTACCAATGTGCCCGATCGTGTCCTCCGCGCCATGCACCGCGCCATGGAGGACCATCGCTCCTCTGCCTTCCCGGCGCTGGCCAGCGGGGTGCTGCAGGACGTGAAACAGGTCTTCCGCAGCACAGCTGGCCAGGCCTTCATCTTTCCCGCGACCGGCACTGGTGGTTGGGAGGCGGCCCTGAGCAACACGCTCTCGCCGGGTGATCGGGTCCTGGCATCACGATATGGCCAGTTCAGCCATCTCTGGATCGACCTCGCTCAGCGGATCGGTCTTCGGGTCGACATCCTGGATGTCGAGTGGGGTGAGGGCGCACCGCTTGATCGCATCGAGGAAGCGCTCACTGCCGACAAGGCCCACGAGATCAAGGGCGTGCTGGTGGTGCACAACGAGACCGCCACTGGAGTGACCAGCGATGTTCCGGGTGTGCGCCGCGTCATGGATCGGGCCAAACATCCCGCGCTGCTCTACGTCGACGGCGTCAGCTCGATCGGTAGCATCGATTTCCGAATGGATGAGTGGGGCGTGGATCTGGCCGTGACCGGCTCGCAGAAGGGCCTGATGCTTCCGGCCGGATTGGGCATCGTCTGCGCGAGCCCGAAGGCACTTGCGCGCCGGGAGCAGGCCAAGTGCGCCCGAGTCTTCTTCGACTTTGGCGACATGATCAAGGCCAACGCGACCGGGTACTTCCCCTACACCCCATCCTTGCCCCTGCTCTACGGATTGCGGGAATCCATCGATCTGCTGATGGAGGAGGGATTGGACAACGTCTTCGCCCGGCACCACCGGCTCGCCGAGGGGGTACGCGCCGCGGTGAAGGCGTGGGGTCTGGAGCTTTGTGCCCG
This sequence comes from Gemmatimonadales bacterium, assembly GCA_044867445.1. GTDB lineage: Bacteria > Gemmatimonadota > Gemmatimonadetes > Gemmatimonadales > GWC2-71-9 > CAVVWJ01. Next base: position 16,959 of record JBIOUY010000288.1, read on the forward strand.
CGCACCCAAGTGGCACTCTGACACCGTGAGCGCGATCATGGTGCCCTCGGGCTTCAATGGAGCCGACGTCATCGATGTGGCTTTCCGCCGCTATGACCTGGCACTCGGGGCGGGCCTTGCGCGGATGGCTGGGAAGCTCTTCCGCATCGGCCATCTCGGCGACCTGAACGAGCTCATGCTGCTCGGTGCGCTGGCCGGGTCCGAGATGGCGATGCGCGACGTCGGCATCAAGGTGACCCCGGGGAGCGGTGTCGCCGCCGCGGCCGAGTACTACCGGTCAACAGCCAAGCCCTTGGAGAAGAAGCCCACGGCAGCACTGTCACCTGACGCCCAGCCCGCCGTTGCCGCGGCCGCCGGTGCCCGGTGAGCCATACTCGCTTCGAACCCGCCCGGCAACGGCTGCAGCGCAGCGAGCTGGCGGTACCGGGCTCCCAGCCGGGATTGTTCCGCAAGGCGCTCGAGGGCGAGGCCGACTACATCTTCCTCGACCTGGAGGACGCGGTCGCGCCTGCCGACAAGGAGCAGGCACGACGTAACGTGATCGCGGGCCTGCTGGAGTTCGACTGGCGCGAGCGGGGAAAGACCATCTGCGTCCGGATCAACGGCATCGATACCCACTACATGTATCGGGATGTAGTCGACGTGGTGGAGCAGGCGGGTCACCGGCTGGACACGGTTCTGATTCCCAAGGTCGGTGTGCCCGCCGATGTCTACCTGGTCGACGCTCTCCTGACCCAGATCGAAGCGGCCAAAGGGCTCTCCCACCGCATCGGGATCGACGTGTTGATCGAGACCGCCCTTGGCATGGCCAATGTCGAGGCGATCGCGCAAGCGAGCCGCCGGCTCGAGGCCATGCACTTCGGGGTCGCGGATTACGCGGCGAGCTGTCGCGCCCGCACAGTGAGCATCGGCGGCCTCAATCCGGACTACCCCGGCGATCAGTGGCACGCCGCGCTTTCCCGTATGGTGGTCGCGTGTAGAGCCTATGGGCTCCGCCCGATCGACGGCCCCTTCGGGGATTTCAAAGATGCCGATGGATACCTCGATGCCGCGCGCCGGGGAGCGGCCCTGGGCATCGAGGGCAAGTGGGCCATCCACCCGTCCCAGATCGCCCTCGCCAATCAGGTGTTCACCCCACCCGCGGCTGAAGTTCAACGGGCGCGGCGGATCCTCGACGCACTGGAGCAGGCAGCGCGCGAGGGCAAGGGTGCCGCCCAGCTGGACGGCAGGATGATCGATGCCGCATCGGCCAGGATGGCGCAGAACGTAGTGGAGATGGCGAAGGCAATTGGAGACAAGCAGCTGACAGCTATCAGCTAACAGCTAACAGCTAACAGCTAACAGCTGCAAATGCGGAGCATTTGCCCATGGACATCCACGAGTACCAGGCCAAGGAACTCCTCGCCGGCTTCGGCGTCGCCATCCCCCGCGGTGGCGTTGCGTATAGCCCCGAGCAGGCGGTGTATCGGGCCTCGGAGATTGGCGGGGCACGCTGGGCGGTGAAGGCTCAGATCCACTCCGGCGCCCGGGGGAAGGCCGGCGGCATCAAGCTCTGTTCCAGTGAGGATGAAGTTCGCCAGGCAGCAAAGGTCCTCCTGGGCAAGCGCTTGGTGACTCATCAGACCGGACCCGAGGGGCGCGTGGTGCACCGGCTCTACGTCGAGGCCGCGGTGCCCATCGAACGGGAGCTCTATCTGGGCCTGGTGCTCGACCGCAAGAGCGAACGGATCATGGTGGTCGCATCCCCCCAGGGCGGCATGGAGATCGAGGACATCGCTCAGAAGGCGCCAGATACGCTGGTGCGCGAGGTAGTCGAGCCGGCCGTGGGCATGACGGCGTTCCAGGCAAGGGAAATTGCCTTCGGCCTGAGACTCACGCCCGCTCAAGTCAGCCGGGCCGTGACCACGCTGCTCGGAGCGTACCGCGCGTTCCGCGATCTGGACGCGACCATGGTGGAGATCAATCCCCTGGTCGTGACCGGGGATGGCCAAGTGCTTGCCCTCGACTGCAAGATGACCTTCGACGACAACGCAATGTTCCGCCGGCCCAATGTGAGCGAGCTGCGGGACTATGCCGAGGAGGATCCGCGCGAGGCTCAGGCAGCTGAGTATGGGTTGAACTACGTCGCGCTGGATGGCAACATCGGGTGCATCATCAACGGCGCCGGCCTCGCCATGGCCACGATGGACATGATCAAGCACGCGGGCGGCGCGCCGGCCAACTTCCTCGACGTAGGTGGCGGCGCTTCGCCCGACCGGGTAGCCGCGGCCTTCCGGCTGGTCCTCTCGGATCCCCACATCGAGGCCATGCTGGTGAACATCTTTGCGGGGATCAATCGCTGTGACTGGGTGGCACAGGGCGTGGTGCAGGCCACCCGGGAAACTCAGCTGCAGATTCCGCTGGTGGTGCGGCTCGCCGGCACCAACGTGCAAGAGGGCCGCCGGATCCTGAAGGAGAGCGGGTTGCCCATCGTGACCGCGGATACTCTTTCCGAGGCTGCCGAGCGCGTGGTGGATGCGCTCAAGGCCTCGCGCGCCGCCCGAACCGCGGCAGGGAATGGAGAGCCATGAGCATCCTCATCGATGAGAAAACCCCCGTCGTGGTGCAGGGGTTCACCGGCGACAAGGCGACCTTTCACGCCCGCGAGATGATCGCCTACGGTACCAAGATCGTTGGCGGCGTGACCCCCGGCAAAGGCGGGCTCCGCCATCTCGATCGCCCGGTCTTCAATACCGTGAAGGAAGCAGTCCGGGAAACCGGCGCTCAGGCAAGCATCATCTTTGTGCCGGCCGCGTTCTGTGCCGACTCGATCATGGAGGCGGCCAATGCGGGCATCCGGCTGGTCGTCACTATCACGGATGGGATTCCGGCCCAGGACATGATGATGGTGAAGCGCTACCTCTGGCGCTTTCCCAAGGAGCGCCGCACGACCCTGATCGGGCCCAACTGCGCGGGCGTGATCAGCGCCGGCAAGGCGATGCTGGGGATCATGCCGGGTCACATCTATTCCCGCGGCTCGGTCGGTCTGGTCACCCGGTCGGGCACCCTGGGCTACGAGGCCGCATCGCAGATGAACGCGCTTGGCATCGGGCAGTCCACCAGCGTCGGCATCGGGGGCGATCCCATCAACGGCAGCTCCTTCGTCGACATGCTCAAGCTTTTCGAGGACGATCCGGAGACCGAGGCGGTAATGATGATCGGTGAGATCGGCGGGCCGCAGGAGGCTGAGGCGGCGCTCTTTGTCAAGCAGAGCATGAGCAAGCCGGTGATTGGCTACGTGGCCGGCCTCACCGCGCCGAAGGGACGCCGCATGGGGCACGCTGGGGCGATCATCTCCGCCTTCGGCGATACCGCCGCCGAGAAGGCCGAAATCATGCGCTCAGCGGGACTCACTGTGGCGCCGAGCCCGGCGGAGCTGGGCTCGACGGTGGCACAGGCACTCGCGAAACGGACCCGTCGGACCGTCGTCGCGCAATGACCCCACGTCCGGTCGTGATCGTGACCCGCCGGCTGCCGCAGGCGGTCGAGGCGGAACTCACCCGTGACTTCGAGGCCCGGCTCAACCCCGAAGACCGGCCGCTCGGCCCGGACGGGTTACGCGCAGCCTTGACCGGCGCCGACGCCTTGCTGTGCACCGTCACCGACCGCCTGACCTCCGAAGTCCTCTCCGCCGAGCCGCTGCGAGCTCGGCTGCTGGCCAACTTCGGCGTGGGCTTCAATCACATTGATATCGAGGCAGCCAAGAGCCGCGGACTGGCTGTCTCCAACACGCCGGACGTCCTCACCGACGCAACCGCGGACGTCGCTATGACCCTGCTCCTCATGGTTGCTCGGCGGGCCGGCGAGGGTGAGCGGCACGTCCGTGGGGGCGCGTGGTCGGGATGGCGGCCGACGCACATGCTCGGCACCCAGGTGAGTGGGAAGACCCTTGGTCTGGTAGGGATGGGGCGCATTGCGCGGGCGGTGGCTCAGCGGGCCCACGGTGGGTTCGGCATGAAGGTGATCTTTCATGACCCTTATCCACCCCCACCCGAGGTGGCGCGCTCGCTCGGTGCCGAGCAGCTGCCCCGGCTGGAGGATGTGCTCCAGCGCGCCGATTTCGTTTCGCTGCACTGTCCCGCAAACCCCGAGACCCGCCACCTCATGAACCGGGATCGCCTGGCCCTGATGCGCCGGGACGCCTTCCTGATCAACACCGCCCGAGGCGACGTGGTGGATGAAGCGGCCCTGGTGGACGCGCTTCAGGCAGGGAGCCTGGCTGGCGCCGGCCTCGATGTCTATGAGCGCGAGCCCCAAGTCACTCCGGCCCTGTTGGCCATGGAGAACGTGGTGCTCTTCCCCCACCTCGGCAGCGCCACGCGGGAGACCCGGGTTGCCATGGGCCTCCGGGCACTGGAAAACCTTCGCCTCTTCTTCAAAGGCGCTCCACTCCGAGACCGCGTCGTGTGACCCAGGCGGCCCTCGAGCCATTTTCCGCAGCGGCACTCCCGGAGTCGGCGGATCCCGCAGCGGCCAGCGCGGCGGCCTATGCAACCGAGGTGGCCGAGCTTCTCTCCGGGCTTCTCCTGGGTCTGGTGCGCCAGCGCGCTCCCGAAGTAGAGCCGGTCTTGCGGGGGGAGCGTCCACCTGGGGAGCTGAGTCCCGAGCTTCTTGCCCGAGCGCTTCAGGTGCAGGGGATCTGGTTTCAGCTCTTGAGTATTGCGGAGCAGAACGCGGCAATGCGTCGCCGGCGTCAGATCGAAGCGGAGCGCGGGCTGGACCACGTGCAGGGGACCTTTGCCCAGGTCATCTCGAGCGCTGCACAGGCCGGCGTTACCGCAGATGCGATCCGGAGCTTGCTGGAGGTGTTGCGGGTGCGGCCGGTCATCACGGCCCATCCGACCGAAGCCAAGCGGGTCACCGTCCTTGAGAAGCATCGCCGGATCTATCGTCGGCTGGTGGATCTGGAATCCCCTCGATGGACGCCGCGGGAGAGGCAGGGCCTGGTTCAGGGTCTCCGCAACGAGATCGAGCTCCTCTGGCTCACCGGCGAACTTCGCCTGGCCAAGCCCACGGTTCCCCAGGAGGTCTTCTGGGGGCTGCACTTCTTCAATGAGACCCTCTTCGAAGCCGTCCCCGATCTGCTGGAAAAGATCGAGCGGGTGCTCGCGCAGGATTACCCCGGCGAATCGTTCGTGCTCCCATCCTTCTTTCAGTTCGGCTCCTGGATCGGGGGCGACCGGGATGGCAATCCGTTCGTCACCAACGAGGTGACTCGGAACACGCTGCTGGAGAATCGGCTGACCGCTTTGAGGCGGTATCATCGCCGGCTCTCGGAGCTGCTACGAACGCTGAGCATCACCGAACGTGCGATACCGGTAAGCGATCGATTTCGCCAGGCGCTGGAGCGCGAGCTCGGCGCGACCGGCGAGGGTGACGATATCGCCGCTCGGAATCCGGGAGAGATCTTCCGGCAATACCTGGTGTGCATGCTGCGCCGCCTGGATGCAATGATTGCCACCAGCGAACGAGGTGAGACTCGGTGCGGGCCGGAGGGCTACTCCTCCGCGGATGGATTGATGGCCGACGTCAAGCTGATCGAGGGTGAATTGGGTGAAGCCGGACGCCAGGAGCTCGCCTCAGCCCTGATCCGGCCAATTCGTCGCGAGGTTGAGGCCTTTCGGTTTTGCACGGTGCACCTCGACGTTCGCGATAACACGACCAAGCTCAACGCTGCGCTTGCCGAGCTGTGGAGCGCAGCCGCGACGCAGGGTAGCGAACCGCCCGATGCGGGCTCGGAGGCCTGGCGTGGATGGCTTGCGAGTGAGCTGGCCCGCCCACTCCAGCGCGACACGGCGCCTCCGGAGCTTTCGCCCGGCGCGGCCGAGACCCTCGGGATGTTCCGTCTGGTGCGCGAGCTTGGTGCCGAGGTCGATCGGGAAGCATTCGGCGCCTTCATCCTCAGCATGACCCGGAGCGTGAGCGACGTGCTCGGCGCGTATGTGCTCGCCAAGCTCGGCGGATTGTTTGCCGATACCGCCGGCAGAGAGAGCTGCACTCTCCCCATCGTGCCATTGTTCGAGACTATCGAGGATCTTCAGCGGGCTCCTGCAATCATGAAGGAGCTGCTGAACGTCCCGCTGGTCCGACGAAGCGTGCGCTCCCAGGGCGGGATTCAGGAGGTGATGATTGGGTACTCCGATTCCAACAAGGACGGAGGCTTTCTCACCTCCAACTGGGAGCTCTATAAAGCGCAGATCAAGCTCACTCGGCTCGGTAAGGAGTGCGGGGTCCCGATTGCCTTCTTCCACGGACGAGGGGGCTCGGTGAGCCGCGGGGGGGCGCCGACCGGTCGGGCGATCGCGGCTCAGCCTGCGGGCTCGATTCAGGGGCGGATGCGGATCACCGAGCAGGGCGAGGTGGTGTCATTCAAGTACGCCAACCGGGGCACCGCGCAGTATCAGATCGAGCTTCTGGCAGCTAGTGTCTTCGAGCACAGTCTGAAGTCGGAGCGGGAAGCGGCGCTGGCGCCCACGGCCGAGTTCGACGAGGCGATGGAGGCGCTCTCCGGAGCGGCGCAGGCGGCCTATCGCTCGCTGATCGATGACCCGGGACTGCTGCCCTACTTTCAGGCGGCGAGCCCGCTGGAGGAGATCTCGCTGCTCAATCTGGGCTCCCGACCGGCCCGCCGATTCGGGGCCCGGTCGCTCAGCGATCTGCGTGCGATTCCCTGGGTGTTCGCCTGGTCCCAGAACCGGCACTTCGTGCCTGGTTGGTACGGCGTGGGGAGCGGTATCCTGACCTTTCTCCAGGTGCGAGGCCAACGCGGGAGTGCGCTGCTCAATCGGATGTACAACGATTCTCGGCTGTTCCGCCTCATCGTGGACGAGGTGGAGAAGACTCTGTCCTACGTGGACCTGGAGCTCGCCCGAGAGTACGCCGACCTGGTGCCGGATACCTCTGCGCGGGATGCTGTGTTCGGCAGGATTGAGGAGGAATACCGGCAGACGGTGGAGGCGGTGCTCCGGATCAGCGGCGGGACGGAGCTGGCGGAGCGCTTCCCGCGGTTCCGCCGCCGGCTGGTCCGTCGACTGCCGACTCTGAATCAGGTGTCCAGGCAGCAGGTGGAATTGGTCCGCCGGTTCCGGGAATCGGGTGGCGATCGAAGCCAGGAGGAACTGCTGTCTGCCCTGCTGCTCTCGATCAACTGCATCGCGGCGGGATTCGGAGCGACGGGGTGAACTGCAGTCAGAAGTGAGAAGTGAGAAGTAAGAAGTGAGAAGTAAGAAGTGAGGAGTGAGGAGTGAGGAGTAGAAGGGCTCCTCATCCCGAGCGCACCGAGGGATCTGGTAAGAGGGGGTCCCGGTACCTGTCTAGCGTCCGAGATAGCCCCACAAGGTCCTTCGCGGAGCCTGTCCTGAGCTTGTCGAAGGGCTCAGGATGAGGCCCATCTTGATTTTTACTGCTCACTTCTCACTGCTCACTTCTCACTTCCTCACCTGTCACCGTCACCTCTTCTTCTCACTTCTTACTTCTCCCTTCTTCCTTCTCACTTCGGTGATCAGCTGCCCGCACGCCGCGTTGATGTCGAGCCCGCGGCTCCGCC